>JAAEKA010000571.1 GCA_014155705.1 Anaerolineae bacterium clx_CAG2 | reverse complement strand
GCGGGGACGGGTGGGGTTGAGTATGAGGGTGTGAGGTATTCGGTTAGAAGAGGCTGAAACTGATTGAGTGATTTGGCGCAATATAGTGTATGATGGGGCAAGCCCGCGCCACGGTCGGGCCTCGATTGTCCTGATCGACTTTCTGGGAAAGGGGTGTCAGCCATGCGCACCAAACATACTGTCGTGGCTCTGGTATTCTTTGTCTATTGCCAGCACCTGCCCAAGCCGGTGGTGTCGTCACCGTCTGCGCCGAACCATCCTTGCTTGCGGCGCTGGCGGGAGGCGGCAAGGTGACCTTTGCTTGCAGCGGCACAATTGCGACGAACACGATAACGATTTCGACTGATACGACCATCGACGGCAGTGGACAAACCGTCACCATCACCGGTAATGACTTGGTCCGAGTGTTTCTGATCAATCCCGGGGTAACATTGAACATAAATGCGTTAGTCGTTGCGAATGGCGCGGCTGGCAACTTTGACGTGGGTGGAGGTGTTGTGAACCAGGGCACGTTGAACGTGACCAACAGCATGTTCTACGGCAATAGCGCCGGGACCGGCGGCGCGGTCTACAACGACGGCGTGATGACCATGAGCAGCAGCACGTTGTTTGGCAACAGCGCCAACAACGGTGACGGGGGTGGTATTCTCAACGCTGGCACGCTGACCGTGAGCAACAGCACGCTGTCGGCTAATCGCGCAGACCATGGAACGGGTGGCGCCATCGCGAGCCGGTTCACCACAACCATCATCTCCGACAGCATTTTCATGGCTAACAGCGCTATAGGCGGAGGGGCCGTCTACCTTCACAATGGCACAGCAAACCTGAGCAACAGCCGTTTTTTGGGCAATCGCGCAGCGCACGCATTTTACGAATTCGGCGGCGGCGCTATCCGAAACGACGGAGCGACGGTGACCGTGAGCAGCAGCACTTTCTCCGACAATGACACCAACAGCTCAGGTGGTGGCATCCTCAACTACGGCTCGCTGCACGTCAGCAACAGCACCTTCTCCGGCAATCGCGCCACCGCTCCAGGCGGTGGTATTCGCAACAATGTTACCATGACCGTGAGCAACAGCACCTTTTCC
>JAAEKA010000570.1 GCA_014155705.1 Anaerolineae bacterium clx_CAG2 | reverse complement strand
GGCATACTCAACCAGTTGCAGGTGGGTCGCCTCTAACTCCGCCAGCAGCGCCTGCGCTTGTGCGCGCGCCTCTATCTGGCGGGTATAAAGCGCCACGTAGATGACCACAAAAAGGGTCATGGGCAGGGCGGCCACCAGCCACCAGGAGAGGGTGAGATCGCCGCTGGGGCGCGCGGGGACGAAGGCCAGCAACGCCAGCAGGATCAACACCGCCGCTGCGGCCAGCGCCCGCCGGCGCAGCAGGCCCACGGAGATGCCGATCAGTGCGGCGAACAAACCAAAACTGGTCCCCAGGTTGGCGGCCAGCAGTGCGATAGCAGTAGCCAGCACAGTCTGGACGACCAGGTAGGCCGCGATCCAGGGCAGCGTCTGGGGCAGGCGCAGCACCAGCCAGTAGAGCACGCCGTGGACCAGCAGCAGCGCCGTGAACAGGGCCACTGCCGGCATGCTGCGCAGCTCAGGCTTGCCGGCCAGCGACGCGCCGTACAGCACCGCCAGCACCACGGTGACGATGATCAGAAAAGGCAGAGTCTCGCGCGTGGCCTGCTGTTCAACAGTCGATGCAGGCGAGCGGTCGATGGCGGCGGAGGGGGAGCGGTTCATAGCGTCTTCATTGTACCCGAGCGGGGGCGTTTTGTCATTGTCCAGGCGTACACTGTCCGGTCGGCCAGGACAGACTAGTCGGTAGACCGATGACGCGGACGCAGTTTTGGCATACACTGAGGCCAATGCATAGGAATGATTTCCTGTAATGCAATCCGCTGGTTTGCGACTGAACAATCCGGCTACAAGATCAGCGACGGAGATATTCCCCATGAACGACTCCATGATCACTGTCGAGAACTTCCGCAAGACCTACGGCGACTTTACAGCCGTCGATGGCGTCAGCTTTGCGGTGCAGCGCGGCGAGATCTTCGGCCTGCTGGGACCCAACGGCGCGGGCAAGACCTCGACGCTGGAGTGCCTGGAGGGGCTGCGCCAGCCCGACGGCGGCCGTCTGATTGTAGCCGGCGTCGATCCCAGCCGCGAGGCCCGCAAGCTGCGCGGTAAGATCGGCGTGCAGCTTCAAACCTCTGGCCTGCCCGACAGCATCAGCG
>JAAEKA010000057.1 GCA_014155705.1 Anaerolineae bacterium clx_CAG2 | reverse complement strand
AGACCGGTTTTGATCTGATCCCTTGAGTGTCGGATGAAATTCTAGCATGCCGTTCCGGTTTCTACAAACGTCACATCCTTTGTGGACAATGCGAAGACCCTCATACAGATGTGGACGCCGCCCTGACCTTCCTGAAACGCAATCCACAACAGATCGATTTGCTCATTCTAGATATCATGATGCCGGCTGGTCGTGCGTTCAAGGATGAAGACACGCAAGATGGTCTTCGTACGGGTTTTCACTTTTATGAACGAGCCAGGGTCATGGCACCCCACCTTCCGATCATCATGTTTACGAACTTTCCTAATGAACGCATTATGGAACAGTACCGCAGGGAGAATTGCTTCATTTTCCGAAAAGTGGACTATCTGCCTTATGAGTTGGTAGAGCAGGTGCAGGCCATTCTTGCTGCGGCTAGGCCGAACACTACACCCGGAGAAGAGCGATGAGACACACAAGCAGTAATGATGCGATGTACGGCGGTTGGCAGAATCTTGTGGACCCGCGCTCTGCGGCAAGATACTTCAGCGAGCTTGCTCTTATCGGGGAGGCGGGCGTACCTCCTGCCCGGCGCGAGCAGTTTGAATTGCAGGTAAGTGAACTGCAGAAGCAGTCGCTCGATACCCTTCGAAGACAACAACGCGTGGCACAGCGAAACACAACCGAGCGCGAACGGGCGTATGCCACCCTCAACGTGATCACCGGTTACATCAGTAGCCTTCACAAATGGGTTCGCAGCAGTAGCAGTGTTGAGTCTACCGGGGTCGCTGAGCTGCGCAGGATTCGCGCCGAATGGGAACGCATTGTGAGACGCCTGGCATTGCAGCAGCCTGTTGATCAAGAGGACTTTGAGGAGACTTTGCGCTGGATGTTAGGGCGCGGCGACGTCGAAGAGCTCGATTTGCTTAGAGCCGTCAGAGCCAATCCTCCCTTTGTGTCCGAGACGATCAGCCGGCTGTTTGAGCGGGCTGATGAAAATATCTGTCGCCGCGTGTATGAT
>JAAEKA010000569.1 GCA_014155705.1 Anaerolineae bacterium clx_CAG2 | reverse complement strand
AGCCGGTGAATTTCAGCCAGTTTGTGCTGGCCGTCGAACACCTGGGGCTGTATTGGCTGATCCTGAACGAGCCTGCTCTGCCCAAAGAGGGTTGACCATGACAAGACCTCTCGCTGTGTTGATGGTTGAAGATCTGGAAAGCGACGCGCTGCTGATCTTGCGTCTCCTCGCCAGGGCCGGCTATGATGTCAACTCCCTGCGGGTTGAAACTGCCGAGGAGCTGCGCGCTGCGCTGCAAGAACAGATTTGGGATATCGTGATCTCGGATTACAGCATGCCGGAACTGGACGGCTCACGTGCGCTGGCTATTTTGCAGGCCAGCGGGCTGGACCTGCCATTTATCGTCGTCTCAGGCACCATGGGCGAAGAGACCGCCGTCGAGATGATGAAAGCCGGCGCGCACGACTACGTCATGAAAGACAACCTGCCGCGTCTGGTTCCCGCGGTAGAACGCGAACTGATCCAGGCTACGGTCCGGCGCGAGCGCAAGCAAGCAGAAGAGGCGCTGATCAGGAGCGAGCAGCGTTTTCGTTCCTTCGTGGAACAAGCCAGCGACATCATTTTCACGCTGTCGCCGGAAGGCGTCCTGACCTATGTCTCCCCTAACATCACGGAAATCCTGGGGCATCATCGTGACGCATTTCTTGGCAAATGGTACGAAGACCTGGTGCATGATGATGATCTGCCTGCGACACGCGCATATCTAAAACGGCTGGTTGCAACCGGAGACAAGCAAGATGGCGTCGAATATCGCCTGCGGCATTGCGCTGGCGAGTGGCGCTGGCATTATTTGAAAGCTTCAACCATCTGCGACGCCGGCGGCGCGGTCGCTTCGGTGCTGGGCATCTCCCGGGACTTCTCCGAGCGCAAGCAGGCGGAGGCAGCGTTGGCCCAGGCCAAGGAGGCGGCCGAGGCGGCCAACCGCGCCAAGAGCCAGTTCCTGGCCAACATGAGCCACGAGCTGCGCACGCCGCTCAACGCCATCCTGGGCTTCTCCGGCCTGATGACCCGCGACCCTGCGCTGACCGCCGACCAACTGGAGAACCTGACCATCATCAACCGCAGCGGCGAGCACCTGCTGAACCTGATCAACGAGC
>JAAEKA010000568.1 GCA_014155705.1 Anaerolineae bacterium clx_CAG2 | reverse complement strand
ATGGGCGCTGACCGGCAACGCCGGCACCAACGCCGCCAGCAACTTCCTGGGCACCAGCGACAACCAGCCCCTGGTCATCCAGGTGAACGGCCAGCAAGCGCTGCTCATTCGGCCCGTCGGTTGATGCGGCCGATGCGCCCAGCATCATCGCCGGCCAAGGCGCCATGCAGGCAAATGTGAGAGGCCCCGTGATTGCAGGCGGTGGCAGCGCAGGGTCCCTTAACTTCGTCACTGATGACTTCGACACGATCGGAGGCGGCCGTGGCAACCTGGCGGGCAACGCAGCTGCTGTCCAGGACAATGCGCAGTACGCTTCCGTGGGCGGCGGTTATCTAAACACCGCCAGCGGCTACAGCAGCATCGTGGGCGGCGGCTCTTTTAACGACGCGAGCGACCAGGATAGCACCGTGGGCGGCGGGTTTCAGAACAATGCCAGCAGCTACGGCAGCACCGTGGGCGGCGGGTCTCAGAACATTGCCAGCGGCTCGTTCAGCACCGTGGGCGGAGGTGGTAGAAACATCGCCAGCGGCGACGACGGCAGCACCGGGGGCGGCGGGAGTTCCAACACTGCCAGTGGCGAGAGGAGCACCGTGCCCGGCGGGGACGACAACCGTGCTGCCGGCGCCTACAGCTTCGCCGCCGGGCGCGGGGCCAAGGCACTGGCCGACGGCAGCTTCGTCTGGGCCGACAGCCAGGACAACGACTTCACCGCCGCCACCCCCCAACACGTTCCTGGTGCGTGCCGGCGGCGGCGGGTATTTCGAGGCCAACAACATCGACTATGGGTTGAAGGTCTTCAACGACAACGTTCTTGGGACTGGTGTGATTGCCCAGGGCGGCAGCAACACCGCGCCTGACCTGATCCTGGGCGGCGCATCTGACAGCGTTGACGACGGTCGCATCCACTCCCAGGCATCGCTGGCCGGCAGTGATATCCTTCTCTTCAGCAACGATCGGGTTCACGTGCATTTGGACGACGACAACAACACTGCCCGCAGCGATTTCATCATCTTCGATGGAGGTGACAATAGCCTCTGGTCGGTTGCCGAGACAGGCATGTCAGTGGCCGCCGGCCCCAGCGCCGTCCAGGTCGACGCCG
>JAAEKA010000567.1 GCA_014155705.1 Anaerolineae bacterium clx_CAG2 | reverse complement strand
CTGACGGCCGGCCACGCCGCCAGCCGCGTTGCGCTCCTGCACCGCCAGCCGCACCGCGCGCCACGCCTCGTAGCCCTCGTCTCGGTACCGCTCCTCGAAAGGCGCGATCAAGCCCAGCTTGACCACCGGCGGCGTGCTGCCGTAACAGCCAACCGCCAGCAGGATGGACCCGGCGATGACCGTTAGCGTTAACAAATTCTTCATGCGCCGATTATATACGAAAACATGAAACTGCCCCAAAGAAGCTTACGCTGTGTCAACAGCATCGAGGAGGAACGGCAAAAGAAAAGACATGTCTCGCAAGACATGCCTCTTCTGCTCGATTCTACTGCCCGCCGTAGACTGCAACGTTGGCCTGGTGTTCGGCGTAGGTACGGGCGAAGACGTGGCGGCCATCCTCGCCGGTGGCGACGAAGAAACAATATTGTGTCTCGGCTGGACGCACCGCAGCCTCCAGCGCCGACAGCCCAGGGCTGGCGATGGGACCCGGCGGCAGGCCTGGGTTGAGGTAGGTGTTGTAAGGACTATCGACAAACTGATATTCCTCCACCGACTGCGGCTTCCACCACCAGTCGCCCGGCCGGCCACGCGCGTATTGCACGGTAGGATCAGCTTGCAGATAATTCCCGCCCACTTCCGGCGCACAGAAGCCAGACAGACGATTGCGGTAGACGCTGGCGATCAGCGGGCGTTCGTCGGCCTGCACTGCCTCGCGTTCGACGATGGAGGCCAGCGTCACTACCTCGCCCAGGCTCAGCCCTGTCGACGCGGCGGCAACCCGCAACTCCTGCGGCACCTTCTCCTCGAAGTTGTCCAGCATCGCGCTCAGCAGGTCAGTCGGTCTGGCCCGCGCTGGGATGCGATAGGTGTCGGGAAACAAGTAGCCCTCCAGGCTGGCCTGGGAGGAGCGTTCGCGCAGAAAGTCGTAGCTGCCCATGCCCAACGCGACCGGGTCGCCCAGCCGCACGGCGGCCATGAAGCTCTCAGAGTCCATGACGCCTTCTTCCTGCAAGTACTCGGCCAACTGCTCGGCGCGCCAGCCCTCTGGCACGGTCACGGTGATCTCGCGCACCAGCGCGTTCTGTAGCGACTGGGCGATCTCCGGCATGGTCATGGTGTAGGCCAACTCGAAATCGCCCGCCTCCAACTGCTGATCGATGCCGTTGTAGCGCATGTACAGACGGAACAGACCTGCGTCGCTGATCAACCCCATTTCCTGCAAACGATCGGCTACGCTGGTGGCGGTCTCGCCCAGTTCGATGGTGAAGGGCACCGGCTGCGTGCTGCTGCCTGCGGCCGCGGCCAGCACAGGTTGTTGCGCCCGCAGGTAAAGACCGATCAGGCTATCCTCCAGGTTGTCCAGGCTGAGGGTCTGGCCAGCAACCTGGCCGGAGCGCACCAGTCCCTCGGTCGACTCGGGCTGCGCCTGCCACTGCTGGATCAGATGCTGGCGGCTGAGCACCAGCATCGCGGCCACAGCCCCCAACGTCACCACAGTGATGGCCAGCCGCAGATAGATGCGCGGGTCGAGCCAGCGCAGGTACCAGGGCGCAGAAGGACGCTCAGCCGGCCGAGGCTTCTGGCCGGCATAAAGCGGTTTGCGGCCGCGTCTCGGCAGCACGCGCGGCTGCGGCGCGGCGCCCACCGGGCGGCGCTTGATAGGGTTAGAAGATGGAGGTTGCTGTTGATCAATCATTGTAATGCATGCTCGGGCCGGTCTCCTGACCGTGCCCGCCCGATCCACGCCATGCTCGGGCCGGTCTCCTGACCGTGCCCGCTTGATCACCACGCGCTCGGACCGGTCAGGAGACCGGCCACAGCGCGGAGTGCGCCCGTTGTGTATCCAAATAATCCTGCAAAATCACCGCGGCGGCCTCGGCGTCCAACGGCGCACGGCGGCGGCGACGCGATGCATGGGCCAGCCGCGCGGCCGCCTCCTGGCTGGAGCCGTACTCGTCCCACAGCAACAACGGCAGGGCCAGACTCGTGGCCACACGGGCGGCGTAACGGGCTGCCTGCTGAGCCTGCGGCCCCGCGCTGCCGTCGGCGTTGAGCGGATGGCCGGCCACCAGACCCACCACGCGCTGCTCCACAGCCAGCCGGCCCAGCCGCGCCAGATCTTCAGCGCGAGAGCGGCGCTCCAGCACGGTCAGCGGCGAGGCCAGCGTCTGCATCTCGTCGCACACGGCCACGCCGACCCGCTTGTCGCCCACGTCCAGCGCCATCAGCCGGCCAACCGGCAATGCAGCCAGTGCTTGCTCAGTCATAGAGACCTACGGGTTGACAAACTGTACGCTGACCTGCGTGCGGAATGGCAGCCAAGGCACCCGGTCGGCCACAGGCAGCGGCAGCCAGTCGAAGTCAAGACGGCGCAACAGCGGTTCGATCCAGTCCGGTCCCAGCGTCAACTCAGGCGGCGTCTGCAAACGCCAGTTGCTTTGCAGGGTAGCCACCGCTTCGCCAGGAGTCATGCCGCGAATGGACGCGCGCACGGCGGCCGGGTCGATGTCCAGCACGACAACACTGCTGGCCGTGTTGGGAAAGCTGATCACCACGGCTTCGCCCTCCTGGGAGACCGTCGCCGGCCCGCGATTGAAGCGCACCGAGTCGCTCAACATCTGGCCGCGGCGGGGGATCTTCTCGCCCATGGCGCGCAGCGCCATCTCATCGGCCGCCGCGCCATCGACGGCCAGCGCCGTGGCCAGCATACGCAGCCGCAAAGTCACCTCGTCAGCCGCCTCGTCGGTAAAGCGGTCAAAGGTTTCGTCGATCACCAGCGTGCCAACAGTCTCGGGCGGCACGAATTCGCCTTCGCGCAACAACTCGCCCAGCGCCAGATAGGCTTGCTGGCGGGCCTGCTCTTCCAACTGGGCGCGCAAGGCATCCTTGTCGGCCTGTTTGACCACCGGCACTTCCTTGACGTTGCCGCCCGAGGTGCCAGACGGGTTGATGACATTGGTGGTGACGCCCAGCGGCCCTTCCACGGTGTTGATGCTGAAAGCGCGCACGTTGCCGGCCGGTCCGGGCTCCAGCGCCCTGATCGGCGCCGTCACCTGCGATCCCACGCCGCCGGGCAGCGTGACGGGCTGGATGGTTTCAAAGCTCACATTGCTGCCCGTGGCGGTGGCGACCACCGTGCCGGGGGGAATCTCCTGCGGCTCAGCGCGCCGGTTGGTGAAAACCACGGCGCCCTGGGCGGGCTGGTCAGGGGCGAACTCGGCGCCGGTGGCCTGCACACTGCCCTCCACCTCGACCCGCTGGCCGATGCGGCGGGCCGGCAGCACCCGCTGGGTCAGGTTGGCCGCCTCCACATCGGAGCGCGCAGTGATGGTGACCGTCTCGGCCAGCGGCTCCTGGGCCGGCACCAGCCGGACGTCGGCCGCGGGGACGATAAAGGCCGCCACTGCCGAAATCGTCGTGACTGACAGCAGCAGCACGGCCAGCAAGAACAGCGTTTCCAACCAAAATGGCAGTGGGCCGCGCTGGCCGGTGGCCAGCTTGACGGTGCGGAAACGGGAGGCTAGCAGGCTGCGCCGTTTGGCGCTTACAGGCTCACGCAGATCGCGCGCCGGGCTGGGTGGCACCGTGTCCAGGCGAGAGGGCGCATAACCCCAGAGCCGCTCCTGCGCGCCCTGCACGCTGCTAAAGACGGGGATGCCCACGTCGGCGGCCTGGGCGCGCAGCCGCTCATCGCGCGTCACCAACGCCACCTCCAGCCCCTGCGCGTCGGCCTGGCGGCGCAGGCTGTGTAGCAGCACCAGGCCGGTTTCAGCGGCCGGTCCGCCATCGCGCTGGTACGTCGCCCAGTCGCGGGTCACGGCCGGCGCGCCGTTGTCGCCAGTGCGCGGCCTGCCGCGTGTCACAACCAGGATCACCCGGCCGGCCTCGAACTGGCGCAGCAACTGGCGCAGGCCGGCCGCGCTGATATCGACCGGCGCCTCCACCACATGGGTCGGCGTGGCATCGTAGGTTTGTCCGTCCAACGTGCGGGCCGTAGTCTCGACCCATGCGCCGTCGGCAGGTACGATCTGAAGCTCGGCCGGCGCGGAAATTGTGTCTTCGGTCATGGTCTCTCAGAAGTCCGATGGCTTCGGAGCAATCGAACTTCTCACAAGGTTCTTCTCGATCATCCAAGCTGCCCGGCCACCAGGCCAGGTACGTCGGCCAGAGCGGCAGGCAGTCCGGCCAGGGCGACGCCGCCAGCCTGGGCCAGGTTGGGCCGGCCGCCGCCGCCGCCGCCCAGTCTGCGAGCCACGGCTTGCACCAGCTTGCCGGCATGGACGCCGCGACCCACCAGGTCGTCGGTAACGGCCGCCACCAACTGCGGCTTGCCGTCGATGGCTGCACCCAGCACGACGACGCCCGAGCCGAGCTGGTTCTTGAACCAGTCGGTCATCTGGCGCATGACGTTGGCGTCGGCCGCGGTCACGGGCTGGGCCAGCACATTGACGCCGCCCTCGAGCTCGATCACCTGGGCCAGCAACACCTGGAACTCCTGGCGGGCCAGTTGCTCGCGCAGCCGGGCCAGTTCTTTCTGCTGCGCCGACGCCTGCTCCAGCAACGCCTGCACCTTGCGGTCGACCTCGGCCTCAGGCACGCCCAGGGTCGAGGCAGTGCGGTGCAGCAGCTCCAGCCGCTCTTGCAGCAGGGCATGGGCGCCGCGGCCAGTGACGGCCTCGATGCGCCGCACGCCCGAGCCGACGCTGCCCTCGCTGCCGATGTGAAACACGCCGATTTCGGCGGTGTTGTTCACATGGTTTCCGCCGCAGAGTTCCCGACTCACGGGGGACGGCGGTAGATTGGGCGACTGGGTGATGGGTTGATTGGACGCGCCGACTTCGACGACGCGCACTTCGTCGCCGTATTTCTCGCCAAAGAGGGCCATTGCGCCTGTGGCGACGGCGTCTTTGTAGGCCATCCAGCGCCAGGCGACCGGGTCGTTGCGGTAAATCCAGGCATTGACGCCCTGCTCGATGGCGGCCATCTCCTGTGGCGACAACATGCCGGGATGGGTAAAGTCGAAGCGCAAGCGGTCAGGGGCGACCAGCGAGCCGGCCTGGCGCACGTGGGTCCCCAGCACGCGGCGCAGCTCGGCGTGCAGCAGGTGCGTCGCCGTGTGATTGCGCATGATGTCCCAGCGTCGCTGCACGTCCACCTCGGCTATAGCCGGCGCGCCCTCTGTTACCACGCCATGCACCACCTGGCCGCTGTGGACGATGACGCCCGCCACCGGCCGGCGCGTGTCACCGACCACGACCTCCCAACGGTTCCCAAGCGACGCGCCACCTGCGCTGCGGATCACGCCGGTGTCGCTGACCTGGCCGCCGCTCTCCACATAGAAGGGGGTCTGGACCAGCACGATTTCTACCTGCTGTCCCTGCTGGGCCTGAGAGACCAACGCGCCGTTAACGATAATGGCCGCGACTGTGGTCTCGGCCTCGCTGGCCAGCAGGTAGAGATGCTCCACGCCGCCGGCTGGCAGCCGGTCCAGCACGCCCGCGTAGACGCTCAGGTCCTTGCCCTCGCCGGCGCCGCCGAACTGGGCGGCCGCGCGGGCGCGCTGGCGCTGCTGCTCCAGCGCCGCGCGGTAGCCGGGCATGTCGATCTGGAGGCCATTCTCGGTCGCGATATCTCGGGTCAGGTCCAGCGGAAAGCCGTAAGTGTCCCACAGGCGGAAGGCCGCGTCGCCGGGCAACACCGTATCGCCCTGCGCCTTGACCCCGGCCATCAGCTCCTCAAGCAAGTTCAAGCCCAGGTCCAGGGTGCGCAGGAAGCGCTCCTCCTCGTGCTTGACGGTCGCAAGGATGAAATCGGCCCGCTCACGCAGCTCCGGGTAGACGCTGCCCATCTGCTCGATCACCGTGCGGCTGACTTCATGCAGGAAGGGCTCGTTGAAACCCAGCAGGCGGCCATAGCGGGCCGCGCGGCGCAGCACCAGGCGCAAAATGTAGTTGCGTCCCTCGTTGCCCGGCAGCACGCCGTCGCCGATCAGGAAAGTGATGGCGCGGGCATGGTCGGCGATGACGCGGTAGGCGATGATCTGGGCTGCCATCTGCGCGTCGTCGTGGCCCAGCAGCGCCTGCACGCGCAGCATGATCGGTCGGAACAGGTCGGTATCGTAGTTGGCGGCCGCGCCCTGGATCACCGAGACCAGCCGCTCCAGCCCCATGCCGGTGTCCACGCCCGGCTTGGGCAGCGGGGTGCGCACGCCGTTGGCGTCCTGGTTGAACTGCATGAAGACCAGGTTCCAGACCTCCAGCCAGCGGGCGCAGCCGTTGTCCAGCGCCACGCTGCAATCAGGCCGGCCGCAGGTGCAGGCCGCCAGGCCCCAGTCGAAGTGCATCTCGCTGGTGGGGCCGCAGGGACCGGTGTCACCCATGGACCAGAAGTTGGTCTTCTCGCCCATGCGCAGGATACGCTCCGGCGGCAGGCCGATCTCGTTCTGCCACACGCCGTAGGCCAGATCGTCGTCCAGAAAGACGGTTGCCACCAGCCGCTCGCCGGGCACGCCAAAGACGGTGGTCAGCGCCTCCCAGGCGTAGTGAATCGCCTCGCGCTTGAAGTAGTCGCCAAAGGAGAAGTTGCCCAGCATCTCGAAGAAGGTGTGGTGGCGGGGCGACGGGCCAACTTCCTCCAGGTCGTTGTGCTTGCCGCTGACGCGCATGCACTTCTGGCTGCTGGCCGCGCGCACGTAGGCCCGCTTCTCCAGGCCCAGGAACGTGTCTTTGAAGGGCACCATGCCGGCGTTGACGAAAAGCAGCGTGTCGTCGCCGTGGGGCACCATAGGCGCGCTGGCGACGCGGGTATGCCCCTTCTCCTCGAAATAGTCAAGAAAAGCCTGGCGGATCTCCGCCGCAGTGGTTGGTCTGGCGATCTTCATGCCGCACCGTGTTCCTCGCGTGATAAAACGATATGCTGCCCCAAGGGCAGCAGCAAGAGGCATTTTATGCCATGTGGGGGCAAATGTCAAAGGCTTGGCGCGGCGCAGGCGGCGCCGGAATTCCGGCAGAGACTGCGTTTATCTTGATAGAGACCATTTGCAGCAGCGCGTTGTTGGCGCTGGCAACCTGTATTCGAACCACAAGGAGTTTCACACCATGGCAGACGTAACCCAATATCATGTCTTGTTCTATGGCACGTCCGATGGCTACCAGGGCAATCGGGCGCAGATCGCCCTCTACACCGGCAGCCAGTGCATTGGCTACGTGCGCTTCCATGACGTTGGCATGCCCTTCCCGGCCGATGGGCCGCTGGCCAACGGCCAACTTGTTATGCATCTGCCCTCGGCCATGTTCGACGGGGCGCTCGACGTGCTGCGCAACGAGAAGCCGATCACCTTCTACTTCACGGCCGGCCACTGCTTCCTGGGAACGGGGGCGACGGAGCCGGTGGGGGAAGCGGAGTAACGACGAACGCAGTCGCTCTGCATAGCTGGCTGGCAGACAAAGAGAGACCGCGTCCCATCAGGTGGGATGCGGTCTCTCTTTGTCTGCCGTACGCAGACACCCATCAACGACGGGCATTCGCCAGGTTTGGTGTGATGACCAAATCCACAGTTTGACACCACGCCCCGTCCGTGCTACTATTGCGACACTATGAAGACTATGGACACATTTGGGTTCACCTACGCTTATCTCTGGGGCGGCTTTGCCCCGGATCTGGCCCATTGAACGCGTCCACTGGTTGAAATCGGCATTTTTTATTGCTTATGAAACGTGGCGCAGTGCGCCACGTTTTGATTCCCGCCCATGCCAGACCCTTCGGGTTTTCGAAAACCCGAAGGGTCTGGCGAGAGACCTGGAGGCACACAGCCATGATCTCACCTACCCTCGACCCCACTACCCTCTCCATCGACGAGCAAGTCGCCTGGCTGATGCAGGGGACCAACTACGGCGACGAGGAGACCAAGCGCCAGATGACGCGCGAGCTGCGGGAGCGCCTGAGCGAGGCGCAGCGCACCGGCGTACCACTGCGGGTCTACTGTGGCTACGACCCCACCAAGCCCGACCTGCATCTGGGCCATACGATCACCATGCGCAAGCTGCGCCAGTTCCAGGACCTGGGCCACAACGTGACCTTCCTGATCGGCTCGTACACCAGTCTGGTGGGCGATCCCAGCGACAAAAACAAGGCGCGGCCTGTGCTGGGCGAGGCCGAAGTCGCCGAAAATGCCCGCACCTACGTCGAACAGGCCTTCATGATCCTGGACCGTGACAAGACCACAGTGCGCCATAACGGCGAGTGGCTGGCCGGGCTGCGTCTGCTGGACATGATCCAGATCGGGCAGAACTTCACGGTGCAGCAGTTTCTGACGCGCGAGAACTTCGCCAACCGGCTGGAGCGCGGCGAGCCGATCTTCCTGCACGAGACCTTCTATGCCCTGCTGCAAGCCTACGACGCGGTGGCGCAACAGACGGACGTGCAGATCGGCGGCACCGATCAACTCTTCAACATCCTGGTCGCCGGCCGCAAGCTGCAACAGTCCATGGGCCAGAAACCCCAGGTGGCTGTTATCGTCGACATCCTGCCCGGCACCGACGGCGAGATCAAGATGAGCAAGAGCCTGGGCAACGACATCCCGATCCTGGCCGAGCCGGCCGACATGTACGGCAAGGTGATGTCGATTCCCGACCACGCCATGCCGCTCTACTACAAGCTGGCGACGCGCTACCTGCCTGCCCAGGTGGCCGAGGTCGAGCGGGCGCTGGCTGACGGCAGCCGCCACCCGCGCGACCTGAAGATGGAGTTGGCGCGCGAGATCGTCAGCATCTTCCACGGCGACGACGCGGCCCTGGCGGCAGAGGAGCACTTCCGCACCGTCTTTCAACAGCGCGAGCTGCCCGACGACATGCCCGAGGTGCGGCTGGACGGTCCGGTAGGCCTGCTGGCGCTGCTGACCGCCCACGGACTGGCGGCCAGCAACAGCGAGGCGCGCCGGCTGGTGCAGCAAGGCGGCGTCAAGCTGGACGGACAGACTGTAGGCGACTTCAAGTTGGAGCTCGCCCCCACGGGTAAAGTGCAGGTGTTGCAGGTCGGCCGGCGCAAGTTTCTCAAATTGACCCATTAAGCATTGACAATTCGCCGCATAAGTACTACAATGGCGCCATGTTCTCGACCGACCGACGACCAATCCTGAAAGGAGGTACACGCCGATGAAGCGACTACTCGCCACGTTGATTGCTGTCACCGCCAGCGCGCTGGTGGCATGGCGCTTTGTGCGGCGTGTCCAGGACCTCCAGACCGAGTTGGCGCGTTCTCAGCGCGAGCTGGCCAGCCACCAGGCGCGCGCCTTGGAGGCCGAACGCCGACTGGCTATGCTGACCGCACCGGCGGCAGCCCCAATCCTTCACCGCGGCGTGGTGGCCAGCAATGGCTTTGTCGGCGTCGATGCCCTGATGATGGAGGCCGCGGCCGCAGCGGCCGACCTGGATGCCGCAGCCGACGTCCAGGCCCTGGACGAGTTGCTGATCGAGAACGACCTGCCCCTGGCGGAGGTCGAGGTATTGCAGGCGAGCGCAGACTCTGCGCAGCCAACCGAGCAAGATCTGACCCAGATCGATGGCATCGGCCCGGTCTTCGCCGCCCGCCTGCGCGAGCACGGCATCGTCACGTTTGGCCGTTTGGCCGAGACCAGCACAGCCGCGCTGGCCGAGATCATCCAGGCGCCTGCCTGGCGCCAGCCTGACTTTACCGCCTGGATCGCAGAGGCTGCCGACCGCGCCGCTGGCCAGCCCGTCGCCCGCCGCGACCACACCGCCCTTACCCCATAGCCCTACCTTACACAGCGTCTTTTTGCGCTGATCACAGGCGGGCCAGGGGACCCGCCTGTTTTTTTGTGCAGTTTTCTGCCGTCATAGCGATACCGGTTTTTGCTTCGCAGGCCATGATCATGGCGCTCCGTAAGGCGCGTGCGAAGCCAAGGACCGTAACTGCACAGGAAAAACCCGGTTTCTGACTGACGCATCTGGCCTCACACTCCGTTTAACCTGAGAGTGCGCAAGTCCATTCGTTCCATTGTAGTCCATGGAGGTACACCATGACCGTTGCCTCGTCCCAACAAGCGCCGCCGCTGAACGACAAGCTGGCGTCCTACGACCTGAAACAGGCGGTGGACGACAACCGGCTGGCCGGCCTGTGGCGGCTGATCTCCGGCTTTCACTGGACCTTTATCGGCGCCACGGTGGCGTTAGGTTTCGCCGCGCTGGCCAAGACGCTGGTCTACTTCGTCTTCCGCGATTTCGTCGACAACACGCTGGGCCAGCCGGAGCGGGCCAACGTGGTACCGCTGATCGCGCTGAGCTTCATCGGCCTGGCGCTGCTGGAGGGCGGCTTCACCTTCCTTAGCGGCCGCTGGGCCGCACGCACAGCCGAGGGCACAGCCTATCGCCTGCGCAACTACCTGTTCGACCAGATCCAGCGCCTGCCCTTCGCTTTTCATGATCGCACGTCTACCGGCGAACTGATCCAGCGCTCCACCTCGGACGTAGATCACATCCGCCGTTTCCTGGCCGACCAGGCCACGGCTGTCGGCCGCGTGGCCATGCTGTTCATCGTCAACTTCACGGCCATCCTGCTGCTCAACTGGCAGTTGGCGCTGTTCTCAGTGATCGTAGTCCCGCTGGTGCTGGCCATCTCAGTCTGGTTCTTCCGGCGCATCTCCAAGGCCTACGAAGCCTACCAGGAGCAGGAAGCGATTCTCTCGACCACGCTGCAAGAGAACCTGACCGGCGTGCGCGTGGTGCGCGCCTTTGCCCGCCAGGGCTATGAGCGCCAGAAATTCGAGAAGGACAACTGGGAAAAGTACCGCCGCGGCCGCTGGCTGTTGATCAATCACTCGCTCTACTGGCCGACCACCGATATCATCTCTGGCATGCAGATGCTGGCCGGCTTCACCTTCGCCGCGCTGCTGGCCATCGACGGGACGATCAGCGTGGGCACCTACCTGGCCTACCACCAGTTGGTGATCTGGATCATCTGGCCGATGCGCAACCTGGGCCGTCTGATCGTGGAGATGTCCACCGGCCTGGTGTCGTATCAGCGCGTGGCCAAGGTGATCGCCGAGGAGCGAGAGCCGCTGGACGAGGGTGATGTGCGCCCGGCCGGGCCGCCGCAGGGCCATATCGTCTATGACAATGTGGCCTTCGCCTACGAGCCGCCGCCGGCAGATGGCGCCGACGCCGCAAAGGCTGGCAAGGAGGCCACGCAGCAGCACGACGGCGCCGACCCGGTCGGGCAGGCTGAGCCAACCGGCCACAAACCGCACGTGCTGCGCGACATCAGCTTCGAGTGCCAGCCAGGCCAGGTGATCGCGCTGATGGGCGGCGCCGGCTCTGGCAAGACCAGCCTGGTCAACCTGCTACCCCGCTTCTACGAGGCCACGGGCGGTGTGATCACTCTGGACGGCCAGCCGCTAAGCAGTTATCCACGGCGTTACTTGCGCAACCAGATCGGCATCGTCGAGCAGGAGCCCTTCCTCTTCTCACGCACGATCCGCGAGAACATCACCTATGGCGTAGGCCGCGCCGTGCCCGACGAGGAAGTCTATGCGGCCGCGCGCGCGGCGGCGATCCATGATGGCATCCAGACCTTCCCCGAAGGCTACAACACGCTGGTCGGCGAGAAGGGCGTAACCCTCTCGGGCGGCCAGAAGCAGCGCGTCGCCATCGCCCGCACCCTGCTGAAAAACCCGCGCATCCTGATCCTCGACGATGCAACGTCGTCGGTGGACAGCGAGACCGAGGCCGAGATTCACCTGGCCTTGCAGCGGCTGATGGAAAACCGCACCACCTTCGTCATCGCCCATCGCATTCAGAGCGTGATGGACGCCGATCTCATCCTGGTGCTGAAAGACGGCCACGTGCTGCAACACGGCAGACACGACGAGCTGATGGCCGAGCCCGGCTTCTACCGGCAGATCTATGACCTGCAGGCGCGCATGGAAGATGAGCTGCAGCGAGAGATATCGGGCAATGGAAAGAGTAATGCGTAACAAGTAACACGTAACCCGGAACCCGGAGGATGATGTGAAGCGCGTGCTCGAATGATCGGCACTAGGATAGCGAAAGCACATTGCGGAGACTGCCCTCCGGGTTACGCATTACGCACACCTACCCGTTCGCATCCGGGCACACGCTTCGCACCTACTCTGGGTTACGAATTACGAATTACGAGTTACGCATTACGTCAACCCACCAACTCACACCAAGAGGCAAACCTCATGGCTGAATACGAAGACTTTGAACTAGAAGAAGAAGAGTTTCAGGGCCAGTTCAGTGGCCGCACGATGCGGCGCATTCTGGGCCTGACCCGCCCCCACTGGCAGTGGGTCGTCGGCTTCTTGCTGCTGATCGCGCTGGTGTCGTTCCTGGATTCGCTGTTCACCTTTCTGAGCAAGCAAATCGTGGATCAGGGCATCGTGCCAGGCGACCGTGCGCGTCTGATGGAGATCGTCCGCCTCTATGGCGGCCTGATCTTCGTGCAGGCTGGCGCGGTGTTCGGCTTCATCTACCTGGCCGGCATCCTGGGCGAGCGCATCCAATACGACCTGCGCAAGCGCATGTTCGATCACCTGCAAGATTTATCCTTTGCCTACTACAGCCGCACCCCCATCGGCTGGCTGATGTCGCGCGTCACCTCGGACTCGGAGCGGGTCGCGCAGTTGGTGACCTGGGGCATTCTGGATGTCACCTGGGGCGTGATGAACATAACGACGGCGCTGATCTTCATGCTGCTGATCAACTGGCAGTTGGCGCTGATCGTCATGGCCATCATCCCGGTGCTGCTGCTGGTAGCGATCTACTTTCAGCGGCGCATTCTGACCCAGTATCGCGACGTGCGGCGCGTCAACTCCAAGATCACCGCAGCCTACAACGAGAGCATCACCGGCGTGCGCGTGGTCAAGGCGCTGAACCGTGAGGAGGAAAACCTGGTCGAGTTCGACCGGCTGACCAGCGATATGTACCGGGCTGGCTACCGCGCGGCTGTGCTGTCGGCCATGTTCCTGCCGGCCGTACAGATCGTGGCCTCCTTCGCCGTGGCCGCCATCGTCTGGTACGCGGGCATCGAGGCGCTGACCCCGGGTGGCGCAATGGCCGGGCTGACCATCGGCGGTATCGCTGCGTTCGTCTCCTACGTCACGTTCATGATCTGGCCGATCCAGGACCTGGCGCGGGTCTTCGCCGAGCTGCAGAACGCCATCGCCTCAGCCGAGCGCATCTTCTCCCTGCTGGACACCACGCCCGACATCGTGGACCAGCCGGGCGCCATCGACCCTGGCACGGTGCGCGGCGACATCCAGTTCGAGCACGTCTCGTTCTACTACGAACAAGGCAAGCCGGTGCTGGACGACTTCACGTTGACCATCCGCCACGGCGAGACTATCGCCCTGGTTGGCCCGACGGGCGGCGGCAAGTCGACCATCGTCAACCTGTTGTGCCGCTTCTACGAGCCCAAGAGCGGCGCGGTGCGCATCGCCGGCCGTGACTACCGCGATCTGACCCAGCACGCCCTGCAATCGCGCCTCGGTATCGTCCTGCAGACGCCCTACCTCTTCTCCGGCACCATCCGCGAGAACATCCGCTACGGCCGGCTGGACGCGTCCGACGCCGAGGTGGAGGCGGCGGCCGCCATGGCTGGCGCACACCCCTTCATCGCCACCCTGCCCAAGGGCTACGAGCAGGAGGTGGGCGAAGGGGGCACGCTGCTATCAGTAGGACAGAAGCAGTTGCTGAGCCTGGCGCGGGCGGTGCTGGCCAAGCCGGAGATCTTCATCATGGACGAGGCCACCAGCTCAGTGGATACCCTGACCGAGGCGCTGATCCAGCAGGGCATGGAAACGCTGATGGCAGGACGCACCAGTGTTGTGATCGCCCATCGGCTCTCGACCATCCGCCGCGCCGACCGCATCCTCGTAATCGAAGGCGGCCGCATCGCCGAGATCGGCAGCCACAGCGAGCTGCTGCGCGCGCGCGGGCACTACTACAACCTGTACACGCAGCAGTTCCGCCAGTCGACGACAGTGGAAGAGGTGGCGCGGGAGATGGTGTTGGCATGAGTTCAAGCGGGGGGGGATTGGTTGACGAATTGCACCTGGTAGCCTACATTCCGTTCAGCGCAAAAACCAATCCCCCCGCTCGGGCCGGTCTCCAGACCGTGCCCGCCGCGCCACCCGTCCCGCTCGGGCCGGTCTCCAGACCGTGCCCGCCGCGCCATCGTGGAGGGATACTCATGGAAACCTACCGCCTGCACCAGGACCACGCACTCTATTACCTCACCTTCTCAATCATCGACTGGTTGCCCGTCTTCATCGCTGTAGAACCTTGCTCGATCATCACGGAAAGTCTAAACTTCTGCCATCGCGAAAAGCACCTCCGCACCAACGCCTTCGTAATCATGCCGACCCACATCCACTGGATCGGCTTCGATGCAGAGTTCGATACCAGACGCTTGGGAGATACCATTACCGCCTTTCGCAAGTTCACCGGTCAACGATTGAGCGATTACTGCGACCGCCACATGCCGAGGGCACTTTCCGAGACGCTGCGACGTACGGGCCGCACAGACCGTGAACGGCAATTCTGGCAGCAGAGCCGGCACCCGGAAGCCATCTACAAGCGTGAGTTTTGGCAGACGAAGATCATTTACCTGCATGACAATCCGCGGCGGAAAGGGCTGGTGCTGGATCCGTTGAGCTGGCGGTTCTCGTCGGCGGCGTATTGGCTGCAAGAGCCGCGTGGGCACTCAGATGTGATCCTCAGCGCAGTGGAGTGGTAGGGCTGGCTCGGTCGGAGACCGGCCAGAGCGTGGGGGTGAGGCGGGTGCAGAGATGGCTCGGTCGGAGACCGGCCAGAGCGTGAGGGTGAGGCTGGCTCGGTCAGGAGACCAGCCAGAGCGGCGATGCGCAATTGGGTTTGAGCAAGGCTTATGGTATACTTGCTGCCAGCGTTCAACATCTCATTCTTTTGAGGAGCACCGTGGTTTCAGAGCAGACACCTACCCCCACCGGCTACTGGGCAGCACGCACCGGCGCAGCGCTGCGCGACGAGGGCGATCACGCGCGGCTGTGGCTGGGCGGCGAGGACCGCATCGCCTTCTTGCAGCGCATCAGCACCAACGACGTGCGCTTATTACCGGGCCAGGGCGCGGTGACGGTGCTCACCTCGCCCACGGCCCGCATCCAGGCTGTGCTGACGGTGCTGGCTATGCCCGCGGGCTTGCTGCTGCTGGCCGGGCCGGGCCAGGGGCCGGCCCTCTTCAACACCCTGCGCACGCAGATCTTCTTCAACGATAAGATCGCCCTGGAGGGCCGCGGCGGCGCGCTGGCCCAGTTCAGCCTGCTGGGGCCGCAGTCGGCCGGCCTGCTGGCGCAGATTGCCGGCCCGGTAGACGACCTGCCGCTGTTCGGCTGGCGCACGCTGCCCATCGTCGGCGTCGACGTGACCGTGCAGCGCGGCGAGGGGCTGGGCGGCGATGGCTTCACGCTGCTGATTCCATCGCCGGCCGCGTTGGCCGTCAAGGCCGCGCTGCTGCGGGCCGGCGCGCTTCCACTGGACGAAGACGCCTACCACGTGCTGCGGGTCGAGGCTGGCGTGCCCGCGCCCGGCGCCGAGCTAACCGAGCAGGTCAACCCGCTGGAGGCCGGACTGCGCCGCTTCTGCGACGACCACAAGGGCTGCTACACCGGCCAGGAGATCATTGCCCGCCAGATCACCTACGACAAGGTGACGACGCATCTGGTGGGCTTGCTGCTGGATGAGCGGGTTGCCCCCGAGGCCAAGATCATGGCGGAAGGTAAGCAAGCCGGCTGGGTCAGCAGCGCCGTCCACAGCATCGCCTTGCAGCGCCCCATCGCCCTCGCCTTCGTGCGCCGGCCGCACCACGAGCCCGGCGTTCAGGTGACCGTTCAGTCCGGCGAGCATGCCCTTGCCGCATCGGTTGTATCGCTTCCATTCCCAGAAAGGCCGCTGATTTGACGGACGATACGGCTTGTCTCTGAAATTTCCCAGCAATCCGTCCGATCCGTGCAATCCGTAGCTTTGTCTTCTCCCACCACACCCGCCATGCATACCTCCACCCTCGACCTCCGCCAACGCATCGTCGGCCATGACCAACTCGTGCCGCTGCTGGACGGCAGCCTGGTCCCCTACGTCAACCTGGACAACGCCGCCAGCACGCCCGCGCTGCGTGATGCCATGGACGCAATCGAACGCTTCATGCCCTATTATGCCAGTGTCCACCGCGGTACGGGCTTCAAGTCGCGCCTCAGCACGGTGGCCTACGATCAGGCGCACGAGATCATTGGCCGCTACGTGGGCGCTGATCTGCGCAGCAACACGGTGATCTTCGGCAAGAACACCACCGAGGCTATCAACAAGCTCTCTTTCCGCCTGCCGGCCGCGCCAGACCAGGTGATCATCACCACCCAGCTTGAGCACCACTCCAACGACCTGCCCTGGCGTGCGCGCTTCGCCAACGGCGTGGTCCATGTACGGGCCATGCCAGACGGCCGGCTGGACGAAGCCCACTTTGACCAGCTCTTGACTGATTATGCCGGCCGCATCGCGCTGGTAGCTGTCACCGGCGCCTCTAACGTCAGCGGCTTCATTCAGCCGATCCACCGCCTGGCGGCGAAAACCCATGCAGCCGGCGCGCGCATCCTGGTGGACGCTGCCCAACTCGCGCCCCATCGCCGGGTGGACATGAAGACCGACGACGACCCCGAGCACCTGGACTTCGTCGTGCTCTCGGCCCACAAGATGTACGCCCCCTTTGGCGCAGGCGCGCTGATCGGCCCCAAGGAGGCATTCCTACACAGCGCGCCGGAGTACACCGGCGGCGGCACGGTGGATGTGGTCACGCTGGACGAAGTGTACTGGGCCGGCGTGCCCGACCGAGAGGAGGCCGGCAGCCCCAACGTGGGCGGCGCGGTGGCCATGGCCGCGGCCGCACAGGCGCTGACGAAGGTGGGCATGGACGCGGTGGCAGCCCATGAGCAAGAGCTGCTGGCCTACGCCATCAAACACATGCAGACCGTGCCGGGCATCCACATCTACGGCGAGACTGATCCGGCCCGGCTGCACGAAAAAGTAGGCGTCATCCCGTTTAACATGGCAGGCGTCTCACACTTTCTGCTGGCGGCTATCCTGGGCTACGAAGGCGGCATTGGCGTGCGCAGCGGCTGTTTCTGCGCCCACCCCTATGTAGTGCATCTGCTACAGCTTGACGAACACACGGCCCACACCTGGCGTGATCAACTGCTGAGCGGCGACAAGTCTAACATGCCCGGCATGGTGCGCGCCAGCTTCGGCTGCTACAACAACACGGACGACGTGGACCGGCTGGTCGAAATGTTGCGGCGCATCGCGGTCGGCGACTACCGGGGCGACTATAAGCTCAACCGCGCCAGCGGTGAGTTCCTGCCTGCGAATTATGTCGAGCCATTGACGAAGCATTTTCTGCTGGCTGAACAGCCTGGCGCTCACGGACTGGCGCAGGACACGCGGATCAGAGGCCACAGCGCCTGAGAGGCCGCTTGGAGATCGGTAAACCCTTGCAGGAGGACGACCATGAGCGATCAAAGAACCTGGAAGATCCTCTTTTTTGTCTGTGGCGACGCTTCGGACCGGCTGGCGCCGGGCCAGGGCGGAATCG
>JAAEKA010000566.1 GCA_014155705.1 Anaerolineae bacterium clx_CAG2 | reverse complement strand
TTCGAACGTCTGTGGAGGGGGCGGGAAAAATAGTGCATTTTCACTAGCTCAAATGATCTAACTGCATCTTTCGCTTGAGCACTGGCTGAAGCTGGCCCACCGTCTCCACCTGCACGCCCATCATGCCATTGATGGTAGGCAGATAGTAGGCCGTGTTAGGAAACGCCACCGGCGCCTCAGCGCCAACTTCAGCAATGGTCTTTGCCAACAACGCATCAGCCTCATTCACCAACAGATGCGCGCCTCGAATTGCTCGGCTTGCGATGTATCTTGACATCGGTCTATACTCCTTATACTCGTAATGCGTAACTTGTGCCAGCGGAATTGGTGTGCGCTATTTCGGATTACGCATTACGTGTTGCTCGTTACGCATCAGGCCGGCACGCCGTACTGCATGGCCTGCTGTTCTTCCATCGGCAGATCGAAGTAGTCCTGCAGCCCGTAGTCGCCGCTCTTGCCGTACTTGGTCGGGTCATAGGCTGGCAGCTTGAGATCGGCGCGCTTCTTGTCGATGTGGGCCAGGCTACGGCGCACGATCTCCTTGGGATCGGCCAGGAACTCCATCTTGCCGCCCATCATCTCCTCCCAGCCGGCCGAAATCAGGTCGGACACCTCTTCGCTGAACTCGTAGGGCGACTCGACGCCGAAGAGCACATAGGCGCCCGAGGCCGCGGCATAGGTGCCGATTGACAGCGCCTTCTCGCTCATCCACTCCGGCGCAATGCCCACCGCCGGCAAGTCGCTGACGTCCTCGCCCAGGCCACCCTCGGTGGCCATCTGGGTCAGCACGGTTAGGATGCGGCTGTTGTCGACGCACGATCCCATGTGCAGCACCGGCGGGATGCCGACTGCCTCGCAGACCTCGCGCAGCCCAGGGCCAGCCATACTCATGGCGGCCTCGCCCAGCAACATGCCGAACTTGCCGGCCGCGATCGCGCCGCAGCCGGTCTGCACCACCAGCACGTCGTTCTTGAGCAGCTCGGCCGGGATGTCGATGTGCTCCTTGTCCTGCGTCACCTTGGGGTTATTGCAGCCGACGATGGCCGCCGCGCCGCGAATCCGTCCCGACATGATGGCGTCGTTCAGCGGCCGGAAGGAACCGCGGTAAGAGCCGCCCAGCATATAGTTCAGGTACTCGTGGCTGAAGCCTGGTATGACATCTTCCTTGACATCCGGGATCATGATCTCGCCGCGGTTGGGGTAGTTATCGATGGCTAGGCGCACGATGTCCTTGGCCACATCCATGGCGTGATGCTCGTCGAACTGCATATGGATCGCGCCGGTGATCTTGACCTTGGGCGAGGTGGTGATGACCTTGGTGTGGAAGTTGTCGGCCAGGTTGGGCAGCGCCTGCATGATGCATTGCACGTCCACCACCATGGCCTCGACCGCGCCGGTCAGGATGGCCAGCTCCTGGTGTAGGAAGTTGCCGGCGCTGGGGATGCCCTGGCGCATCATGACCTCGTTGGAGGTGCAGCAGATGCCGGCCAGGCAAATGCCGGCGGCTCCCTTGCTCTTGGCATATTCAATCAACTCTGGATCCTGCACCGCGCCGACGATCATCTCGCTCAGGGTCGGCTCGTGGCCGTGTACCAGAATGTTGACCTCATTGTTCTTCAATACGCCCAGGTTGACCTGGCTGACCTTGGGACTGGGGGTGCCGAAGAGGATGTCGCTGATATCCGTAGCCCACATGCTGCCGCCCCAGCCGTCGCCCAGGGCCGTGCGGATCGCGCCGCGCAGGATGTGTACGGGGTCCTGATCGTCGCCCATGTGGGTGCGATGCAGCACGTCTACAATCTCGCGGTCGATGCCGCGCGGGGCCAACTCCAGCTTCTTCCACAGCTCGTAGCGCTTCTTCGGCGCGTGCTTGAGGTAGGTCAGTTCGCCCCGCTGCTGGCCAAACTCGCCCAGCGCTTTGCGGGCCACATCCAGCGCCACGTCGTTGACCGGGCGGCCCTCGGTGCGCACGCCGACGCGCTGGGCCACATCCCACAACTTGCCTACGTCGCGGATGGCGTAGCCAGGCGCCTGGCCCTGTGCCACGGCCTCCAGTGTGAAGGCCAAATCGCGGCCGTGGTCGGAGTGGGCGGCCGCGCCGGAGGCGATGGCGCGCGCCAGGTTGCGGGCGGCGATGGTTTCCAGCGTCGCGCCGCAGATGCCCACTTGGCCATCCTTGGTAATACGGCAGGGCCCCATGAAACAGTTCTTGCAGCACATGCCGCTCTTGCCACTGCCGACGGTGCATGGCGCCATGTTCTCAAAGCGGGTGAAGGCCGTCCCGATGCCTAGTGCGTCGGCCCGGATCAGGATCGCCTGCGCCGCCGGGTCCATCGAGCGTTCGCTGTTTTCGCGTGCTTTCTTTGCCATGATTAGTACTCCTGTGAAGTGCCGCGTATTCTGTAACCCGTAACTCGTAACCCGTAACCCAGAACTCATCAACCCGCGCTTCGCATCTCTGGGCGCTTCCGGGTTACGTATTACGCATTACGTATCATGCTAATACTTCCTAAACTCTCCCGACATCGCCATATCCGCCGGGTGCGTCTGGATGGTGCGCATGGCCAGGGCGGTCCACGCCGGATCGGTTTTGCCGGTGGACACAGGGACTTCGGAGTGGCCGTTCTCCTCGAAGCCGGTGGGTGGATAGCCAGCGGCCATCATGGCCTTGACGATGACCTGGGCTGAGGTGCGGCCAGGGTCATAGAAAACGCGCACGGTCTTGAAAGCTGAGCTGGCTTCGACGCTGTCGACGCCAGCCAGGGCGAACAGGGCGTTGCGCACGGCGAGCACGTGGTGGTCCGCCCACATGGCCGGAACACCGAAGACGAGTTCTTCCATCGTTGGTTTCTCCTTCTGAAACTGTTTGGCCAGTTCTGACACGGCGGCGGCGTCGTAGCGGCGATGGCCGCCCAAGGTCTTGGCGGTGGGCAGCAGGCCGGCGTCGGCCCAACGCGTGACCGTGCTGGGCGAGACGCCGAACATCTCCGCCACGTCGGCGCGGCTGAGGAGGCGACTATCAGGGTGCGTCTTGATCATTGTGAGGACCTCCTGCTGAGGCAACAAAAGTCATTCGGGGCTAAAAACAGAGAAAGCACACGCTCGCCTGGCGACGCTGACAGGTGGCGAGTGCAGTGTGATTGAATGGTCCGAAACCGCTTTGAGCGTTTTGCACGTTTTGCACGCTTTTGACGGTACAGTGTTAGTTTACCCCATCAATTGCCCCCAGCGAAAGATGCAGTTTGATCATTTGAGCTAGTGCAAATGCACTATTTTTCCCGCCCCCACCACAGACCTTCGATGCCGCTGCGGCGTTCGGTAACCTCGATTATCTTCTTGTGCGAAACACCGCCCTCGTCAGCAATCAACTCACCAGGTTGTGCTCGAAGGCATAGGCAACGGCCTGGGCGCGCGTGTGGACTTGCAGCTTCTGGTAGATATTCTGAATATGGTTGCGAGTAGTGGACCGGGAGATAGAAAGCGTCTGCGCTGTCTGGTCGGTGCTATAGCCCTGCGCCAACAGTTGCAGCACCTCTCGTTCACGCTCGGTCAGCCTCTCAGCCCACAGACTGCCGCGCGGCGCTGCCGGGCCGGGCGACTCATGCGGATGAAGGTTCTCCACCAGATGCAGCACCTGACGAGTGAACTGCTCGCGTAGCTTCAGTTCACTGGCATCGCGAAACAGGTGCAGGATAACCGGCGTTTCCTCATCGCCAGGCCTTTGCAGCGCCAAAATACTGATATTGATCCAACGCAGTTCCCCTGACTTGGTTGCGGCGCACGTATTGAAGGTCTCCACCGGCTGGCCCGACCTGGCCTTGGCCGTCACATAACAGTTGCCGCGGCACCAGGTATGGTCGTGGTCATCCCGTCCCTGCACGATGTCATAGCACGAGCGACCCAGCACGTCGGCCGGCGCATAGCCCAGCATCTCCTGCGCTGCCCGGTTCCAGTAGATGATGCGCTGATTGTTGTCGATCAGAAAGGCGCCTTCAGCGGCCCTGTCGAGCGCTGCCACCATGGCATCCATATGCGCCTCCTTTGGCGGTCCGGCCTGGTGCAAATGCATCAGACGATTGCACTTGTTGGCCTATTGTACCACCCTTCGCGCCGCCTGGAAAATCGTCCGGCTCTCAGGCCGGCCGCAGCTTGCGCGGGCGCATCCCGATTTTCCCTTCCCACATTGCTTTTACTGCCCATTCGACCACCATCCCCAGCGCCGTGCCTGCAAACAGCGGCGCGGGCAGGCTGGCCATGATTGCCAACACGTCCACCATTGACGCCTGCTCGTCCAGGAAGCGCAGGATGCGGGCCGCTGGATTGCGGCTGAACATGGCTGCAAAGGCTGGCGCGATCAATTCGCCGCTATCACGCATCACCCGCAGCATCACCGCATCCAACCAGCCGTAGGAAGCCGGGCTGGCAGGCAGAGCAAATGGATGGCCATGGGCCAGCAGCGACTGCACAATGGCCTCGCTGTCAGCCTGCACGCGGCTGAATGCATAGCCGGTGCTGGGCTTCATGCGCCCCCCCTTGACGCCGATGGCCATCACGCGCCGGCCCAGATGACGAGGGAAGGGCGCATCGGTGATGGGCAAACAGCCGCCCTCCTCAGCCGCCACGCGAAAATCATCGATGCCTAGCGTCGACTGCACGTAGGTCACGATGGCCCGCTCCGTCTCCTCATGGGTAAGACGTTGGTCGGTGAACAGCGTGTACTCCACCAACGCCCGGTTGGCGGCGAAGGGCAACACATAGAAAAAACGCACGTCGCCGTTCTGAGGTGTGCGAAAGTCCATAAATGTTGCCATACCAGGGTCGAAGGTGGCCGCAGGGGTCTCGATCTCCCAGCCACGAAAATAGAGCTTCAGGCGGGTGTGACGGTCGGCAGCGGCCTGGACTGGCATGCGGGGCGGCCGGCTGTCGAACACCCATCTGGCTGTGATGACTTCGCCGTCGATGGTCACTGCGGCAGCGTCCGGGCCATCATCGATGCGCTGCACATGGCCGCGCCAGAATTCAACGTTGGCGTGCTGCGCCAGCCGCTCCTGAGCATAGCGATAAAAATCAAGGCCGCGGACCGTATGATAGCGATAATCGCCCAGGTCCAGTTCCTGTACGCCGTCCAGGCCGGCCACGCGCAGTCGCTGCCACGAGTAGCCAATGGCTGCGTCGAACGGCCCGGGGGTGCAGCTCCAGAAGCTGAAGGTGCGATCGTTGCTCGTCTTGGCGTCCTGTTCGACGATCACGATCGAGCAGTGGTCAAACGCCGGTGTCTCGGCCAGCCGGCAGGCCAGGCTCAGACCGGCCAGGCCGCCGCCAACAAGGACGAAATCGTAATGGGTCATGATGAATGAGTCCTGCGCCCTTCCCTGGCATCCAGCTCGGCGGCGGCGAAGAGACCAACCGGCAAGGTGAAGGCTGGCAAGGCGGCAACGATGGGCAAATGCTGCGGTGCGCCGCAGGCGCTGCACACCTCACGCGGCGGAAAGAGAACAGCCGAGCAGACGGGACAACTCTCGCTGCATAGACAGTAATGTTGTTTGCGCAATCGCCAGGCTCTTGTTGCGGTCATGGTGCACCTCGTCGAACACTGCTCACATAGGTCTATACGTCAGTTTAGTGCGACTCGTTACACAACGCATCGGCCAGGGGATGGGAGCTGGTATGGCCGCGCAGACGGTCCGCTCCCTGGCCAGTTGGCCAGGATGATGAGTCAATCGTAAGCGATTTCTCATACAGCGCAGCCGGCGGTATGATACCAATCGACAAAGCATTGGTGCAAGACCCGTCCGACAAGGAGAACCATGACGACCAAGCAGACCACGATCGTAACTGAGAAGTCCATTCCCGCCGTGCCTGGCCGGCCGTTCATCGGCAGTCTGCGCGAGTTTCAACGTAGCCCCTTGGGCTTCAGTCTGGAGATTTCCCAGAATTACGGCGATATCGCCCGTGTCACCTTGCTGGGCGAGGAGTCGATCTTCGTCAACGACCCGGACGCGATTCAGCACGTCTTGCAGGGCAACGCGCGCAACTATGACAAGCAGACCATGGACTACCAACTGCTCTATCCGCTGGTGGGCCGGGGACTGTTGACCAGCGACGGCGACGCCTGGCTGCGCCAGCGGCGGTTGATGCAGCCAGCCTTTCACCGCCAGCGTATTGCCTCATTGGGTCAGATGATGGTCGAGGAGACGCTGGCTGCGCTGGCGCGCTGGCAGGACCCGGCGCGGCAAGGCGTTCCCATCGCTTTCGATCAGGATATGATGCGTCTGACCCTGACCATTGTCGGCAAGGCGCTGCTCAGCATCGACCTGGGCGACGAGGCCAATGAGTTCGGCCAGGCCTTCAAGCAAGCCAACGCCCGCTTCGGCTACGACAACATGCTGTCCGTCATGCTGCCCTGGCTCCCGACGCGTCAAAATCGCCAGTTCAAGGCCGCCATCCAGACCATGGACCGCCTGGTTTACGAGATCATCGCCCAGCGGCGCGACGAGCCGGGCGATCACGACGACCTGCTGACCATGCTGCTCAACGCGCGCGACGAGGACACGGGCGCGGCAATGAATAACCGCCAACTGCGCGATGAGATGATGACCATCCTGCTGGCCGGGCACGAGACCACGGCCAACGCCCTGACCTGGACCTTCTATCTGCTGTCACAGCATCCGGAAGCGGCAGCACAGTTGCGCGCCGAGGTGGACAGCGTGTTGGCCGGCCGGCCGCCGGGCATGGCTGATCTGCCGCGTTTGCCTTACACCCGGATGGTCTTCCAGGAGGCTCTGCGCCTCTACCCGCCAGCCTGGAGCATCGCCCGGCGCGCCGTCGAGGCCGATGTGCTGGCGGACTACCCGATCCCGGCCGGCAGCATCGTGCATATCAGCCTCTACGCGCTGCACCGCCATCCGCGGCTGTGGGATGCACCGGATGCCTTCCGGCCGGAGCGCTTCTCGGACAACGAAGTGGAGAAGCGCCACAAGTTCGCCTATCTGCCCTTCAGCGCCGGCCCGCGCAAGTGTATCGGCGACCAGTTCGCGATGACCGAGGGGCAGTTGATCCTGGCGACGGTTGCGCAGCGCTTCGATCTGGCGCTGGCGCCCGGCCAGCGCATTGACACCGCCGCGCTGATCACACTGAATCCCAGGTACGGGATGAAGATGATCCCCCGACTGCGCCGCCAGTAGGCAAGCCACGCGCCCGAGCCGGTCTGTGCGCAGCCACCGAGCCCGTTCGGCTTGAGGAGTAAGCACTTATGGACCAACGACGAGAGAAACTACGTCAACGACTGAACGACTCGCGCCGCGAACTACTGGCTGCCGTGGAAGATATGGGGCCGGCTGAGGCCGCTGCGCCCACGGCGAGCGCTGGTTGGGCTGTGCGCGACCTGCTGGCTCACCTGGCCGGCGCGGAACTGGGCCATCAACAGGTGATTCGCGCCCTGCTGGCCGGTCAGCGAGCGCAGGTCGATGGCTTCGACCTGGACGCGTTCAACGCTGCAGACGTGGCGTTACGACGCGACGCCAACCTGGCCGCGCTGCTAACTGAGCTGGCCAGCAACCGCGCCGGGACCCTGGCCTTGCTGAACGCTGTCGGCCCCGACGACTGGGACCGGGCAGGCTACCATCCCGGCGGCTTCGACGCCACCGTCGAGGGTACTTTCCGCATCATCGCCATCCACGAGAAGCGCCACGTCAAGGAAATTCGCGCCGCTCTGACTTAAACGGGTGTCCTCTGGAAACCGGGAGTTTGTACGAGCTGGATCAAGAACGAAGCGCTCACGAAAACTCCCGGTTTCTGCGTGTACTCAGTTTAGATGATCTTGGGGGGACACCCGGTCATGGCCGGGGCGCAAGAAATCCCGCAGAATTTTAAGGTTTCATGGGGCATTAACAAGATATTAACACTTGACAAAGCAATCTCGCTCGTGCTATACTGAAAGCGCTTTCAGAAAGCCCTTTCATAATTCCCTCTGGGCTTTCGCCGGGTAGATACCCTGACCTCGTCGTCTTCTGGCTGCGATCGGACACCGCCGTGATTGCTCAACGCCCCAACAAACGCGCAACAATTTCTGATGTCGCCAAATTGGCGGGCGTTTCCATTTCTACCGTGAGCCGCGTGGTCAACGAGACTGCACCGGTAGCTGATGAAACGGTGCAGCAGGTGCGCCACGCTATCGAGACGCTGGACTACACGCCGCATGCGGCTGCGCGCACGTTGGCCGGCCGCAGAACGGGCACCATCGGATTGCTGCTGCCTGAGATCAGCGGCGCGTTCTATGCTCCTATGTTGCGCGGCATCGAGGCTGGAGCGCTGGAGGCCGGCTTCGATTTACTGATCCACGCCTCCTCGGCGGTCCTGCAGGAGCGCGGCAACGGCTCCCTGCCTCTGGCCGAACACAACGTCGATGGGCTGCTGGTCTTCACCGATCGGCTGACTGATTCTGAGATCAGCCGGCTGTATCGCCGCGGCTTCCCGCTGGTTCTGCTGCATCGCACGCCGCCGGCTGGGCTGGACATTCCCTGTGTGACCTTCGAAAACAAGGCCGGCACGCGCCGATTGATTGAACATTTGATCATCGCCCACGGCTGCCGCCGTATCGGCTTTCTGGCTGGCCCTGACGGCAACGAAGATTCCTACTGGCGTGAGCTGGGCTACCGGGAAGCTCTGGCGGCCCATGGCATTCCGCTCGACCCCAGCCTGCGCAGCGTCGGCGCCTTCGACGAAGAGCAGGCTGAGGCGGCTGTCGCAGCCTGGCTGCGCCAGGGCATCGAGCTGGACGCCGTTTTTGGCGGCGACGACGAGGGAGCGACAGGAGCGATCCAGGCGCTGCAGCGAGCTGGCCGGCGCGTCCCACAGGATGTGGCCGTGGCCGGCTTTGACGATGTGCCCTTTGCACGCCTGATGACGCCCCCGCTGACCACGGTGCGCGCCCCGATCGAGATGGCCGGCCAGCAAGCCGCCAGCCAACTGATTACCCTGATCCAGGGAGGAGAGTCCGATTCATCGACTCTTCTGCCGACCGAGTTGGTTATCAGGCGCTCTTGCGGCTGCGCGTAGTGTATCTGCCCAGAACTACGCCGCAGTGCAGGCTGTGACGACGACCGGCGACCAGTTTCATACCAAGGAGGTGATCCCGCTTTCAACTGCGCCACGATTTGGATCTATTCGACGCCCAATTCCTGTCTGCTGCGCCAGGGACGGCAACGGCGGTGATCGGTCGCAGCGTTGGCTGGCTCATGGAAATGAGCCTTCACATCTACCCACTTTCCTTCCATTTGCGAAAAGGAGTATCTCGATGAGAAACAAGAGACTGTTCTCCCTGTTGGCGCTGCTGCTGATCGGCAGCATGCTTTTGGCGGCCTGCGGCGCTCCTGCAGAGCCTGCCCCGGCAGCGACCGAGGCGCCAGCGGCCGTTGAAGAACCCGCAGCCGCTGAGGAACCCGCAGCCGTCGAGGAACCGGCAGTCGTCGAGGAGCCAACCGCGGCCCCGGCAGAGGAAGAACCCACAGCCGTGCCAGAACCCGAAGCGGCTGCTGAGACAGAAGCAACGTTGACGCCTGAGGAAGAGGACGCCGCAGCCGTCGCTGCCGCTGCCGCTGCCTCGGCGGAAGCTATGAAAGCCGCCGAAGCCGCCGGCAAGATTCCGGTACGCTGGTTCGTCGGGCTGGGCACCGGCACCGACCCACAGCAAGTGGCCATCCAGGAAGAGGTCGTCGCCGACTTCAACGCCTCCCAGGACGCAATCCAGTTGATTCTGGAGATTGTGCCCTACGACAGCGGCCGTGACACGCTGGCCACCCAGATCGCCTCGGGCGCCGGGCCTGACATCGTTGGCCCGGTGGGCTGGGGCGGCTCGAACGCTTTCTACGGCCAGTGGCTGGACCTGACGTCCTACATCGAAGAGAGCGGTTTCGACACCACCATCTTCGACCCGGCGCTGGTTGACTCCTACCAGACCGAGGAGGGCCAGGTGGGCCTGCCCTTCGCCGTCTTCCCGTCCGCCACCTACTATATCCCTGCCTATTTCGACGAGGTAGGCCTGGAGTATCCGCCCCAGAACTACGGCGACAAATATATGCTGGACGGTGAAGAAGTGGACTGGAACTGGGAGACCTTCACCGAAGTCGCCAAGCGCCTGACCATCGATATCAACGGCTACAACTCGACCGAAGAGGGCTTCGACCCGGCCCAGATCGTTCAGGTGGGCTACAGCCCGCAATGGCAGACCCACCCCAACTACATCGGTTCCTATATCGCCGGCGCCGCCAAGATCTTTGAAGGCGAAGAGAAGGGCAGCTATGTCGCGACCTATCCTGATAACTGGAAGGAAGCGCTGAAGTGGACCTACGACGGCATGTATGGCGAGCAGCCCTACATGGCAACTGGCCCCATGAGCGGCGCGCCTGAGTTCGGCAACGGCAACCTGTTCAACATGGGCAAGGCCGCCATGGCGATCACGCCTCTGTGGTACACTTGCTGCCTGGGCGACCTGCGCGACTCTGGCGCCGAGTTCCAGGCCGGTATCATGCCCATGGGCGCCGACGGCGTGGTACACGGCCGTGTGGACGCCGACACCTTCCGCGTTTGGAAGGGCACCAAGTTTCCGGCCGAAGCCTTCACCGTTCTCAGCTACCTGATCACCACGGCCGGCGACAAACTGCTGCCCGCCTACGGCGCACTGCCTGCTATCCCTGAGAAGCAGGAGCCCTTCTTCGAGGCTAAGTCCAACGACTATCCCTTCGTGACTCCCGAGACCTGGGAAGTCTTCAAGGCTGGCCTGTCCTACCCGGACGCGCCCAGCGCCGAGCAGTACACACCGAACTGGAACGAAGCCTTTGCCCGCGGCAATACCATGTGGGACCTGCTCCAAAACACCCCGCCTGATCAGCTCGACTTCGACGCTGAATGGCAGAAGTACCTCGATGACCTGAACGTCATCTTCAACAAGTAGCAACAAACACACGATCCCAAAGGCGTCTCGCCCGGCCCATCCGGCGGGACGCCTCCTGGATCAGCTTGCACACCCGATCTTGAGGGCGTCTCGCCCGGCGGGACGCCCTCAGGTCAATCCACGCAAGACGCTTCATGTCGTCGTGTTGCCCACCATCCTACCGGGAAAGATTGTTCAAGGAGACGCCCCATGTTTCAAGAACTCCAACGTGGCCTGCCGAAGCTGCCGACGCTCAGGGCCTATCGCGAGATGACGCCTCTGAAACGCCGCGAAATGCGGGAGGGGCTGCTCTTCATCTCCCCCTGGCTGGTGGGTTTTCTGATCTTCACGCTGCTGCCCATGGTCGCCAGCCTGATCTTCAGCTTCCTCGATCTGAAGATCACCGATGGCATCACCAGCGCCCCCAAGTTCGCAGGGCTGGACAACTACGTCCAGTTGTTCCAGGACCCCCAGATTTGGTCACTCCAGAGCGGCACGCGCGGCTCGCTGTGGATCACGATCTTTTTTGGCATAATTGCTCTGCCCGTTGGAATTTTCTTACCGCTAGGCATTGCTCTGCTGATGAACAACCGGCACCTCAAGGGACAAATGGCTTTTCGCAGCGCGTTCTACATGCCCTACATCATCCCCTTTGTAGCGGCGGTGTTTCTATGGGGCGGCATGCTCAACCCGGAGACAGGCTGGATCAACCGGGCGCTGATGGCGCTGGGCATGCCGCGCGAGAGCGTTCCCAACTGGGCCAACGACATCAACTGGGTTTATCCCACCTATGTCATCATGGGCATCTGGGGCATCGGCAACGCCATGTTGATCTTTTTGGCCGGCCTGCAAGGGGTGCCCACGGAACTATACGACGCGGCTAAAGTCGATGGGGCAAACGCCTGGCAATCGTTTCGCAAGATCACGTTCCCGATGATCTCTCCTGTCGTCTTCTATATCCTGGTGTTGAGTGTAGTGGGGCTGTTCCAGTTTTTCCTGATACCACTGGTGGTCAACCAAGGCACAGGCCGGCCCGGCGGCGCCACCATGTTCTTTAACCTGTACCTCTACAAGACCTTCTTTACTTTTCAAAACATGTCCTACGGCGCGACCATGGCGTGGCTGCTCTTCTTCCTGATCATGATCGTCACCGTGTTCTTGTTTGGAACGGCTCGCTATTGGGTCTACTATGCTGGCGAGCGCCGGTCATAAGGGGTTTTAAGATGGCAGCAACGATTTCTCCCAAGACGCGCACTATTGCCAAGACGGTCCTGATTACTGGCTTCACGCTGATCCTGCTGCTGATGTTCCTGTCGCCTTTCGCCTTCATGGTGTTCACCTCACTGAAGACGCCGGAGCAGATCGGCATCATCGGCGCGCCAATCTGGCCAGCCGCCGTGGCCACTTTCGAGTACAACGGCAAAGAATTGGACATGTTCACCGTGCCCATGAACACCTGTGCAGGCAGTGAGGACAGCAGCGCCAAGGGCAACCTGGCCATTGTCAAAAAGGGTACCAGGGCCAGTGTCTTCATCGATCCCGACGACATGGAGCGCGGCGAATTCACCTGTGCGGTCTCTTGGCGAGCGCTGGATCGTCCGTGGGAGTTCTCACCAACCTTCAGCAACTATACGGAGGTCTGGAACAGCATCGACTTCCCCCGCCTGCTGTGGAACACCACCTTCTATGCTATCATGAGCACCATCGGCGTGCTGATTTCCTGTACGCTGGTCGCTTACGGCTTCTCTCGTTTCGACTTTCCTGGCCGCGACTTTCTGTTTATCGTGTTGATTTCAACCATCTTCTTGCCGGCCTTCGTCACCGTGATCCCCACCTATGCCTTCTTTCAGCGCATCGGCTGGGTGGGCACCTGGCTGCCGTTGATCGTGCCGACCTTCTTTGCCAATGCCTTCGATGTGTTCTTGTTGCGGCAATATTTTATGACCATCCCGCGCGAGATGGACGAGGCGGCCATGATCGACGGCGCCAGCCGTTTCCGTGTGCTCTGGTCAGTGCTGCTGCCCCAATCCTATCCTGTGCTGCTGGCCGTCACGGTCTTCCACATCGTCTACGCCTGGAACGACTTCTTCGGTCCGCTGATCTACCTGTCCACCAACCGCGCAGCCTGGCCGGTCTCAGTGGCGCTGAGCACCTTCAACGGCATCTATGGCCAGAAGCCGCAGTTGATCCAGGCCGGCGCGCTGCTCACGCTGATCCTGCCGCTGCTGCTGTTCATCTTTGCGCAGCGCTTCTTCGTGCAGGGCATTGTGATTACGGGGGTAGACAAGTAGGCAGGTAAACAAGGGCCCAGGTAGATTGGTCGATTGGTCGGCTGGCGACGAACTTTGGAGTGTCATAGATGCAGGTGTCCTTTTGCGGCAGCGCTGGGACCCTTCACGAGACCTCAGGGTGACTTGGTGATCAAGAAAACGAGGCGCACATGAAAGTAGCCGTCATTGGCGGCGGCTCCAGCTATACCCCGGAGCTGGTCAAGGGCTTTCTCGATCGGGTGGAGACGTTTCCGCTCAGCGAGCTGACCCTGGTGGATATCGACCCGCAGCGGCTGGCAGTGGTAGGCGGCTTTGCCCAACGCATGGTTGCAGCGAAGGGCTCGCCCTTCCAGGTGCATCTGACCACCGACCGTCGAGCGGGCGTGGCCGGGGCCAGCTATGTCACCACGCAACTGCGTGTCGGCGGCATGGCGGCGCGACGCAACGACGAGTACCTGGGCAAGCGCCACGGACTGATCGGCCAGGAGACCACAGGCGTGGGCGGCATGGCTAAGGCGCTGCGCACTATCCCCGTGGCGCTCAGCATCGCCGCGGACATGGCCGAGCTGGCCCCCGGCGCGCCGCTGGTCAACTTCACCAACCCGGCCGGCCTGGTCACCGAAGCGCTGGCCCGTTATGCGCCCGGCACGCCGGCCATCGGCGTCTGCAACGTGGCCATTACAACTAAGATGGGCATCCTGGACCTGTTACAGCGGCATACCGGCCAGGCCATCGCGCCCGAGCGGGCCGAGCTGAAAACGCTGGGCCTCAACCACCTTTCCTGGCACCGAGGCTTCATCGTAGACGGAGAGGACGTCTGGTCTACGGTCATCGAGGGCACCCTGGCTGAACTGCGCAACAGCGATCATCCCGCCTGGGACCCGACGTTGATCGAGACCTTACAGATGCTGCCCAACTACTACCTGTCTTACTTCTACACCACCGCCAGGAAGTTGGCCGAGCAGGAACAGTGGCCGCCTTCGCGCGCCGAGACGGTCATGCAGGTTGAGGCGGACCTGCTGGCCGAATACGCCGACCCCAGCCGCCACGAGCCCCCGGCCGACCTGATGAAGCGCGGCGGCGCCTGGTACTCCACCCTGGCCACGCAGTTGCTCAACGCGCACTACAATGACCTGGGCGAGACGCACATCGTCAACGTGCCCCACCACGGGGCTGTGCCGGGCTGGCCTGACGACTGGGTGCTGGAACTTCCCGCCCGTATCAGCCGCGCCGGCGTGAAGCCGCTGCCAGCCGAACCGCTGCCGCCGGTCTGCTTCGGCCTGCTGGCCGCGGTCAAATCCTACGAACTGCTCACTGTCGAGGCGGCTGTCCACGGCGACCGCAAAGCTGCCTATGAGGCCCTGTTGGCTCACCCCCTCGGCCCATCCGCCGACCAAATTCCCGCCGTGTTGGACGATCTATTGGAAATCAACCGGCCATATTTGCCACGATTCGTAGCGTCATGAACGGGGCGGCGGCATGGAGCGTCTACCTGCACAGATTGTTGCGCCGCCGTTCATGCCCCTACGTTTCCACACCACCATGAACCCACTATTACACGTCATTGGATTTTCACCCACCGACCGCGTCGTCATCCTGCACGCCGACGACATCGGCAGCAGCCACAGTTCCGTCACAGCCTATGCTGAATTGCTGACGGCAGGCGTCATGTCCTCGGCGGCGGTCATGGTTCCCTGCCCCTGGTTTCCAGCCACTGCAGCCTTGTGCCGCCAACGTCAGGGTGATCCGCGCCTGGATATGGGCGTGCATCTGACGTTGAACTGCGAGTGGGATGCTTATCGTTGGGGACCCATCTCAACCGGCAACCCTGCCAGTGGACTCCTGGACAGCGAAGGCTATTTCCACCGCCGCGAGCCTGCCGCGCAAACAGGAGCAGACCTCCATGCCGTCGAAGTCGAGCTGCGCGCCCAGATTGAGCGAGCGCTGGCAGCAGGCATCGATGTCACTCACATCGACACGCACATGTTGACTCTGTTCCACCCGCGCCTGTTACCCATCTACCTGCGTCTGGGCCAGGAATATCGCCTGCCAGCCTTTCTGCTGCGCCCGGACGCCGGGCAGCTTCACCGCTGGGGCTACAGCCTGGACGACGCCGAGGAGGTCGCAGATCTGGTGCGCCAGGTCGAGGCCGCGGGCCTGCCGCTCTTCGACCACGCTGATGTCATGTCGCTGGACCAGCACGAGAACCGGTTAGAGGAGGCTGTCGAACGGCTGGCCCAGGCGCCGCCCGGCCTGACCTACTTTCTGTTCCATCCGGCCGTCGATACGCCCGAACTGCGCGCCTTTGCCCCCGATTGGCGCAGCCGCGTGGCCGACTACGAGCTCTTCACCAGCGCAGCTTTGCGCGACGCTCTCGCCCATGCCGGCCTGCAGGTGATCGGCTGGCGGGCGATCCGGGACGCCATGCGTTACGAGTAACACGTAATCCGTAATCCGTAATCCGGAAGAGTCGTCGCCGGCCACACGCCTTCTGGGTTACGCATTACGCATTTCGTGTTACCCGATTCCAATCATAAGCTGACAGTTTCCTCCACCCATGAACTACTTCCTCGGCATCGACATCGGCGCCACCAAGAGCCACGCCTTGATTGCGGACGAACATGGCTGCGCGGCCGGCTTCGGCGAAGGTGGACCGGGCAACCATGAGGTCGTCGGCTATGGTGGACTGACCGCGACGCTGCAAACAGTCACCGATCAGGCGTTGGCCGATGCCGGCATCCGGCGCGATCAGATCACAGGCGCAGGGTTCGGCGTAGCCGGCTACGACTGGCCCTCGGAACTGGCGCCGACGCTGGAAGCCATCGACACTCTGGGACTAACCGCGCCGCTGGAGGTGGTCAACGACACCATCATCGGCCTGGTGGCCGGGGCCGAGGCCGGCTGGGGTGTGGCGGTCATCGCAGGCACCAGCAACAACTGCTGGGGCTGGGACGCACAGCACCGCATCGGCCGGGTCACGGGCAACGGCGGCATGTTCGGCGAGCATGGCGGCTCCGGCGAGCTGGTACAGGAGGCGATTGCTGCGGTGGCCAGAGCCTGGACCCGACGCGGCCCGGCCACTGCGCTGGCCGATGCGTTCTGCCGCTTGGTAGGCGCGCCCTCCAACGCCGAGCTGCTGGAAGGTCTGAGCCAGGGTTGGTACGACATTGGCGCGCCAGCGGCCCCGCTGATCTTCCAGACGGCCGAGGCCGGCGACCCCGTCGCTCTGGGTGTGGTGCGCTGGGCGGCCGTGGAACTGGCCAGTCTGGCCAACGGCGTCATCCGTCAACTGCACCTGGAGGAGCAAGCCTTCGACGTGGTGTTGGTGGGCAGTATGTACAACGGCGGCCCACTGCTGCTGGAGCCCATGTTCGAAGCAGTGCGGGCCGTTGCGCCCAATGCTCGTTTTGTCAGATTGACCGTACCGCCTGTGGTAGGCGCGGTGCTGCTGGGAATGCAGGCGGCCGGACGGACGGCGCAGGCGCTGCGCCAAAATTTGGTCGTTTCAACGCAAAGACTGATGGCAGAAAGAAAAAACCCATGAAATACGGTTACTTCGACGACGCGGCCCGGGAGTACGTCATCACCCGGCCCGACACCCCCCTGCCCTGGATCAACTACCTGGGCAGCGAGGCTTACTTCGGCCTGATCTCCAACACAGCAGGCGGCTACAGCTTCTACCGCGACGCGCGGCTGCGGCGCATCACCCGCTACCGCTACAATCAGGTCCCTTTGGACATGGGAGGCCGCTATCTCTACCTGCGAGACGACGCCAGCGGGCAGTTTTGGTCCCCCTCCTGGCAGCCGACCCGTACCCCTCTGGATGCCTACACCTGCCGCCACGGCATGGGCTACACCGTCATCAGTGCGCAGGCTCACGGCAGCGAGGCCAGCACGCTCTACTTTGTGCCGCTGGACGCCAACCTGGAGCTATGGCGTCTGCGCGTGACCAACCGGCGCGACGCGGCGGTCGATCTGTCGCTCTTCTCGGCCGTGGAGTTCAACCTGTGGGACGCCTGGGACGACCAGACCAACTTCCAGCGCAACTTCAACACCGGCGAGGTCGAGGTCGACGGCGGCGTGATCTACCACAAGACCGAGTATCGCGAGCGGCGCGACCACTTTGCGTATTTCGCGTGTTCCGGCGCGCTGAGGACTGACAGTCCTGATCCTGCGACAGACGATGTCAACGCGTCGAGAGAGAGTCTGCCGGCAGACCAGGACTGTCAGTCCTATCTCGCCGGCTTCGACACCCAGCGCGAGGCCTTCCTCGGCTCCTACCGCGGCTGGGACAGCCCGCTGGTGGTCGAGCGCGGCCAGGCGGCTAACTCCATCGCTCACGGCTGGTCGCCTATCGGCTCGCACCACATCCGGCTTTGCCTGCAGCCGGGCGAGACGCGTGAGATCATCTTTGTACTGGGCTACCACGAGAATCCGGCCGGCGACAAGTTCGATCCATTACCTGAAAGCTCCGGCCGGCCTCCTGACCGAGCCCGCTCGCAGACAATCAACAAGCGCACCGTGCGGCCGGTCATCGAACGCTACATCCAGCCAGAGACCGTGGACGCTGCCCTCGCCGCGCTGCGCGAGCGCTGGGATGAACTGCTGAACGTTTTCACCGTGCAGACGCCCGACGAACATGTCAACCGCATGGTCAACATCTGGAACGCCTACCAGGTGATGGTCACCTT
>JAAEKA010000565.1 GCA_014155705.1 Anaerolineae bacterium clx_CAG2 | reverse complement strand
ACCGCCGCCCTGCGCCGCCGCCGCTTGCAGGCCGCCCTGCGCGCCGTCGCCTCTTCCCCATTACCCACACCTGCACTGCGCGCAGGCGCAAGTGTTAACCGTTACCCGTTCACCATTAACCATTCTCCAATTCTCTGGCTCTTCCGCCCCGGCCAGCAACACTGGATCGACCAGCTCCACCCGCGCCTGGTCATCTACCACGTAGTCGACGAGTACAGCGCCTACCCCGGCCTCTCCCCTCAGCAGGCCCAACGCCAGACTGATCTCGACCGCCAACTCACCGCCCGCGCCGACCTGGTCTTCTGCACCGCACAGAGCCTGGTGGATGCGCGACTGCCTCTGAACCCGAACACGCATTACATGCCCAACGCCGTGGACTATGAGGCCTTCCAGCGCGTCCTGGCCGGTGCAACGGGTCTCGATACGGCTGTGCCTGCTCGACCGGCCGACCAATCTACCAATCTACCAATTTACCCCTCACCAGTCTTGGGTGTCGTCGGCGGCATCAACGCCAAGGTGGACCTGGCCCTGCTAGCTGCGGTCGCCACGCGCCGGCCTGACTGGCGCATCGAGCTGGTCGGCCCGTTGAGCTACGGACTGGACGCGGACGAGCTGGCGCGGCTGCGGGCGCTGCCCAACGTCCATTTCGCCGGCGCGGTGCCGCCGGAGCAGGCGCCGGCCGTGATGGCCGGCTGCGACGTGGGGCTGATCCCCTACAAGCGCAACGAGCAGACCCGCCACGTCAACCCGCTCAAGGTCTACGAGTACCTGGCCTGCGGCAAGCCGGTGGTGGGCACGCCCCTGCCGGAGCTGGCGCAGTTCGAGCCGCTGGTGCGAGTGGCCGGGGATGTGGATGGATTTGTGGCCGCTGTTGAGGCGGCGCTGGCGGAGGGGGATGCCCCGCAGGCCGTGGCCGCGCGGCTGGCGGTAGCGGCTGCGAATACGTGGGACGCGCGGGTGGAGCGGATGGTGGCGCTGGTGGAGAGAGCGCTGGAAAATGGTTAATGGTGAATGGGTGATGGTTAACACTTGCGACTGCGCGCAGTGCAGGGTGGTTAACTGGGGAGAGGGAATGGGGAGCGGATGTAACGGCGGATACGGTCGAGGCATCTATTGGGTGCTATGATCACATGGCTTGACGCTGTGTAACCTGAAATCTGTCGCTTGAGGAAAGACACATGAAACGCTTGAATAACCGGACCAATGCGGTGTTTGGCTTGTTGATCGTGATCGCGATTGCCGTCAGCGGCTGTGGATCGCCGGCCAGCCCGGAGACAGCGCCGGCCGCGGCAGCGCCTGTTGCTGCTGGGCAAAGTGACGCGGCCCCCCTGAACCTGCCCATGACCATCGACGCCCAAACCGTTAACAGCCT
>JAAEKA010000564.1 GCA_014155705.1 Anaerolineae bacterium clx_CAG2 | reverse complement strand
CAGGAGCGAGGCCATCCTGGCCAGCGACCCGCGGCTGAAACAGATCGACGCTGAAAAGCTGACGGCCGATGTGCCCAACGGCAGTTTCGTCTGGTCGATTATCGTCGAGGATACCTACCTGGCCGCCGTGCTGACCACACTGACTGCTGCCAAGGTGGCAGCTAAGGTCTTTGATCTTGACACGCCAGCCCATGAGCCGCTAGCTTTCGCAGCGTTCCAGTCAGTTGCGGAGCCGGATGGTCTCTTGTCGATGCAGGCCCGGTCAGGTCAGGTTTGATCTGTTGAGCCGGGTGTAGTTGGCAACGCAATAATAGACAACGAGGCGGACGGCATCACACGGATGCCGTCCGCCTCGTTGTTTGTGTGTAGAGATGTTGTCGTAGGGTTATGCCTGGTCGAACTGGATCCATACCTCGCCCTGGCCGCCCGTTATCGTGAAGCTGTAATTGAGGCTGTCCCGTTCACGATTGCCGTCCAACACCCAGAGGACGTAATTGCCATCGACGGTATTGCCCGGCAACCCGCCGATACCCAGCTTGTGCTC
>JAAEKA010000563.1 GCA_014155705.1 Anaerolineae bacterium clx_CAG2 | reverse complement strand
TCAAAGCACTGGTGTCAATATAGTAGAAGCTCATCGAGCATCCCGCTCAGCAATGATCACTTCCGACAGCGGGCCGCCAGCCGCATAGAGCTGGGCTAGCTCGGCGCGACGGGCCGGCGTGTGGAACTACCACACCAGCGCATGGAACCCGGTCACTCGCGGTACGGACAGCGGTACGTGCGCCAGCGGCGCGATCAACTGCTTCGTCCAAGGCACAGGTATCGCTACTTACAGTCCGTTCGCCGTAGGCCCATCTCAGCCCCTGGCCGTCACCCTGGCCAGCTTGACGGCTCAGGGCGGCGCGGACCGCATCACGGTAGCCTGGGAGACGGGCAGTGAGACGGGCAACGTGGGCTTCAACCTGTATCGTTCGGCCGACCCGGCCGGCCCGCTGACGCTGCTGGCCCACGTGCCGTCGCAGGCGCCGGGCAGCACGCAGGGCTTCGCCTACGACCTACGGGACCTGGCCGTGCAGCCAGGCGAGACCTGGTGGTACACCCTGGAGGACGTCAGCCTGAGCGGCGCGACGACGCTGCACGGGCCGGTCAGCGCAACGGTGCAGGCGCCCACGGCGGTGACGCTGGCGGGCTTCGAGGCTGCGGCTGACGGCACGGCGTCTTTCGCGGGGCTGGCCCTGGCGGCTGGACTGGCGGCCGCAGGTGGACTGCTCTGGCGGCGGCGCAGACAGGAGGCTGTCAAATCCTAAGCTCTTGATGGTGCGATTGCAGTTGGTGTGGTCGAAAAAGTTGGCAAGTCTTCCGAGACTTGCCAACTTTAGTTTTGCCAGACCATTGCGCCTGACGGTCATCTGCGCATGGGTTCTGGGAGACATTGCCAACGGAGGCGGCGGGAAAGCAGGGGCGCACTGGTGGGTTTGACTCTGGACTCAAAGAGCGTACAATCGTGAAACAAGTTTTCCCTCCCTATGGATGTTCAGGCATTGAGCCAGCCAGGGCCGGTTGGTTGATGGCAAGGTAGAAGCGACGGGTCGCACGCGACCCATAAGGTTGGTGTTCAACGATA
>JAAEKA010000562.1 GCA_014155705.1 Anaerolineae bacterium clx_CAG2 | reverse complement strand
TACCTGAGCACGCAGGCCCCTGGCGTCACCCGCCTGGTCGAGCGCTTCCGCCTGGACTACACCCCCACGGTTGCCAACGAGCTGATCTACAAGCTGTTCCTGGAGCCCGGTGCGTTCGTGATGGAGCGCAAGATGCTGCTGGGCATCAAGCAGCGAGCTGAGCGGTCAAGGTGAGGGCTATGGTCTACAGTTATGAGATCGCTGGCCTGTCCGTGCAGACTGGCGACATTCTCTGCACCACGGTAGGCGACGAGAAGCTGGTGCCGGGTTTGGCGTGGCGGGCGTTTGGCGCGCTGGTGCCCGGTCCCATCGATCACATGGCGCTCTACGTTGGACCTGGTGGGCGCTGTGTTGAATCCGGGCCGGCTGGCGTGGTGGTTTACGAGACGTCGGAGCGGAACTGGGGCGCGCAGCCCATGGCCAGCGAGCGGGGCTGGCTGACCGACACCCTCTATGGTGTGGCCTATCCCTTGGCCGGCTGCGGCCTGTCGCCCGAGGAGGAGGCCGCCATTCGCTGTGCCGTTGCCGGCTATTGCCTGGCGCAGGCTGCTGCCGACCGTCCCTACAACCTCAACTTTCTCAACTCGCGCACTGAGACGTCCTTCTACTGCACCCATCTGATCTACCAGGCTTATCTGCACAGCGGCATCGACCTCAACAGCAAGCAGCACTTCCTGGGGCTGGAGGGGCCGGATGGCCTGATTCTGCCGCGCGAGATCTGGGAGGCGTGCGTGCACCAGCGGGTGGAGCCTGATGCAGGGGATGACGGCGAATACGTGCCCGATCTATAGCTGTGGACTCATGCCCGCCATGGGCATCCTCGATTCGGTTCCTCCACCTTCTGAGCGCCGGCTGGCCTTGCGGGTGACGCCCGAGGCGCAGCGGGCGTTGCGCCAGGGCCATCCCTGGCTCTTCGACCGCGCCATCCTCTCGCAGAGCGCGGCCGGCCGGCCAGGCGCCCTGGCCGTGGTCTTCGACGACCGGCGGCGTGTTCTGGCCATCGGCCTGTACGCTC
>JAAEKA010000561.1 GCA_014155705.1 Anaerolineae bacterium clx_CAG2 | reverse complement strand
GCTTATGAACCTTAAGAATTTATTTCGGTAATTGCGATTCTTGTGGCATAATGCCCTATGGAGGTGGCTGTTATGCCCAAACGTCGCTATGTTGACCTGAAACCTGCCACTGTGCAGGAGTTGGAGGCCATCAGGGATCGCCATCCCAAGGCCTACATGCGTGAGCGAGCCACGGCCTTGTTGAAGATCAACGCTGGGACTTCACCGCATCAGGTGGCGCGGCATGGTCTTCTGAAGTCAAGAGATCCGGACACGATCTACGAGTGGATCGACCGCTTTGAAGATGAAGGCGTTGCAGGTCTGATGATCCGACAGGGTCGTGGACGCAAACCTGCTTTTTCCCCCTCAGCACGAGAAGGCCGAGGAGGCGAAGCAAGCGATCTTGCTGATCCTGAGACGGTGTCCCAGCCAATTCAACCATCAGCGTAGTCGTTGGACGTTGTCCATGCTGATGCAGAGCTGTGAGTGGTTGGATGTCACCACCGAGGGTGGCATGAGCCAGATCTTGAAGCGTCTGCACATCAGTTACAAACGTGGTCGCGACTATGTGCACAGTCCGGACCCAGATTATGAGCAGAAACGCAAGCTGATCAAGCAAGTGCAAGAACGTTGTCAGGCTGATCCAGAACGTTTTGTGTTCCTCTATCAGGATGAGCTGACCTACTATCGCCAGCCCACCTTAGCTTGTGCCTACGAAGCTGCAGGCCACCGACAACCTCTGGCTCAACGCAGCCATAGATCCAACACTGCACATCGCATTGTGGCAGCGATGAATGGTGTGACCGGCCAGGTGACCTATCGCCAACGTTCTCATACCGACACCAAGTGCTTGTCTGGCTTCTGGTACGACCTGCGTCAGGCCTATGCGGATGCCGAGATCATCTACGTGGTGCTAGACAACTGGCCTGTCCACTTCCATCCCGATGTGTTGGCGCCGCTCCAAGCGCAAGATTTGCCCTGGCCACCCAAGGTGCCAGCGAATTGGCCTAAAGAACCCTGTGCAAAAGCCACTCACGA
>JAAEKA010000560.1 GCA_014155705.1 Anaerolineae bacterium clx_CAG2 | reverse complement strand
CCTGCAGCTCAGCCTGCACTGGCGGGCAGACCAGGCGCCGCAGGGCAACTACACCGTCTTCGTGCAGCTCCTGGACGCCAACGGCCAGGTGGTTGCCCAGCGCGACCGCTGGCCCGGCGATGGTCTCTTCCCCACAGCCGCCATGCAGCCCGGCCAGGTCATCGTGGACAACCTGGCCATCCCGCTGGACGCGCCCCCCGGCCGCTATCGCCTGATCGTCGGCCTGTACCGCGGCGACGTGGAAGGCTACCCGCGCCTCAGCGGCCCCGGCGGCGACTTCGTCGAACTGCCCGCCATCCAGGTGCAGCCATGAACGGTAAACCGTTACCGATTACCGATCACCGATCACCGTTTACCGCCCTCCTTATCGCCCTCCTGCTGATCCTGCCCGCGCTGCTGCCGCTGCTGCGTCCCGGCTTCTTCGTATCCGACGACGGGCTGTTTCACGTCTATCGCACGGCCGCGCTGGCTGAGGCGTGGCAGCAGGGCGTGCTGGGGCCGCGGCTGTTTCCTGACTTCGGCTTCGGCTACGGCCAGGCGGTGTTCAACTTCTACGCACCGCTGAGCTACGTGCCCGGCGCACTGCTTAGCGTAGTGGGCATGAACCCGGCCACAGCCGTACAGGTGGTGATCGGCCTGAGCTTCCTGCTGGCGGCTGCGGCGGCCTTCGGCTACGGTAACTACCTCTTCGGCCCGGCCGGCGGCGTGCTGGCGGCCGTGGTCTACACCTACACGCCCTACCATCTGGCCGACGCCTACCTGCGCGGCGCCGTACCGGAGCACCTGGCCTTCATCTTCCCGCCGTTGATCCTGTGGTCGTTTACGGCCGCCTTTTGGCCCCGGCGCGGCTCTGCAACGTCTGATCACAACCCTTGGCCCCCTCTGCTGTGGGGCAGTCTGGCCTGGGTGGGGCTGGTGTTGACGCACAACCTGACAGCGCTGTTGATGATGCCTGTCGCAGTGGCGCATCTGCTGGTGCTGGCGGCCTGGACGCGCCAGTGGCGCAGGCTGGCCAGCGCGGCCGGCGCG
>JAAEKA010000056.1 GCA_014155705.1 Anaerolineae bacterium clx_CAG2 | reverse complement strand
TAGGGCCTTATGCTAGTTCGTTTGGCGTGAGTGCCTCCGATGTGGTATGGAAGGAAGTGCAAACTAACCAACCACCACACCGGAGGACGGACACATGATACACGATTTCGACGATTTCTGCCTATGGATGTATGTGGTCATCGATGACATTTGGCAGGAGGTTGCTTGGTTGTTCAAGCGTCCGGGTCCAGAGCCTGAGTGCAGTGATAGTGAATTGGTCACCATGGCGATTGTTGGCGAATGCCGAGGATGGGACATGGAAACAGAGTTGCTCAGCAACATGCGAGATCGTCGCCATCTGTTTCCTGTGATTCCATCGCAGAGCCGCTTCAATCGTCGCCGACGCAACCTCAGCTTGGGCATCGATTTGATTCGCCGGATGGTTCTGCGCTGCTTGGATCTGGCGCAAGACTCTCAAGCGGTGATCGATAGCTTACCTATTTCGGTCGTGGAATTCCACTTGGTGCCAAGTTCTACCGGTGATTGGGCTGTCCATGGTGCCAGCTTTGGCAAAGTGCCATCCAAGAAGCAAACCATCTTTGGTTACAAGCTGCACTTACTCGTCACATTGGGTGGCGTCATCGTGGACTTCGAGTTAGCACCAGCCAATGCTACCGACCTGAAGATCGGATACGAGATGTTGGTTGAGCATACCGACTTGGAAGTGATCGGTGACAAGGCCTACATCAGTGCTGACATAGCCACCGAACTGGCAGAACACAATCGAATCCTCCTACGAACCTTGTCGCGTCGCAACCAGAAAGTGCAGGTGTCGGCAAAAGTTCGCAAGCTGTACAATTCTGTCCGTCAGATCATTGAGACCGTCAATGGCCAGTTGACGGAGCAACTGAACATCGAGATCAATCAGGCGCACACCTTCTGGGGCCTATGCACCCGTCTGCGCACTAAGCTGGCCGCTCATACCTTATGCATCTACATCAACCGTTTGCTTGGCAATCCTGACTACCTTCAGATCAAACGGTTGGCCTTTCCGAACTAGCATAAGGCCC
>JAAEKA010000559.1 GCA_014155705.1 Anaerolineae bacterium clx_CAG2 | reverse complement strand
ACCAAAGCCAGCTGCGGCAACCGCCAGATCTTCCCAAACACTACCAAAAGGCGTCACGAATCTTCGCTCGAAGTGGGAACCCTTGAAGACCTCATCAGGAACTAGGGCTGCATATAGGGGTAAAAACGACGAGTGAATAGGACCTGTCCAGTGGCACTGCGCAACTCGATGCGATAGGGGCCGGCGCCTGGACCATCATTGCTGCCAGCGGGCTGTTCGTCTCGATAGATGGGATAGAATTGCACTTGGCCCGTGTTAGATATGATCCCTGAGATGGTGAGATACGGCGCCAAGGTCTGGCTCTGGTTGCTGTCCTGAAGTGCTTGATCGGGCGACGAGGCTGACGCCAACCCTGCGTAGAGCGCATTGTAGGTATGCGCGGTCACCCATTGATGGCCGTTGTTCACCCCAGCATAGGCCATGATGTCGTAATATCCTTGCGCGTTCCTGGTGCAGCGGTTGGGATCGTCTGCTACTCCCCAGAATGTGCGTTGCGCCTGGTTATCACCAGTGAAGCCGACGTCCGTTAGTCTGCCGAAGTTGGGCAATCCGGAGTCGTAGGGACTATTTGCGCCGCACCCCTCGGCGTGACTGCGACCCAAAACGTGGCCAATCTCGTGGGAGAACACGTGTGGCCGATCAACCAGCGTTGCGAGAGCGAAGCCGCCAGGTGCGTATCCCATGTATCCGCTGCTGTATAGACCAGATGGAATCCAGCCGACGCATGCGTCGGTTCCTGTGCGGAGTTCGTCTTCACATCTGGTTCGTATTTGTCCGCTTAAATCGATCACGAACTGATTCCAGCTTCGATTGCCCCGGTTTACTTTGATGAGCCCCTTGTCATCCAACGTCACAGCCGTGACCGACAACGGATACGAGGCGCGCAGATGCCTGGTCGCATCTTCCGCCTATGGCTTGAGGATGCGCATTATCCTTGCAGCAGGAGGATCACATGACGCCAGCAACATCGACCCAGATCAACGCTAAGGCCGCCGCAGCCGTCATCAGGCCGGAGTTGTTGCGGTTGCTC
>JAAEKA010000558.1 GCA_014155705.1 Anaerolineae bacterium clx_CAG2 | reverse complement strand
ACACGCCAAAGCGTTCCACTGGTATCCGGGCATCGCCCTGCCGCCAGTGGCCGAGAATGATCTGGACGAGCAGATTCGCCTGTTGCAGGACGCTGTGCGACAACGCCCCAGCCTGTGGCGTCGCGCGGTCAGACGGCTAAGGTCTCATCCGCTTGGGCCGGCTTCCTGACCGTGCCCTGCATGTTACTTGCGCTTGGGCCGGTCTCCTGACCGTGCCCACAGTTGCGACGCTGACACGGTCAGGAGACCGGCCAGAGCAAGAGATCTGCTATCAACCATGTTACGTGATCGCACCCTCACCCATGCCTTCGTCACAGGCGCAGCAGGCTTCGTCGGCAGCCATGTCGTGCGCCAGTTGAGCGCAGCCGGTGTGCGCGTGACAGCGCTGGCCCGTGTCCAACAGGCTGCGTTGCCGCCGGAATTGGCCGGGCTGGCCGACGTCCAATGGCTGCAAGGCGACCTGCTGGAGCCGGAAGGCTGGTCAGAACGCCTACGGAACTGCGACGCGGTCTTTCATGTGGCAGCGCTCTACAGTTGGCGGCTGGACGATGCCCCGGCCCTCTACAATATCAATGTTGGCGGGACGCAGGCTGTACTGGCCGCCGCGGCAGCAGCAGGCGTACAGATCGTGGTCCACACCAGCACCATTGGAACCATCGGACGCCTTAGCATGTGCATCCTGGCCGAAGAGGAGAACCACTTCAACCTGTGGCCGGACGCCAGCAACTACGTGCGCTCCAAGTGGCTGGGCGAGGCGGCGGCGCTGTGGGGGAATCAGCGCGGCCTGCCGGTGGTGGTGGTCCACCCCACAGCGCCAGTGGGCGCCGGCGATCGCAAGCCTACGGCCACCGGCCAGCGTATCGTCGATTTTCTGGCCAGCCGGCGGCCCAACTACCCCAGCCGCGGCATGAATCTTTGTCCGGTGGTCGATATAGCTGCGGGACACCTGTTGGCAGCGCAGCGCGGCCAGCCCGGCCGTCGCTACATCCTGGGCCACGCGGCTGGCAACCTGAACGAGACGGACT
>JAAEKA010000557.1 GCA_014155705.1 Anaerolineae bacterium clx_CAG2 | reverse complement strand
GCTCCGATCCCGCAGCCTGGCAGGAGGCATCCGAATTCATGCGCCTGATGGGCCTGATCGACAGCGACGTACCCAGCGAGGGAATCTTCAGCTTGGTGAGGATCTGCCAGCGGCTGGCTTGCAGCGAGTGCATCAGCGCCACCAGGTCCGGTTCGACCGAGCGAATGCCGACGATGGTGTTGATCAGTGCAGAGAAGAAGATGGTCACCGCCACGATCAACACCTTGCTCAGTCCCGGCGACTGGATCCAGATCACCAGCAGGGGGGCCAGGGCGATGATCGGGATGGCTTGTGAGGCTACCAGATAGGGCGACAGCAACCGCTCCAGTTTTCTGGACTTGGCCAGCAGATAGCCCAGCACCAGCGCAGCGCCCAGGCCCAGCAACATTCCTGCGAAGATTTCCAGCAGCGTCAATTGGGCATGATGCCACAATGTGCCGTCGGCCGCTACCAACATAAACTTGCGCGCCACCACGGCTGGCGCAGGCAGAATGAAGGCTGGGTAGTTCTGCCAACGCACCAGCGCATCCCACAGCAGTATCGCAGCCGCCAGCACCAGCGGCGCCAGCAGCCACTCGACCCTGATCTGCGCTGGATCATCGTAGTAGATGCGCACGACCACTGGGCCGTCAGGCAGGGGGGTGCTGTCCTGAGACACAGGGGCAGCGAAGCTGTCGGCTGCGGCCGGCAGGATGGGGGTCAGGGCAAAGATCAGCACCAGCGCGGCGCTGATGAGGGACCAAAGGCGACGGGACATGGGCGGGAACCTCCAGAGGAAGGGCTCAGTCGCAACACGAGGGGGGCAACGCATTCAATTGTACACCTGTTGAGGGATGCAGGTCAAACCGAGGGGAAATGAGTGCGGAGAAACGTGTGTGAGTCGCCACAAGGGTGTCTGGGATTTCCTTCAGGCTAAAGCTGTGGTATCATCAGCGACAATTGACATACGGTATAGCTAAGCTGCTCTCTGTCCCAGTCAGGTCTGGTCCTCTGTCCTCCGTGTTCGGGATGCTCTAGAGTATTCAGT
>JAAEKA010000556.1 GCA_014155705.1 Anaerolineae bacterium clx_CAG2 | reverse complement strand
GGGAGATGGTTTCTGGAGAGGCGCTGCAGATCAACGCAACCGCTGGTCGGGCAGCAGTCATCGATCTGCAGCTCGCCCTGATTGTTGCGGGCGGTACCCTTGTTCTGTTCCTCCTGGCCAATCGCCAGATCAATGGACAGCATTCGAACTTGCTGAGAATGCAACAGTGCGTTCTCGTAAGCCTGCACCAGATCAGGATAACCCTGCCGTTGCGGATGAACACACGCCTCGATCAGGGTAATGATCGACGTCACACCTTGCACCTGAGGCTGCCTGAGGTGTTGAAACAGCTCTTCAGCGAGATTGAAGTAGCGGGGGTGCCGCTCCCACAGGTAGATGAAGGGCGATGTGTCTACGCCAACGATTTCGTGGCGGGCGAGGGTTCGATCTAGCTGTCCCAACTGGAGCGCTCCTGATCCAGATACTGGGTTCGCACCGGTCAAGTAGAGGTGCCGCCGACTGAGGATCAGCGCTTTGATCAGACGATTTTCCGCAAATTCGGCCATGAGAACCTGATCCGGGTTTACAT
>JAAEKA010000555.1 GCA_014155705.1 Anaerolineae bacterium clx_CAG2 | reverse complement strand
AGTAGTCCAGGAACTGGACGTAGTTGAGAGGCATGGAGCCGTCGAGGAACAGGACGAGGCGGAGGGAGTAGTGTTTGATGACAGTTGCCAAACCAAAAGCCAGTCCCAGGATTGACCCAACGGAGGTCACGCCCGAGTTGACTGCGGACGTGGGCATGAAGAAGGGTGAGAAAGTCGACTACGCGATTCTGCGCGAGGGTAAGCCCGTCATACTTTTCGAGTGCAAGCACCATAACGTCGATTTGGGGAGGGCGCATGCGTCTCAACTCTATCGCTACTTTGGTGTGACGGAGGCGCGTTTTGGGGTGCTGACCAACGGGGTACTCTACTGGTTCTACACTGATCTTGAGGCTCCCAACAAGATGGATGCCAGGCCGTTCTTCGAGTTCAATATGCTTGATATCAGGGAGTCGGCTGTGGAGGAGTTGAAGAAGTTCTCGAAGTCGGCTTTTGATCTCGATAACATTCTGACGACGGCCAGTGAACTGAAGTACATGCGCGAGATCAAGCGCATCAT
>JAAEKA010000554.1 GCA_014155705.1 Anaerolineae bacterium clx_CAG2 | reverse complement strand
CAGCATCGCCACCATGCTCGGCCGCGGGGGCATCGAGTGGTCGGCCATCGCCGCCGGCAGCCTGGGCTTCCTGATCCCTGTGGTGATCATCACCTTCCTGCTGCGCGATTACCTGCTGCGCGGCGTGACGTTTGGTGCGGTGAGGAAGTAGCCGATGGCAACCATCGAATTACGTGACGTAGAAAAACGATTTGGCGAGGTGTATGCCGTCAAACCGATGAACCTCACTATCGAGGACGGCGAGTTTGTGACGCTGCTGGGGCCGTCGGGCTGCGGCAAGACGACCACACTGCGCATGATCTCAGGCCTGGAGTCGGTCTCCACCGGCAGCATCTGGCTCAACCAGCGCAATGTGACCTGGCGGAGGCCCAGCGACCGCGATATCGCGTTCGTCTTCCAGTTCTACGCGCTCTATCCGCACATCTCTGTGCGCGACAACATCTCCTTCCCGTTGCGCGCTGAAGGACAGAAGAAAGACTACATCGACCAGCGCATTGGCGAGGTGGTCGAGTTGCTGCGCAT
>JAAEKA010000553.1 GCA_014155705.1 Anaerolineae bacterium clx_CAG2 | reverse complement strand
AGGATCGGTGTAGGCCGCCATGCGCTCCCGGATGCTGTCTTGCTCGGTCAAAGCCTTCTCGAAACAAAATGGTAGTCTCTGTCGCTCATCCCATTCGAGCACATACTCTGCGGGGGGGCGAGGATGAAGACGTTGCCCTTGTCGGCGGTCGTGGCGGTGGTCAGGTTGGACTCAGCCAGACCCTTGGCCGTGTTGAAGTCCCAGTTGGTGGTGATCTGGCCAATGATCTTGGCCATTTCGTCACGGGTCAACTCGAGCTTGTCCTGCAGGGCAGTGGCTTCGCTGGAGTTCTTGATGACGAAAGTGCCATCAGCGATCTTGGGCTGCAGGACCTTCCAGGCGCCCTCGAAGAAGAGGAAGGCGTTGTTGTCGGAAGAAGCGCCAGCATAGAGGTACAACGGATTGCCGGTGCCGGTGCCCATGGTGGCCTGCAGGAGCAGACCTCGATAGATCAACCATCCGGCGAGAGTGGCCACAAAGGCGGGGATGCCGAAATAGACGATCAGGAAGGCGGTGATCA
>JAAEKA010000552.1 GCA_014155705.1 Anaerolineae bacterium clx_CAG2 | reverse complement strand
GGGCCGAAGAAGTTGGGCACGCCGCGCTGGGCGATGGCTGTCGCAATGGCCTGGCTGCGGCTGAGCGCCTCCTCGGGGGACACGGCCAGGTCGGTAACGGTGATGCGGAAGCGATTGCCCAGCAGATGGCCGACCTTGAGCTTGTTAGTGTGCTGCCTGGCCCAGTTGACCTGGAAAGGCAGCGCCGGCTCGATGCGCGCCGCATCCTCGGGGGCAAGCCCCGGCAGTGAGAAGGTCTGGGTGCAGCGGGCGTTGCGATCCTTCAGACCAGCGAAGCCCACATCGCGCCGGCTGACGCCGAACAGGTCGGCCAGCGCATCGGCCACCCGCTTGGTATTCCAGCCCTCGCGGGTCAACGAGATATACAGGTGCGCGCCGCTGCCGCCGGCTTCGTAGAGCGGCAGTTCCTCGACCACGAAATGGGCCGGCTCGGCTTTGAGCTGGCCGCCGACGCCCGGCAGCTCGGCGGTGATATAGGGCAACGGGTCAGAACCAGCCTGACTGGCAGTTACATCGGCTAGCGGTGCATCGTTCACTGGTTGCATTTGCACGCATCGATTCTTTCAGACCAGCGGCCAGGGATTCGACCGTCGATGGGGGTCGGGGTCGGGAAAGACGCCGCTGGTCAACAACTGTTCCGTGCGTCGGGCCAGCGCACGTAGCTCACCGTCGTTCAACAGGCCAGCCAGTTGGTCGCGCAACTCGCAGCCATTGTCCAACTGCGCCCGCAGCCCTGCCAGATCGGCCGCTATCTCACTCGACAACGATTCTCCGGCGAACTCCCAGATCACTGTGCGCAGCTTAGGTTGGACGTGGAAACAGACGCCGTGGTCGATCGCCCACACCCGGTCCTGCGGGTCGCGCAGGGTATGTCCTGCTTTGCGGTCGGCATTGTTGATTACCTGATCAAGGGCTGCGACACGCTGCAAGGCCGGCTGTAAGACCGGTTCGTCGCGAAAGGGGAAGTAGTGCTGGCTGAAGTCGGCGTCGACAAAGAACTGCACTGCCCCTTTG
>JAAEKA010000551.1 GCA_014155705.1 Anaerolineae bacterium clx_CAG2 | reverse complement strand
GATTCGATAGCACCAGTCTGTCTCCTCCAGGAACATGAAGAAGTCTTCGTCCAGTGGGCCTACCTGGTCAAGAACCTCACGCCGCACCATCAGGCACGCGCCGAGCACATAATCCACCTCGACAGGTTTGTCGGTGTTCTCCAGGGTTGCCTCGAACTCGCGCACCAGAGAGAGCTGCGGGAGCCACTTCGAGAAGTAAAACAGATCAAGCAGCAGAGTCTTTGGCGATGGAAACTGACGCCAGCACGATCGTTGCAGGGAGCCATCTCCGTTCAGAAGCTTGCACCCTACAGCACCGGCTGACTGATCCGAGTCCATAAACGCGACCATGCGCCCAAGGGCATTGTTGCAAAGAAGCATGTCATCGTTCAGCAGGATGAGATAGCGGCCCTGTCCCCGGCGCAGCACTTGATTGTTGTTGGCAGCAAAGCCCAAAGGACGGTCGTTGCATAGCAGATGCACCCAGGGAAAAAGTGAGTTGACCATCTCTGCGCTGCCATCATCGGAGGCGTTGTCCACCACGAAGACCTCATAGGTTATTCGCTCTGTGTGCTGGACGATTGACTCTAGCAGGGACTGCAATAGCACCCTGTTTCGATGATTGACAATAGAGACTGTGAGATCGATCATGGAATTCTCACGTTGCCGGGGGGATAGACATGCGCAGCAAACGATTTGCAAGGTGCAGGTGGGCGCTGGCAGTTTTGACGCGGCCATGGAGTAGCGCCCAAAGCGCTTTTAAGGGACTGATCGCGACGAAAGCGAATTTCAGACAAATTGCCTGTCGCTGACCGAAGTGCTTCTGTGCATACAGAACTTTGCTTTGGTAGAGCAGAAAGCGGCTACGGGGCGCATCCTGGGACGAACTGCTTCCCTCGAAATGGCTGACAGCCGCAGCCGGGTAATAGACATTCAGCCAGCCCGCCTGCTGGAATCTCTTGCACCAATCGGTTTCTTCGCTATACAAAAAGAACCGTTCATCCATCAGACCAACTTGCTCAACTGCCTCTCTGC
>JAAEKA010000550.1 GCA_014155705.1 Anaerolineae bacterium clx_CAG2 | reverse complement strand
ATTGTTGGGATAGGAAACCCACATCAGCCGCGCACGCTGCGCCACCTCGACCGGGATCGCTTCCAGGTCGGGCAGCCAGCCCAGCCTCCGCTCCAACGGCGTGAAGTAGACGTCCGCGCCAGCCATCTTGGCGCCCATCTGGTAGGTCGGGTAGCCGGGATCGGGCACCAGGGCCAGGTCGCCGGGATCGAGCCAGGCCAGGGCGATGTTGGCCAGCCCTTCCTTGGAGCCGAGCAGCGGCAGAGTCTCCGAAGTTGCGTCGACCTCCACGCCAAAGCGCCGCTTGTAGTAGCCGGCGATGGCCTGCTTCAGCTCCGGCGTGCCGCCGTAGCCTGCGTAGCCATGCTTCTTGGGGTCGCGGGCCTGCTTGTCCAGCTCCTCAATAATGAACGCGGGCGGCGGGGCGTCCGGCTCGCCGATGTCCAGGCGGATGATGTCCAGACCCTCAGCCGCCAGCTTCTTCAGCCGCGCGCCATGGGCGGCGAAAACGTACATGGGAACGTCGTTCAGTCGTCGTGCGGGTTGC
>JAAEKA010000055.1 GCA_014155705.1 Anaerolineae bacterium clx_CAG2 | reverse complement strand
GGCCCCTCCGCTGGCGCAGGCCCCGCCAGTCCGGCTACGCCTACGCCGCCAGCGCTGCAGGCGTCACCTGTAATGCCGCCAGCGCTGCTTAGTCCGCCGCTGGAGGCCAGGCTGCGGGGTGTGGCCGAGTTCGAATGGCATCCGGCCAGTGCGCTGCCTGACGGCGCATTTTACGAGGTAGTAGTCTGGTCGCCAGAGCAGCACCCTAACCAGGCTTGGGGCGCTGCACCGCCTGGCATCACGCAGTCCCTGACACTAAATCTGGACGAGTTATTTCAGAGTGGGCGTTTTCGGGAGGGCAACCTCTATTGGACGGTCCTGGTGGTGCAACAAGATCCCTACCGGCGGTTGACGCTGCCGGTCGACAACGAGCGGCGCTATCTGGTCTACGCTACGGGCGGGTAACGGAGTCAGCAAGCGGGGGTGTAGGCGCTTTCATAGCGTTCCTTAAAAGTCGCGCGTCGCGCGGCCAATAACCGGGAATGTAACTAGCGGGGCCAAGGCCAGTCGTGCTGGTGGGGGTAAGGGTAAGCGTTGAGCTAGGCGGTCTCCACGTTGTTTGCGCCTGTTGTGTCATCGGGCTGGACTGCAACGCGGGAATACCCAATCCAACCGCCAATGACATCAGGAGCGCCAACAAGCTGAGAATCACGTTCTGCCTGGTAGGGCCGTCTTTGTGCCACATCCACAACCTCCATCAACGCCTGGACCGGTAGCTGCTCATTCTTGTCCTCCTGTCCCGCAGCGACAGGCTGGCCAGCCGACCAGAGATTGGAGGTCGAAAGAAAATACACCGTCACCAGCAGCCCGGCAATGCCTGCGATCTGAACGGCGGTAAAGCTTTCGTGCAGCAACAGCACGCTCAACGTCACGCCGATCACCGGTCCCAGCAGCGTCACCACGCTGGCAATGAATACGTTCGAACCCTGCAATCCCTTGTAATAAAAGACGTAAGCCAGGCCAGAGGAGATACCCCCCATCCACAACAGCCAGAACCAATTTTGCCGATCAAGCTGCGGCGCAGCGGCCAGCGCCTCCTGACCAAAGAGCAAGACCAACACTGGCAAAGCCAGACTGAAGCGCAGCCATACCAACGCCAACGGCGACACTTTGTCCAGCAGCGCCTTGCCAAGCAGCGTGGCCCAGGCAAAGAGTGCGGTCGACGCCAGCATCAACAGCACCCCCCGTGCGGTCTGCGAGCCCAGTGGGGGCGGCTGCAACTGCCCAACTGCGATCAAATAAGCGCAGGCCACAGCCAGCAGGGTCAACAGCCAGACGCGCAAGCCGACCCGCTGGCCCAGCAGCGCCGCCGACAACACGATCACAAAGATCGGCTCGGTGCGATAGAGCAACATAGTGGTCGAGGCGGGGATCATGTCCAGGGCAATGAAATAGAGCAGCGTCGGCAGGGCCGTGCCCAGCAGGCTCAGCGCCAGCAGGGCCGCCCAGTTGCGCCGGTTGAGACGACGCAGCGGCGGCCGGTCCAGCAGCATCAGCGGCCCCAATGCCAGCGCCGTGATTAACACGCGCAGCGCCAACATTGCGCCGGGCGCCAGCACGTCCGACAGAAAAGCCTTGGTGAGCACCGCCTCCGCCCCCCAGATCGTGACGGTCAACAGATAGTAGACCCAATAGCCCCGCCCGGCCAGACTGCGCTGGAAGGATGTTTGTTCTTGACCGGTCATGGGTTGCTAATCGATCCAGACGGCTTCCCGCCAGCCGCGCAGTGAGTTGACGAGGTAGATTGTCTGGCAGCGGGCCAGATCTTTTGGCTTCAGCGCCTGTTCCTGCACCACGCCAGTCTCCAGCAACTCCGCCCGCAGCACGCCAGCCAGCAGCCCGCTCCCGACCGGCGGCGTCACCAGCTGGTCATCCAGCCTGCAAACGACGTTTGCCGTAGTAGTCTCGGTCAACTCACCCCGCGTGTTCCACAGTAACACATCGTCGCAGTCAGGCCGTCCGGCCCGCGCCTGCTCATAGGCGACCCGGTGTGTGGTCTTGTGATAAAGAAAGATGTCGTCCGCATTCACCGCCTCCCTGGCCAATCCCAGCCGCAGCGCTTCCGGCCTGGCCGGCACCTCCAAGGGATCCACTTCCAGCCGCAGTTCACCCCAACGACCGGCCAGCAGTCTCAGCCGGGCCGGGTCAGGCATAACGGTCGGGTCGATAGTCGCCAACCGGCTGCGCGCTGCGTCCAGATCGACGACGAAGCCGAAATATTCGGCCGCCCCGGCCAGACGCGCCAGATGCCGCTCCAGCCGCGCCACGCCATCCGCCGCCGTCCAGCGCATGGTCTCCAGCAGCTCAAAATTGGGGAAACGGTGCGTCAACACCTGCGCCTTGAGCCGGCACTCGGCGTACTCCGCGTCGGCGTCGGAGTCCCAGACGATGCCGCTGCCCACGCCGTAGCTGGCCGCGCCCGCCGGCCGATCTACCACTACCGTGCGGATTGCCACGTTGAACTGGGCGCGCCGGCCCGGAGCCAGGTAGCCGATCGCGCCGGTGTAAACTCCGCGCGGCCCGCCCTCCAGATCGGCGATGATCTGCATAGTGCGCACCTTGGGCGCGCCGGTGATCGACGCGCAGGGGAAAAGGGCAGCCAGGATTGCAGCCAGGGAGGCATCGCTGCGGGCCTCGACGGTGGAAGTCATTTGCAGGACCGTGGGGTAGCGCTCGACCTCCAGCAGACTGGGCACGCGCACGCTGCCAAAGCGGGCAATCCGCCCCAGATCATTGCGGATCATGTCGACAATCATGACATTCTCAGCCTGGTCCTTGTGCGAAGCGCGCAGTTCAGCCACATGCTGACGGTCCTCGTCCAGGGTGCGGCCGCGCGGCGCAGTGCCCTTCATGGGCTTTGAGACCAACCGGTCGCCGTCGATGTCCACAAACAACTCCGGCGAGGCTGAACAGATCACGTGCTGTCCCAGGTCGATGAAGGCCGCATAGCCGCCGCGCTGCGCGTTGGCCAGATCCACGAACAGCCCCCACGGATCGCCGCTCCAGGCCGTGTGCAGCGCAATGGTGTAGTTGACCTGGTAGGTATCGCCGCGGGCAATGGCATCCTTGATGCGGGCGATGGCCAGACGATAACCGTCACGCTGCTGACTGGGCTGCCAATCGCCCAGAGTATACGGTCCGCCGGCCGGCAAATGCTCCCACACCGCCGGCTGGTCGTACAGACCAAACCAGAGCAGCGGGAGCTTGCCGGCCGGCCGCACCACGCAGGCTGCATCGAAGGCTGGCGCTGCCTCGTAGCTGATGAAGCCAGCCGCATGCAGGCCCTCATCGTTGACTGCCTGCTCCACAGCCGCCAGACTGGCCCGCACATCGGCCAGGGCCGACGTGGCAACAATGGTCCTGGGCCGGCTGAAATGCAAAAATTGACGGCCCTGACCGGTCTGAAGTACGACATTGCCTGTCGTCCCAAAAGTTCGTTGCGTCATGCCTGCATTAAACTCCAAACCCCGCGCTGCGTCCAAAGCTCACCCCAATAGGCCGCAAGCCCAAATCGTCTCATCATGTCTTCTCCTGTCAGAAACGCGATGACCCGCAATCCAACGCCAGGCCGAAACGCCGTGGCAAAGGATGCGGGTCATCGACGGTTACGTGTCGAGCACATGGCATCGGATCACGCCGGAACAGGAAAATCCTCACACATACGGCGAATTTCCTCGCGGATGCGCGTCTGCAGCCCTTCGTTGTCCACGTCATGGACGATCTCGCCGATCCAGGCGGCGATCCGCCGGGCCTCGACTGGCCCCATGCCGCGCGTCGTCATGGCCGGCGTGCCCAGTCGAATGCCGCTGGTGATCATCGGCTTCTCCGGGTCGTAGGGGATCATGTTCTTGTTGGTGTGAATGCCTGCGTTGTCCAGAGCGGTCTCGGCCGCCTTGCCGGTAACGCTCACTGGCCGCAGGTCCACCATCAGCAGGTGGTTGTCAGTGCCGCCGCTGACCAGCCGCACACCTTCTTGCACCAGCCCGTCGGCCAGGGCCTGGGCATTGTCCAGCACGCGCTGGGCATACACGCGAAACCCTGGCTGCAGGGCCTCGCCAAAGGCCACAGCCTTGGCAGAAATGGCGTGCATCAGCGGCCCGCCCTGCGTGCCCGGGAAGACCGCACTGTCGATCTTCTTGGCCAATTCCTCAGTGCTGAGGATCAAGCCGCCGCGCGGGCCGCGCAGAGTCTTGTGGGTCGTGCTGGTGACCACGTCGCAGTAGGGCACGGGGTCGGGATGCAGGTCGGCCGCCACCAGGCCGGCGATGTGGGCCATGTCCATCATCAGGCGCGCGCCCACCGAGTCGGCGATCTGGCGCAGGCGGGGGAAGTTGAACCAACGCGGGTAGGCGCTGGCGCCAGCCACGATCAGCTTGGGCTGGTGCTCGGCAGCCAGCGCAGCGACATTGTCGTAGTCAATGGTTTCTGTCTCACGGTCAACGCCATAGTGGACAAAGCTATAGAACTTGCCGCTGAAGTTGACGGCGGAGCCGTGCGTCAGGTGGCCGCCCTGGTCCAGCTTGAGGGCCAACACAGTGTCGCCCGGCTGGATCAGCGCCAGGTAGGCGGCGGCGTTGGCCTGCGCGCCCGCGTGAGGCTGGACATTGGCGTGATCCGCTCCGAACAGTTGCCTGGCGCGATCACGGGCCAGGTCCTCGGCGATATCCACGGCGTAACAGCCGCCGTAATAGCGCCGCCCAGGATAGCCCTCAGCGTACTTGTTGGTCAGCACCGATCCCAGCGCGGCCAGCACGGCCCGGCTGACATAATTCTCCGACGCGATCAGCTCGATGCCGCTGCTCTGACGCCGGTATTCTGTTTGAATGGCCTCGAAGACCTCACTGTCTTGTTGGCGCAATTCCTGGCGCGGGTCGGGAGTGGTATCCCAAGCAGGGACGGCCTTGACTGCGCGCTCATCCATCAAGAGTGTCATCAGGAATGCCTCCTCGATTTCTCGTCGTTGAGAACGAGTGTGTTGGTAGAAACGTAGGTCCGGTTGACAACCGGAGAATTGTTCAAGTCCGAAGACCACTTGCGGTCTCTACAGCCCAGCATGACAAATCGCCTGAGATTACCGCCAGGCATCTGCTGCCTGCGTGGTCACTGCGAACGCGCCGAGCGAGCTGCTATCAAAGCCACGGAGCCGGCCACGGCTGCGTTGAGCGATCCGACCTGGCCGGCCATGGGAATGCGCACCAGCCAATCGCACTGCTCGCGCGCCAGCCGGCTGAGACCGCTGCCCTCGGCGCCGACAACCAGGGCCAGCGCGCCGCTCAGGTCGCTGCGCAGCAATTCCTGCGCCTCGGGCCGATCGTCCAGGCCGACAATCCAAACATTGCGCCGCTTCAGTTCATCCTGCGTGCGGGCGATGTTGGTTACCTGAGCGATCAGCAGATGTTCGACCGAGCCTGAGGACGCGTTGCAAACCGCAGGCGTAATGGCGGCAGAACGCCGATCAGGCAGGATCACGCCGTGGATCGCCATGGCCTCAGCAGTACGCAGCAGCGTGCCGACGTTCTGCGGATCTTCCAGGTGGTCGAGCATCAGCAGCAGCGGCGCTTCGCCGCTCTGGCCAGCCCGGGCCAGGATCTGATCCAGCGCGACATAGGGATATGGGCTGGTCTCCAATGCCAATCCCTGATGGTTGACATCAGGCAGTGCGCGCTCGAACTGTTGCTTATCCACCTGCTGCACGCGACAACTGGCCTGTTGCGCCAGTTGAACAATCTCCGCAACCAGGCCAGTCTGCTTGATGCCAGCCGCCAGATTCAGGGTATAGAGCTTGCGTCGCCGCGCACGCAGCGCCTCATGCACTGCGTGGCGGCCGTATAGAATTTCGATCGGCAACTTGCGTATTGTCCTTTGGTTCAGTGATCGGTGATCGGTAATCGATGCATGGAGGGCTGATGGCCGTTTGCTGACAACCGCTCACTACTGCATCCGCCACGTACTGCCCTCACGCGTGTCCTCGACCACCACACCCAGGTCGGTCAGCCGGTCGCGCACCTCGTCGGCCAGGGCGTACTGTTTGACAACACGCAGTTTGGCCCGCAGTTCCAACAGCAGATCGATGAACGGCGCCGCTTCCGCGCCCTGCGGCTGGACCGTCGCCAGTTGCAGCCCCAGCACGCCGGTCAGTTCCAGCAGCGCGTCCTGGGCGGCAGCAAAGGGTTCGCCGCCCACCCCAGCGTCGCGCGCCCGGTTGATGGCTGTGACCAACTCAAAAAGGTAGCCCAACGCGCCGGCCGTGTTGAAGTCATCATCCATGGATTCGACGAAGCCCGTTCGGGCTTGCGCGGCGGCCGCAGCAAGGGTCTCGGCTTCAGTTCCGGTGGCTATCCGACCGACGGCGGGACGCAGCGCGCTGCGCAGACGCGCCAGCGCGCGCGCGTTGTCCTCGATCACGGTGCTGTTGAAGGCCAAGGGCTTGCGATAGTGGCTGGACAGGATCAGCAGGCGCAGCACATCGGCCTCGTGCCCGGCCAGAAACTCATCCACCGTCACCAGGTTGCCCAGGCTCTTGGACATCTTCTCGCCGCTGAGCTGCAACATGCCGTTGTGCATCCAGTAGCGGGCGAAGGACTGGCCGGTATAGCTCTCGGTCTGGGCGATCTCGTTTTCGTGGTGGGGGAAGATCAGGTCATTGCCGCCGCCGTGGATGTCGATCTGCTCACCCAGGTGCTTGAGCGCCATGGCCGAACACTCGATATGCCAGCCAGGCCGGCCGGGACCCCAGGGGCTCGGCCAGGCTGGCTCGCCTGGCTTCTGCGCCTTCCACAGGGCGAAGTCGTTGGGATCTTCCTTGCTCTCACCCACCTCGACCCGTGTGCCGGTCAGCACGTCGTCCAGCTTGCGCCGGCTGAGCTTGCCGTAGTCATCGTCCTGCCGCACGCGAAAATAGACGCCGCCCTCGGTAGGATAGGCGTGGCGACTCTCCTGCAAGGTCTGCACCATCTCCACGATCTCGGGAATGGTATCAGAGACGCGCGGGTAGATGGTGGCCGGCAGGACGCGCAGCTCGTCGATGTGGCGATGAAACTCGTCCACGTAGCGCTGGGAGATGGCAAAGGGATCATCGCCTGTCTCCTGGCTGCGCTTGATGATCTTGTCGTCCACATCGGTAAAGTTCATGACGTGGATGACGTCGTAGCCCTTATATTGCAAATAACGGCGCACCATATCGAAGACGATGGCCGACATGGCATGGCCGACGTGAGCCTTGTCGTAGACCGTGGGGCCGCAGACGTACATGCGCACCTTGCCCGGCTCGATGGTCTCGAAGGGTTCCTTGCGCCGCGTCAGCGTGTTGTAAACCTGAAGCGCCATGGACTAACTCCCATCCAGCATTGGCTGGCCGAAGATCATGCGGCCGGCGTTGGTCTGTAGCACTTTGGTCACCTGAACATCGATTGCGCGGTTGATGTAGCGCAGGCCATTCTCCACCACAACCATCGTGCCGTCGTCCAGATAGCCCACACCCTGGCCCATCTCCTTGCCCTCGTCGATTACCTGGACATGGATCGTTTCGCCGGGCAGCACCAACACCTTGACTGCGTTGGCCAGCGCGTTGATGTTGAGCACCTTGACGCCCTGAAGCTGCGCGACCTGGTTGAGGTTGAAGTCATTGGTGACGATGGGACAGTGAAGCTGCTTGGCCAGTTGCACCAGCTTGTCATCCACCTGGCGCACGCTCTTGATGTCCATGTCGGTGATCACCACCGGCACAGCCGACTCACGTTGCAGCTTGTTGAGCATGTCCAGCCCACGCCGGCCGCGATTGCGTCGCAGGCTGTCGGCCGAGTCGGCGATGTACTGCACCTCGTTGAGGACGAAGCGCGGGATGAGCATGGGCCCCATCACAAAGCCGGTCTGGCTGATGTCGGCGATACGCCCATCGATGATCACGCTGCTGTCCAGCAGCACCGGCATAGGCTCGTCGTTTTTGCTCTCAGCTTTCACCGTCGACTGCTTGCGCCAGCGACCGCCCAACAGGTCAGTGATATCTTCGGACCGCAGGATCATGACCGTGATGCCCAGATAGCCGAAGACGATGGCGCCGATCGCTGGCAGGATGTCGCCGAAGGGAGAGGGTAAACGGGACAGGGGCAGCACCAACAGCGCTGCGATAATCAAGCCAACCACCAGGCCGATAGTGCCAGCAACGATCTGCTGGGCAGGCAGTTGTCTGACCACACGCCGAACCGAGCGGGCCGGCTTAGTCGTCAGATAGGGCGCGACCAACGCTCCGATCACTGCGCCAACCAGCGTAGCCGGAATGGCCCATTTCAAGGTATCGAGCGTGAGATCCGATGAGCCAGCGATGACGGTGCCGACATACCAACCGATGATACCGAAGATAATGAGAAGAATAATGCGTGAAACACGATCAGCCGTCATACACTGTCACCTCCTTTCTGTGTGATTGTGCCACTCCCCTGCTGGCCGGCCGCAACGCCAACCAGCCTTGGCGATTTGTGTCACGGTGACAATGCGCTTAGACCCGAAGGCCACGCGAATGATACATCACTTCGTGTGTTTGTGCAATAACCTTGCGAGACTCAACACAAAAAAAGACGCCGGGCTCTTGGACGAGACCCGGCGCTGCGATAGGAGAGCAGGAGGAAATTCGTTTAAGCTGCTGCGCCGCGTGCCAGTTCGCTGATCTGGCTAAAAGTAGCGGCGTCGCGCACGGCGATGTCAGCCAACACTTTGCGATCCAGCGCCACATCGGCCTGCTTCAGGCCGTACATGAAGCGGCTGTAGCTGAGACCATTCAGCCGTGACGCAGCATTGATGCGCGCGATCCACAGACGACGAAAATCGCGCTTGCGGTTGCGGCGATCGCGGTAGGAATACCAGAGCGACTTGAGCATCGCCTCATTGGCGCGGCGGAAAAGGAGATGCTTGGATCCCTTCTGTCCTCTGGTAAGTTTGAGCACTTTGCGGTGGCGGTTGCTTGCCGTCACGCCACGTTTAACTCTTGCCATTTTGTTCTGCCTCTTTCAATCTGCTACTCAGATACCGGGCGCTCCGACGCGGTGCGTGTCCTACCCGGCCATGTAGACTTTTTTGTCCAGCACAGACACAAGTGTCTGGCATCTGACGTTTATTCCAGATAAGGGGCCAATCGCTTGATACGCCGGCGAGCGCCGATGTTCTCCGTCACGTGGGCGTGGCTGTACGCCGACTTGACCGTAGGTGACTTCTTGCGGCGCAGGTGTCCCTTGCCCTGGCGCATGCGCATCAGTTTGCCCGTGCTGGAGTATTTGAAGCGCTTGGCTGTCGATTTGTGCGTCTTGATCTTAGGCACGTCCAATTCTCCTGTATAACTTCTAGTTGTCAGTACTGCGCCTGCGCTGGGATCTGGAAGACAATAGGTGTCCCTTAATCAGGGAAAAAGGGCACGGTTCACCGCGCCCTTCTGCTGAAAGCCCGATCCTGCACCCTGGCGGCTCAAGCTATGCTTTGACGCCAGACTTGGGAGCTAAAATCATCAACAGGCTGCGACCTTCCATGCCGGGCGCTTTTTCAACATCGGCTACGTCCTGCAGATCGTCGGCAACCCGTCGCAGCAGTTCCTCTGCTACTTCGGGATGGGTAATCTCACGTCCCCGAAAACGGACACGCGCCTTGACCTTCGAGCCGTCATGCAAGAACTTGCGCGCACGGCGCAAGACCACGGCGATGTCATGTTCACCGGTCTTAGGTCGCAAACGGATTTCCTTGACCTCAACCTCTTTTTGCGCCTTGCGCGCCTCACGATCACGTTTGGCGCGTTCATACTGGAACTTGCCAAAATCCATGAGACGACATACGGGAGGATCGGCCTGCGGGGAGACCTCCACCAGGTCGGTGTTAAGCTCTCGAGCTATGGCCAGGGCCTCGGCGCGGGTCATTACGCCCAACTGCCTGCCGTCATCACCGATAACTCTGAGCTGAGCGGCTTTTATCCGTTCGTTGACTCGATGTGTTTTGCTGCTAATTGCAACCGCCTTATTGCCAGATTCCAGAGTAGCCCCGTTAAGAACGGCGCCCTTTACCGAATACGGCGCCCCCATCCTTGACATAGCATGGGAGCGCCTTGTGTTCACACGTGGGTGGATTATAGTGCAACTGAGATCAGAAGTCAAATCCGTTTCTTTACAGAACGTCGCCGCCGATTGTTGCTCCATGTCACCCGTGGTACAATAGACCGCGCATGGCGGAGATCTGCCGCCTGTAGTCGACCAGGAGAATTATGACGTATGGCCGCACGCAGACAGCTTCGTTTTTCATCCCTTGCACTTCTGGCGCTGTTGCTTATGGCGTTTGCTGCGCCGCCTGTCCGGTCCGCGGCCCCGTTGCAACAGAGTTGCTTCGATATCGTGGTCAACGGCGGGTTCGAGACCCGCAACGGATGGACGCTGGGCAGTGGTCCGCTGCCTCCGCAATATGTATACTCACCGACCAAGAGCGGGGCCTGGGCCATACAGGCAGGCAATCTCAACCTGTCGCCAACCGTCGAAGCCTATTCAAGCTTTTTTCAGACGCTGGCTATCCCGGCTAATGCGATCAGCGCCGAGTTGAGCTTCTGGGTCTGGACGTTCACCGAGGCTAACCCAGGCAACGATCGGCAAGAGGCATTGCTCTTGATCGAAGGGGCCAACCTGCAAAGCAGCAGTTCATCAGGCGTCATCTGGGGGGAGCTGTCCAACAGCGGCAACTATCAGTTGATCCGCCGCTCGGTAGCCAGCCAGATCGGCCGGACCTTCGAGCTAACCTTCTCGGTTTACAATGACGGCTTCGGCGGCCGGACCTGGATGGTCGTAGACGATGTGATACTGACTGTTTGCCTGCCCGCGCCAACGCCAACTCCTACAACCATGCCCGGACCTACGGCCACGCCCTCCCCAATCCCTACAGCCCCGTCCCCCATCCCGCCCAACTGCGTAGACATTCTGGCCAATGGCGACTTCGAGTGGGACGGCGCCTGGACCGTCGGCGGCACGCCCATTGTGCCCTTCTACGCGGGTCCACCCAACCCGGTGTTCAGCGGCAATCGCAGCATGGCGCTGGGCAATATCCTGCCTGGCACGCCCACCAACGTGCCATCCTTCTCGTCGATCCAGCAGTCCGTCACCCTGCCTGCCACCGCGCAGACCGCCCAGATTCGCTTCTACTATCACCCTAGTTCCACTGCTGCCGCAGGTGGGCTCAACCGCCAAGAATTGGTGCTGCTCGATCCACTGCGTTTCGAGGAGACCATCGAGGTGCCGTGGCGCGTGACTGAAAACGCCAACCAGTGGCTGTTCAAGCAGATCGACCTGACGCGCTACCTGGGGCGCACCATAACAATCTACTTCAACGCCCGCAATGCAGGCGACGGTACCCGCACCAGCATGTTCCTGGATCAGCTACAGGTCTTGGCCTGCGACATCGTGGCCGCCATGCCACTCTACGACGAGTACAAAGAAACACAGCCAGGCGCAGAAACCTACCAGATTCTGCCAATGCCTGTGCCCACCACGTTCGTCAGTGATCAGGCAAATCCGCCGCCAGCCGCTCCCGGCAACCAGCAAACAGTCGTTGCAGTAGGCGCCGTCCAGGCGCCTTTGCCTGAGAGCACACCGGGCGCCTCCAGTGCGCCATCGACTGCGGCCACCGAGACCCTGCGCGGCAATGAGGGAGGCGCCTTCAACCTCGACCAATTCGACAGCCCCTGGCTGATCATCCTGGTGATCAGCGTGGTCGTGTTGCTGGCCGCCGTGCTGGCTTTGCTCTTCTTCCGCGGGGACAAAGAAGAAACCGGGACGTAACTGACAGCAGAGATGCCCATGTCTCGGCATAAGATGGCATCTCTGCCAACTGCCCTACCAAGGATGTTGCGTGGAACTCAAGATTTTCACCGATGAAAGCGGCTTTGCCGCCCTGTACGACAACTGGAATCACCTGCTGGCCCGCAGTCGCGCCAACACCCTCTTCCTCACCTGGCAATGGCAGACCACATGGTGGCGCTGCCTGGGCGAAGGCGATCTGTGGCTGCTGGCCTGGTACGACGGCGACCGCCTGGTGGCCCTCGCGCCGCTCTACCTGCACGACGACAGCGCGGGCCTGCGCCGTTTCGATCTGGTGGGCTGTGTCGAGGTCTCCGACTACCTGGACCTGATCGTCGAAGAGGGGCGGGAAGAGGCGGTCTACAGCGCCCTGCTGAACTGGCTGGCCAGCGACGCCTGCCCGCCGTGGGATGTGGTCGGGCTGTGCAACCTGGCCGAGACCTCATTGACCCACCGGCTGCTGCCAGAGATGGCAGCCGGTCGCGGCCTGGAAGCCGTCACCCGCCTGGAGGATGTCTGCCCGCTGATCCTGCTGCCCGACAATTTTGAAGCCTATTTGCAGGAGATATTGAGCAAGAAGCAGCGCCACGAGGTGCGGCGCAAGATGCGGCGCATCGAAGAAGAAGCCGTTGTCCGTTGGTACGTCGTCGACGGCGCGTCCGATCTGGCCCAGGAGACCGACGCCTTCCTGCACCTGCACCGGCTGAGCAAGCAGGAGAAGGAAAGCTTCATGACGCCAGAGATGGAGACCTTCTTCCGCGAGGCGATCCAGGCCATGCACCAGGTGGGTTGGCTCTACCTGGCCTTCATCGAGGTCAACGGAGTCCGGGCAGCGGCCATGCTGGGCTTTGTCTACAACGGCGGGCTGCTGGTCTACAACTCCGGCTATGACCCGGCCAGCTACTCAGAGCTGAGTCCCGGCATTGTGCTGACTGCGCGCATCATCGAGGACGCCATCCAGCGCGGCCTGCACGTGTTTGACTTCCTGCAAGGCAACGAGGTCTACAAATACCGCTTTGGCGCGCACGACACGGCTGTCTACTCGACTGTCATCCGCCGCGCGCAGGATCTCTCCGGCGACCGTAACTCGTAATGCGTAACACGTAACACGTAATGCGTAACACGTAACCCGGAATCGGCAGACTCGGTTGTCGATTCCGGGTTACGTGTTACGGGTTACGCATTACATGTCACACTTT
>JAAEKA010000549.1 GCA_014155705.1 Anaerolineae bacterium clx_CAG2 | reverse complement strand
GCTGAGCACGAGGTCCGTTTCCGCCACTGACCTGAAGACCAAGCTGTCTTGCTTGACCTAGGGCCATCCAAGTGGCACGCGACAATACTAAGGTCTTTCGAGACCTTGTGATCGAGACGTAACCATACGATGTCTACATCGGCCGCGGCAACGGTTCGATCTTCGGCAACCCCTTCACCCACAAAGAGGGGACGCAGGCCCAGATGGTTGTGGGATCGCGCGCGGAGGCTATCCAGGCGTTCCGCGATTGGCTAGCCGGCGTGACTTACCAGGAGATCGAGCCTGAGCGCCGGCAGGCCATCCTGAACGCCATCCCCAGCCTCAAGGGCAAGGTGCTGGGCTGCTGGTGCGCGCCGCTGGCCTGTCACGGCGATGTGTTGGCCGAGCTGGCGAACGCGGAACCCCATCGTCACCGGCGGCGTATTGACCTCCAACAAGGGGATCAACCTGCCCAAAGCCAGTTTCTCTATTGCTTCGATTTCTGAGAAGGACAAAGAAGATCTGAGCTTCGCCTTGAGCCAGCGAG
>JAAEKA010000548.1 GCA_014155705.1 Anaerolineae bacterium clx_CAG2 | reverse complement strand
AAACGCAGCTCACGCTGGGCGGCTGGGTCGAGCCCGATCCGGCTGTGAAGCCTGCGCCCAAACCCAAGCGCGTTGCCCCGCCGGCGCAGGCGGTCAAGAGCCAGCCCGTGGCGCGCGGCTTCAAGCTGGACGAGGTCCCCAAAGCGCCCGCCAAGCCGGCCCGCAGTGCGACTAAGCCAGCGGTGAAGTCATCTGCTACAGCGGGCAGCAAGCCCTCGGCCGCATCGAAACCGGCGGCCAAGCCACCCGCCGGCAAGGGCAGCGCAACGCCCAAGCCTGCGCCGAAGGCAGCGTCTACTGCCAAGAGCAGCGCGGCCAAGAAACCAACGACCGGCAGCACAAGAAGTCGCAAATAAGCGCTGATTCACATTGCTTCCAGGCAAGAGAAAGCCCGGAGCGTTGTCACGGCTCCGGGCCTTGTCCTGTAGGGCGGGTGGGATTCGAACCCACACGGGTTGCCCCTTCGGTTTTTAAGACCGATGCGTCTGCCATTCCGCCACCGCCCCAGGGCCTCGATATGACGAGGACTTCTACCCGAGCAACGGGTTTGACGCCCTGGTAGCAGATGGCCTATAGCGGTTGGCGTCAGACGGTTCGCTGTTCACCATTCGCTATAGGCCATATACCAGAGGCGACGGCCGGATTTGAACCGGCGATCAGGGTTTTGCAGACCCTTGCCTTAACCACTTGGCCACGTCGCCCTAGCAATCAGCATTGTACCCAGCAAACGGCTTCTTGTCAAGGCTGTTGCCAGCCGCCTTCTGAGCGAGGTCATCGTGAGACAGGATCAATTCTTTTACTGCGCCAGTTGCAGCACTCAGTTTCTCTGGACGCCGGCCGAACAGCAGGGGGACAGCCAGCCGCCGGCGCACTGCCCTGCCTGCCGCTATTTGCTGCCGGCCGATGGACGCCGCCGCGGGCTGGTCAAGTTCTACAGCCTGCGCAAACAATGGGGCTTCGTCACCCAACCCGATGGCGCGGAGCTGTTCTTTCACCGCAGCGCGCTGGCGCCGGGCGAGGAACTGCCCCTGCACGAGGGGGAACTGGTCGAGCACGCCGTGCAGCCGTCGCCGCGCGGGCCGCAAGCGGTTGATCTGAGCAGGCTGTTGCTTACAGACGAACCCAGGTGACACGACTCAGGTCCTCAGATCCGTGTCACCTGGGTTCGTCTGTAAAGCCAATTCAGGGGCAGGCCCCAGAGGAGAGGCCGTCGACGCTGGCTGCGACGTTGGCGACACGCAGACCGCCAGCGGGAACCGCGGTTGCCAGGATGCAGCGCTGAACCGCGGGGCTTTGCCGGCCGCCGCTGAGCAGCAGAGCGGCCTGGCCGCTGACCAGGGGAGCGGCGAAGGAGGTGCCCACCCAGAAGCGGTAGCCGGTCTTGGACTGCGTGGCCAGACTGACCAGGCCCAGCGGACAGCCGGCGTCGGCCGGATCACACCGGTGGGCCTGCGGTTCGCAGGCGTCTCCGGCGGAGAGCCGCCCGTCAGCGCCTGGCGCCGTCACGTCGCCCAGGTTGGAGTAGCAGGCGCGCTGCGGGGTCTGGCTGCTGGCCGCCACGCCGATGACGTAGGGCCAGTCGGCAGGAAGTTGCATAGGGCGGGGAGCACGGCTGGCATAGGAATCGTTGCCAGAGGCAGCCACCAGCACAGCGCCGCGGCTGGAGGCGTTGTGCAAGGCCTGGTCGAGAGAGACGATCTCGGGCGGCCAGCCCAGCTTGTCCAGGTCGCGCGGTTGATGGACGCCCAGGCTAAAGTTGAGGACGACGTGATCCAGCCGTCCCTGTTGCGCTTGCTGCGCCGCGAACTCGTTGACCGCGCTGGTCAGCGTCCAGAGGTCGCCGCAGCCGTAGTCGTTCAGCACCCGCACCAGGTGGATGCTGCTGTCGGGCGCCACGGCATGCACCAGACCGGCCGCGAACAAGCCGTGGTCGGCCACCGTCACAGGCAGCGCGCCGTCCGGCTTGGTTGGCGTGGGGGCAAGCTGGTTGACCAGCGGCGGGAAGGCCAGCGCCAGCTCGAGATCGGCGTTACCGCGATGTGCTGGAAACCTGCCGCCAGGTGCGCAATACGTTCACCGAGCTGGGCGCGCACGACGTGGCCGCCAAGGCGATCCTCAACGAGGGCGTGGCCTACGCTGGCCT
>JAAEKA010000547.1 GCA_014155705.1 Anaerolineae bacterium clx_CAG2 | reverse complement strand
CGCGATGCGCTCCGACGGCTGGCAGGCCAGGGTGTTGCTCATCCCCCCACCGTTGGACAGCCCGTTGACGTAGACGCGCTGCGGGTCGATGTTGAACTGCTGCGACAGCGCGTCGATCAACTGCAACAGAAAGGCCACGTCGTCAGCCCCGTCCTCGCCGGCCACGCCGCTGGTGTTCCAACGCTTGGGAAAGCCCGTGCCTGAGGGGTAGGCCACTATGAAGCCGTGCTCGTCGGCCAGTTCGTTCCACTGGCTGACCTGCATCTGGTTGGCTGGCCAGGAGGCGAAGCCGTGGATGCTAAGCACCAGCGGCGCGGGAGTGCCCGGGTCGTAGGTGGAAGGCACATAGAGCAGATAGGATCGCTCCTCGCCGCCCGACCTGATCTGCAACTGCGTGACTCCCGCAGGCAGGCGCGTTTGCACGGCGATCAGCGCAAGGAGCGCCAGCAGTCCAATGAGCAGCAATACGAAAAGCCGTGTTCGTCGTCGCATGATCTGAACGTGTCCATTCTCGAACGTTGATCAGCTTGTATCTCCGAGACTGCGCACAATCCAAACGGAAGCTGGATTTGAAGTGAGTTGCGGAGTAATCTTTGGGCGGTTAGCTTGCTTTGACATCAATGTCCTGCGCCATGATAAGACTATCTGCTACACCATAGGCCCTTCGGGACAAATGCTGATAAGCATGTCTCGAAGGGCCCGTTGTGTTATCGTAGGCGCCAGTTCGATGACTGAGCGCGGACCGGCCAGAGCGGGGTCGCCAGATGATTAGCTAAACCGGGGACCAGGCGAACACCCGGCCCCCGGTTTAGCAATCTATCCCTCACAGTCCTACATCGCCGCATCCAACAGCTTCTCCACGCGATACTCTGACGTGTCTGCGGCGGCCAGCAGTTTCCTGACCACGGCCAGGCGTTCTTCGACCTGGGCCACGGCCTTCTCATCGGAGAGGTTGACCACGCTGTCTACCACGGCCGGCAGCGTCAGCCAGCCGCAGAGCTGCTCATAGGCTTCCTTGTTGAACCACAACACGCCCTGATGGCGGTTGACGCCCGCGAACTGCTGCACCTCGTTGTCGCGCAGCAGCCGGCTGAGCGCAGCAAAGGCCATGCGGTTGGCAGGTTGCGGCGCCTTGAACTCGAACCAGCGCTGATTGGAGGTCAGCAGCTTGACCAAGCCCACGGCCCGCTCGGCCGTGGCGTTGTCGACGCCCATGTCCTGGATGGACCGGACAAGGATGCGACCCAACAGCCATTCGTCGATCCATCCTCGACTCAGCTCGGCGTAGCCCTTGGCGTCCACCACCTTGCCCAGCTTGTGCACAAAGTGCCAGCCAAATGCAGTGGCCCAGGCGGCCTTCTCGTTGCCCAGTTGCGCCACCAGCAGATCGATCATGGCGCCCAACGGCGGCACCTGCTCGCCCAGATCAGCCAGGCCCAGGATCGCTTCCAGCTCAGTGCGGTGCTGGCGTGCCAGCGCGACCTCATCGCCCTCGCCCTCAGCAAAGTCCTTGATCGCCGCCAACAAGTCGCCGTAGTGCTGCTCGACCTCGTCCAGCAGCGCGGCCAGCGTGTCTTCTTCCTCGCCTGCCACAGCCGCAACCACGGCTTCGGCCACTTCGACCGCCTCAGCGATGGCTTCAGCGCTCACGTCAGCCCCGCCTTCTACGTCGATTTCTACCTCTACCTCGACCTGAGCCGCGTCGATCAGCCGCTGGAACATGGCAGCGCTGACCAGCTCCTTGAACGGTGTGTGGATCGGCTGCAGGAAGATCTCCGTCAGCGCGTCCTCGATGCTGGGCACGCCACGGCCGGCCAGGTAGCCCATCAGGTGGCCGTACTGATGCCACTCGTTGTCCTGCACGACGCGGAAGTCAAGGAAGACGTGGTATTTGAACGCGCCGAGCTCGATGTACATGCCGTCGTTGTGCAGTTGCTGGCAGTTGCGGATGTACTCCATGTTGGAGGCCACGTCGCGGAAGATGACGTAGGCGTTGCCGTCATTGGGCAATCCCAAGCCATCGGCCAGCGAGGTCTGCTCCATGCGCTTGCCGCCGTCCGGCTCCTTGACCACATACGCTGCCGAGGTGCGAATCCAGCCGCGCGCCTCAGCCCATTTATTGAGGTAGATCACCAGTCCGCGCTCATCGCCC
>JAAEKA010000546.1 GCA_014155705.1 Anaerolineae bacterium clx_CAG2 | reverse complement strand
GACAAACGCGCCTTAGGCCGCGTGCTGCGGGCCGGCACGGCCAGCTTCACCGCTGGCTGCCGCACCCTGGAGGATGACCTACCGATCTTTGGCTCGCTGGTGCAGGCCGAACGCAGCGACGGGGCGGCGGTCTACGGGCTGATCTACGACGTGCGGGTGGACGACGACCCATTCGTGCGCCAGTTGATCGCAGCCGGCGACTTGAGTGAGGAGTACGTGCAGGATCAGCGCCAGCGCCGCCAGGTGCCGGTGGAGGTCAACGTGCTTGTGGTTGGCGGGCGCGATAAGGCCGGCCAGGTCTATCACTACCTGCCGCCGCAGCCGCCGGCCACGCTGAGTTGGGTCACCGTCTGCCAGGGCGATCAGGTGCGCCAGTTCGGCCAGCGGCTGGATTTCCTGCGCACCGTGCTCAACGCGACCGATGCGCCGGCCGACGAACTGGCCGCCGCGGCCTTGCGTCAGGTCGCCGCAAGCCAGAGGGACCCTGGCCAGGCTCAGCGCTACCTGCAAAACGCCGGCCGCGAGCTGGCCCGGCTGCTGAGCCGCGATCCGGCGCGGTTAGGTGGGATTTTGCTGAGGATGCAGTGACAAAAGAGTGAGGCAAGAAGAATCAAAAGCGCCCGCTGGCAGTTAATGCCACCGGGCGCTTTTCGTATCGAACCTGATCGAACGATGAGTTACTCCACCGTTACCTGCGTGAACACCGTGGCCGCTGTGTTGCCGTCCAGATCCTGGGCGCTGAAGCCGAGAACGTAGGGGCCAATGGCGGCATCCAGCTCCTTCCAGATGAAACGTTCGTCGCCGAAGATGAGAGTGTCGCCCAGTTGGGTGGCGGCAGTCGTCACGTTGCCCTGCGCGTCCAGGTCCAGCCATTGTTCTTGCACCGTGAACTGGTCGCCGGGTTGGGGCAGGATCTCACGCGGGGAGCCGGTGCCGTCTTCACCGGTGAAACCGAAGACCTGCATCATGACGCCGTTCTGGAACGTCATGCGGGCCGAGCGCTGCTCACCGTCCACGTAGGTATAGAGGCCGTTGACGCTGTAGATCGCCTCTTCGGGCGTGCGTCCATAGCTCTCAGGGTTCAGCGCGGCGATGACATCGTTCTGGCCGTCGCTGATGGCGAACATCAGCGGCTCCCACTCGAACTCCAGGGTGAAGTCCCCCTCGCCCCAGTCGGGGTAGTAGATGCCGTCGATCTCCTGCGTCGTTGCGCTGTCCAGAAAGTCCTGATCGGCCACGAAGATGGAGTTGCTCTCTTGGTCGAAGAAGCCAGTGAAGAAGGTGATGTAGCCGATGTTCTCACCGCTGACATCGCTGCTGAGCAGCACTGGCTGGCCGGGCGCGGCCACATCGCTGGACTTTTCGATGGGCGAAAGGGTGATCGCGCCTGCGCCCGGCGCGCGCACGGCTGCGGCGGCATCAGGCGCGGCCAACTGGCCCGGCGCGGCGTCGAAGTTACGGCCCGTGTAATGAAAGGTCAGGAACTCGTCCCACAGCGAGTCTTGCGCGAAGCGGCCGGCCACCACGTTGTAGGACTGAAGTCCGGTGGCCGGATTCTTGAAGAGCTGGGAGTTGGGGAAGTAGATCGACACACCGGTAGCGCCGGGCCGGTTGGCCCCGCGACGGGAGATCACAATCGAATCGCTCAGCGCCGCAAGCACGCCGTCAACGGCCTGGCTGACCTCCTGACTGCGACTGGCCTGCTTCAAGAGACCTGCGAAATTGCCCAGGTCGATATAGGAGGCGGGTACATTGCTGCCAAAGACGCTGGTAAAGGACTGGGCATAGTTGCGCGCCTTGGCCACGTCCTGCTGATTGGCCTGTTGCAGTTGGAAGGCCAACTCGTTCAGGCGGTCGTTCAGCGCCGGCAGCTTCGCCAGGTTGACCGCCGCCAGGGTGATGTTGCGCTCCAGTTGAGCGGTCAACTGGGGAATGGTGACAGGACTGCGTCCGACCCACTCGGTACGGGCCTGGTCGTCCAGGATACGCTGGTCCTCCTGAATGTAGCTGGTGACCACCGCCTGGCCCAACTCAGCTCCACTCATGTCGGGGTTGCTCACCAGGTCGCCCAAAAAGCTGGTGTAGGCCCAGCCAAGGGCCGGCTCGGTCTCCTGTGACACGA
>JAAEKA010000545.1 GCA_014155705.1 Anaerolineae bacterium clx_CAG2 | reverse complement strand
ATGGCCGCCGCGTCGATCGCTGCGCCGCTGGCCACGCGCGCCCTGACCAGGCCGCCCATGAGCCGCACGCGCAGCACGCTTTCCTGGTCATGCAAGTCGCGCAACGCCTCTTCCAACAACGCCACAGCCGGCGCGGCCGGCAGGTTGTAGCGCCAGCGGGCTTCCTCGTAGCCCAGAGCGGCCAGCGCCAGGTCGTTCCATGCCTCCGTCTCCTGCGCTAGCGCGGCCGCCTGCTGAAAGGTCTGCATGGCATCGATAACCTGCCCTGCATTGCGTTGGGCTTCGCCCAGCGCGATCCTCAGACTCAATTCCTGCTGGCTGCGTGCGGCGCTGAGCGGCATGGCCGACAGCAATGCAAGGCCGCGGGCCAGAAAAGCCATTGCCTCGTTGTTGGCCGCCATCTGCATGGCCCGTTGGCCGGCCTGCCAAAGATAGGGGATCGCTTTGGCAGGCATTCCCGCCGCCTCGAAATGGCCGGCCAGCTCGACCGCGATCTCCTCGGCGTCATCGCCGACCAGCGCCTCCAGTGCGTGGCCCACGTCCTCGTGCAGAAAGGCTCGCTGCGTTTCACTCAACACGCTGTAGAGGTAGCGCTGGAAGAGGTTGTGCCGGAAGCGGTAGATGGACAGGCGTTGGCTGCCGGCGCGCTTAATGCCCTGTTCCTGCACCAGGCGGTGGCGATGGTCGCCTTCGCGGTCCAGCCGCTCCACCAGGCCGCGCTCGTCCACACCCCGCACACGGGCCACGACCTGGGCCGTGAAGGTTTCGCCCTCCACACTGGCCGCTTCCAGGAGCGCCCGCAGGTCGCCGTCCAGCCGGCGGATGCGCGTCTCGATCACCCCTTCCACGCGGGCCGGCAGGGTGCGCCAATCCAGCGCCGGTCGGGCTGTCCAGCGTCCTGCCTCATCCTGCAACAGGTCGCCACGCTCTTTCATGTCTCGCACGGTTTCGACGGTGAAGAGCGGATGTCCGCCAGTGTGCCGGGCCAGCGTTCGGCGGAAGTCCTGGCCCAGCGCATTGGGCTCCGCGTCCAGCAGGGCGTCGATGAAAGCCTGTTCCTGGCCAGGTTGAACAGGGTCCAACTCCACCCAGACGTCGCCAAACAGACGCCTGAATTCGCCCAGCGGCGCGGCCAGTGGGTGCTCCTTGCCGGCGCGCGGCAGCGCAATCTCCTCCGGCCGATAAGCTCCCAGGATCAACAGCGGGCTCTCCTGCACGCGGCGCGCCAGGTGAAACAGCAGGTGGATCGACGAGGGGTCAGCCCAGTGCAGGTCGTCCAGGATCAGCAGGAGGGGCTGTTGGCGAGCCAGCATCTGCAAGACATCGCCGATCTCCTCGAAGATGCGCTCCTGGTCGACCGCGGCGTCCTGGCTGTGGGACTGCCCAACCAGCTCACTGAGCTGCCTGAGCAGCTCTGGGGTGACAGCATCGTGGCCGGCGGCCCGCTGGAGCAGCGTCTCGGCCGGCACGAAAGCGCCGACCAAATGGCGGCCGTGGGCTGCCAGTGCAGCGACAACCTGGGGCAGGAACTGCCACAGACGCACAGCGTGGGCATGGGCCACGGCGCCGGCCGACCACTTCTGCTCGACGTCGGCGGCCAGCATACGCAGGATCTCGCGAAAGGGAAGGTAGGGATCGCCCGCGCCCGCGGCAGCCGTGCCCAGGCCGGTGGCCACGATCAGATCAGGGTGGGCAGCTTGCGCGTGGCGAGAAAACGCCTCCAGCAGGCGCGTCTTGCCCCAGCCTGCCTCTGCGCTGACGAAGGCAAGCCGGCCCTGTCCGGCCAGCGCGGCGTCGAGAAAGCCTGCCAACCGCTGCAACTGCGGCTCGCGGCCGACAAACGGCTCCCCGGAACAGGCGGCCGTCGCAACGCCGGTCTCCAAAAAGGCGGGGCGCTGGGGTGTGACAACGCGAGCATAGGTTCTGGAGGGCGCAGATGGCTCCAGCGCGCCCTCGCGGATGCGTTCATAGAGCGCCACGGGCTCAGTCGCCGGCTCTACGGCCAGCTCATCGGCCAGGATTCGCCGGCAGACCTCGAACTGGGCCAGCGCGGCGCCGCGCTGGCCGTCGGCTGCCAGCCAGACCATCAGCCGGCGATGATCCTGCTCGCGCCAGGGCTCCAGCGCCAGCAGCCGGC
>JAAEKA010000544.1 GCA_014155705.1 Anaerolineae bacterium clx_CAG2 | reverse complement strand
GGGTGATTGGGTAATTGGTTGGGCGGTGGGGCGCGGTGGGGTCCGGGTGGTAGGGGCGCAGGGGCGCGCGGCCGTGAATGGCCCGGCCGTAGTGGCTGGGATCCACACGGCCACCCGACAGCGCCGCCTGCAGGCCGCGCAGCAGGGGCGCGTAGGGCGTCGGCAGGATCGACGAGTCGTAGCGATAGCCCAGGCTGGCCAACACCTGGAGTTGGTCGGCGGCGAAGCTGAAGCCGGGCGACTTGAAGCCTACCGGAGCCTGGCCGCAGGCTGCTTCGATCAACACGTGGGCAGTGGCGATATCCGCGCGCTTCTCTTCGCTGCTCAACCGGGGCGAAACCGCTGCGATGCCACGTGCTGTGATTGGCCACCTCGTGCCCCTGACGCACCATCTCAGCCAGCCAGCCGGCCTGGATCGATGCGTCTCGCCCGCAGACGAAAAAGGTTGCACGAATGTTGTAGCGCAAGAACAGCGCCAGCAGTCGCGGGATGCCTTGGTCATAGACGCGCGCGGCAAGATCGGCCGGCGCCGGCCGGCCAATGCTCTCGTAGTACACCCACAGCTCGTCGACGTCGACCTGGATGGCGCCGGTGGGTTTGCGGGGGCTCATAGCGCGCCCTGCCGGCCCGGCTGGCCGGTTATCCGTCGGGAAAGATCGCCACATACAGGCGCATTATATGCGTTTGCCGCGCAAGCGCCAAAGCCACAGAGGCAGGGCCTCACACCATCTCCTCCGGGGCAGCCCGCCCAGTTGGCTAGTACAGCGCTTGCGGGTATAATGGGGCCGCGCCAGCCAGGCGCAATCTCGTTTCTCTGGAGTGTTGTATGAATCCTGTCATCATATCCATCGGTCCTTTTGCTGTCACCTGGTATGGATTGCTGATCGTCATCGGCGCAGTCGTCGGCGCGTGGGTCGCCACCGTCGAGGCTAAACGCCGCGGCGAAGACCCGGAGCACGTCTGGAATGTGCTGCCCTGGCTGCTGGTTGCCGGCATCATCGGCGCGCGACTCTACCATGTCTTCTCGAACCCGGTGGGCGGCTTGGGCTGGAGTTGGTACCGCGAGCACCCCATTGACATCATCAACTTCTGGTCAGGCGGGTTCCGCGGGCTGGGCATCTTCGGCGGCGTGCTGGGCGGTTTCATCGCCCTGGTGCTTTACGTGCGTTGGAAGAAGCTGAGCTTGCCGCGCTGGCTGGACATCGTCATCCCCGGCGTGTTGATTGCGCAGGCTATGGGGCGCTTCGGCAACTTCATCAACCAGGAACTGTACGGCCCGCCCACGACCCTGCCCTGGGGCTTCAAGATCAACACTAATTTCCCCTTCCAGACCCCCACGGAGATGCTGGGCCGCTCGCCGCAGGAGATTCTGGAGTATGTCGCGGTCACCCGCTTCCATCCCACCTTCTTCTACGAGGCGTCGTGGAACCTGGTTGGCTTTATTCTGGTGATGGTTTTTGGCCGCAAGCTGTATCCCAAGCTGCGCGACGGCGACATCTTCCTCTTCTCCCGGCTCTGGTACCCGCTGGGCCGCCTGATCGTCGAGATGTTCCGTCCCGATGCCTGGGTCACTGGCCTGCCTGGTCTGGCTACGGCTCAACTTGTCAGTCTGGGTTTGATGGCGATGGGCATCGTCGGCTTGATCCTGCGCCATCGCAACGGGCGGCCCGCGCCGGCTACGGCAGTCGAGACGCCGAATGAGCCGGCCGAGGAGACGTCCGCGTGACACCCAGATCGTTCAAATGGTCGCGTTGGTTGGGCGCTGGCAGGACCGGCGCCGAGGAGAGAAGCATGGCAACTACCGGTGGATCGATCCAGTCTGGCGAGCCTGTCGAGATCTGTGTGGCCGCCAACGAATTGGAGGCTCAGGTCATCAAAAGCTACCTGGAGAGCAACGATATCCCTGTGATGCTGCAAGGCGATGCGGTCAGCAAGGTCTACGGTTTCACTGTGGGCGGGCTGGCCGAGGTGAAGGTATTTGTGCCAGGACTGCTGGCTGCCAAGGCCATTGAACTGCTTGAGGCGGAAGAAGACGTATCGGACGACGATACGGAAGAGCCAGCCGAGTCGGTATAGCGGCGGCGGCCGAGTGAGAATCGAACCGGACGGGCGCAAGCCCGTCCGGTTCGATTCTGCTGATGCGAGTCGCGCAGGCGACACGATTA
>JAAEKA010000543.1 GCA_014155705.1 Anaerolineae bacterium clx_CAG2 | reverse complement strand
AAGAGAGCATCATCGCGAAGTAGAAGGACTGGATAGGTGTGAATTCTAAGGGTATCTGCAAGAACTAGCTCTGTCGACTTGCGAAGGTACTCGTCATCAAGACGCGCTACCCTATCAAAGGACTGGTGAATTTGGCCGTTGCCATAAGTCCGTACCTCGATGATAAACTCGTCCGTCGCAGGATCTCGCTTACTGACACCCCTAAAAACGATAGGATAAGAGAAAACTGGCTTTAGCAGGGTTTCGACTTGAAGGAGTGCAAGCTTCCACACAGAGATATCTACGGACGGATCATCAGCTGCATCACTTAATGCTTGATCGATGACTTCAGTAGGTCTATCCATGTACAGGGCGATTTCTGGAACAAGCTTTTGAAGGAAGTCCCGCATGATTTTCGGCTTATTGACAATTCTGGAGCCTTGGGCGTCCGAATCAATTAGCCGTTCAAGATCATCCCAGACTTGCCCGAGATCGCCAAGTATTATTGTCTGTCCCAGACACTGCTTCATTGCCAGCAGTTGCGGAGGTGCGTCAGAGCCGATCAAGTAGAAGCACTTTTGGGCAAGTTGCGCTAGAGTGCCTAGCCCGGGCTTGCGAAAGGCCTCACTAATGATCTTCCGGATTGGCCTCACTCGCTTTTGGTACTCTTCGGGCTCGTTCTTGATTTCATCCTCGTAGACTCGAATTGTTGTAACTGCGAATAATTGAAGTCCCAGAGAGATCAAATCAGAGATCTGCCGAAACACGAAAGCAAATTGCTCGGCAGGCTGCAATGCATCCAACACTGCCAGCAGGCCTTCATATTCGGGGTAGTAGACGTTATGCTTGGGGATTGCAGCATCAAGGATTTGCTCGACGGCTGCGAATATCTTCCGAAATTCCTGGAAGCTCAGATTGTCGAAAGGTGGGATCGCTCGCAATACATCTTCAGCGAAGTCCATTTTGCTCAACGCAATGTTGCGGCTATTTGCATCATACACCTCTGCATCGACGATCCTAGCCATTTCCGGGGCCGTGTGGCCGCTGAGGTAAGTAGTTCGAGTGCAGTGGATAGACGCGTCGAGCCTATGTTTGCCTGACCTTTCATGGAAGCTTGAGGTCAAGAAGAGTTGTCGTCCATTGCTGTCCTTGCGTTGGATCTCCTCATCAGTGAAGTACATCTCGATGCAGATGTTTGTATAGCCCTTGCGATGGTCGGGTATTGGCAGGGCAAAAGAAAAGACGTTATTGCCCCAATCTCTGTACGAGCCCGTAGAATCACTAACCTCCTTCAATATCTTCTCCTTGTCATGGTCGAACATGAAGATCATTGGTTTGGGCTGTGCACTCTGAGCGAAGGTTTTAAGCGTTCTGAGTAGTTCGGTATCGCCCACATCGTTGTCCGCTTCATGGAATACAACTGGTAGATGAAAGTCCAGCACCTGGAGCGCCCGCTTGAGAATTCGCCAATCTGTCTTTCCCTCGGTCCAAATTTCTGCTACGGGTGGATTTCTTTGGTCGATAATCTGAGATGACATGACATTTCTCCAACTTGAAACATAATATGGGGCGTCTACTATAGACTCTATAGTACCGCAACAGTAATCACTTCATCCACTCCGGCGGCTCACCCACATGCGCCACCGACGGATCAGCCGGCGGCGGATCGAGCCGCGTCTGGTACGACTGGCCGCTGTCCATGGCCTGCTGCATGGCGTCGTAGACTTCGAGGATCACCCGCTTGGTGCGGTACTCGCCGTGCGCGGCTACGTCCTTGCGCTTGACGATGGGGAAGGTCTCCATGATGTAGTCCACGTCGTCGCGGCCGATGCCGTACAGGTGGAAGTAGGCCGCGTCCAGCTCGCAGCGCAGCAGGAAGCGACGATCCTCGTCCCAGCGGAAGGGCGGGCCATAGTAGCCGCAATCGCTGGCGAAGGATTGCAGGTCCCAGGCTGTATAGTTGAGTTCCAAGACACGTGGATGCAACCATTCGTGGGAAGTGCATTGCATGCAGTTCCAGCCGCACGGCTGGTCATACATAATGGGTGCCAACACAGGCAGTTGCTTTAGAATGAAGAAGTTGAGATGAGTTCCTCCCACACCAAAACGCGTGACGTAGTCGAACACGTAGGAGCTAACCGAAGCGGACAGTAACGGAGCCTTTTCATTTAGATCTTTTGCCACAAGAA
>JAAEKA010000542.1 GCA_014155705.1 Anaerolineae bacterium clx_CAG2 | reverse complement strand
CCGTTCAGCGCCGCCGCCCAGCTTAACCTCGGCCACGCCGACCTGGTTGCCGACGCGGATCACCAAGTCTATCTCGATCTGATTGGCGACGCCTTCGGGCCGCACGCCGGCCAACACCTCGTCCTCATGCGGTTGATGAAGCGGTAGGTTTCAATACCCTGGCGGGTGTTCGGGGGTTCGGACCGCTTGCCCCGGCACAGGGCTGACGCCCCACCGGATGGCAGGGTCCGATCCTTTTCTGCACTGCCTGTGACTCGCGATGCTGCATCTGTGGCCTTTTCTCAAGGTCTTTGTCCCACCGGCCTCCGCCTTGCGCACCCCCCTCCCGAAAGCTGCGTTGCAGAGCGCGCAAGAGCAGGGGGGTGCGCAAGGCAGGATTTGCCCTGTGGCGCAGCAGGATTGTACTCATTTTTGCCCAGCGCGCAAGCGCTAGACGATCATCACGCCCGGCGGCGGCGTGACTTTGCCCTGACCCTCGGTGCGCACTTTCTCGCGGCACGCGGCGCAGAGCTGATAGATGCGCAGGCTGTCGTCTTTCTCGATCAGCACTTTTTTGACCCGCTTGAGCACTTTGTCCAGCTCCGTCTGGGTCAGGTAGGCTTCGAAGACGCTGTGCTGCACCCGGTCGCCCACCGACTCCATGATCTTGGCGATTTTCAGCCGCCGCTTGTCGTCGCTGATGTCGTAGGTCAGCAGATAGAAGGTCGGCGAGGCCATCAACGGAAGCCCATGCTTTGATAGCCGGCCTGTCCGCTGACGACGCGGCCGGCGACCTGTCGCGCCTGCTCCAGCAGGCACTGGCGCAGCGGCATCTGTAGTTGGCGGATGGGATGGGTGTAGGGCTGCTCCAGCCGCTGCTCGTAGGCCTTGAGGAAGCGCCGCAGCCCCTGGTCCGACAAGACCACGGGCCGGTCGGGCGGGCCAGGCGTAAAGTCGTCTGGCGTCACCTGGCCGCCGCGACAGGCCCACAGCACGATGCCGTCCACCACCGGCCGGAACTCCTCGAGCAGGTCCAGCGCCATGCTGGGCCGGTTGTAGACGTACTCGTGCAGGAAGCCGGCGTAGGGATCGAGCCCTGCCGCCTGCACGGCGCCGCGCGCAGTGTTGCCCAGCAGCGTGTAGCCCAGGCTGAGCAGCACGTTGATCGGGTCGGGCGGCGGCCGCCGCGCCCGCCGCTCGAACTTCCACTCGGCGCCGAACAGGCGGCGCAGACCGCTGAAGTAGGCCGCAGTGGCCGCGCCCTCGTGGCCGGTCAGCGAGGCGATGGTGGCGCGGCGCTCCACCGTCTTGACAGCCTCGCCCAGCCGTTCGATGGCCGAGGCGATCTCCGCGTCGCCCAGCTCACGGTTGTGGCGCTGCAAGAGGGTGCGCTGGTGAGCCAGCTTGGCCGCAACGATCCCCTGAGCCAGCCGCAGGCCGAAGCCGGCCTCGTCCATACGGCGGTACTGGGCGCGGCGCACCGGCACGTGCGGCGTCACTTCGCCCACCAGTCGCCCTTTGAAGCGGCCATCCTCGGTCAGAAAGACGACATCCTTGCCTTCCAGCAGCAACGCGCTGATCGCAGGCGTGGTCAGGCCCACGTTGCCGAAGAGCACCACTTCGCTGACCTGGCCCAGCGGCGCAGCCAGCAGGGTCTCCCCCTCCTGGTCCACCTGCAAACGCTTGTTGGCGATGCTCAGCTTCGCGCCCTGATGGATAACGTAGACTGGGTACATAACACAAACCGCCTTTCCTACAAGTGAGCTAATCAATTCATTCAATTGTTAAAGAACAGCCGGCCGGGTGAGACGGCGAGCAGGGCGAGAGCCCAGTCACCTTGTCACCTTGTCACCCAGTCATCCGCCGCGCCTGACCCAGGCCCATGGCCGTGCCGCCGCCGATGCCGCTGTAGCGGGCGAAGTTGGCCAACGCAGCCAGCACGCCCATCCAGTAGCGGTCATAGCTCAGCGTCACATAGCTGATCTGGCCCAGCGCGCCGACGCGCATCCCCCCCTCCTTGCCGCCCACCGGCCGGGTGCGCAGGCTGTAGCGGGCGACGGCCAGGCATTCCTGTGCATAGCGCCGCGTCTCGGCCGGAAAGGCCACCGGCGCAAAGGCGTTCCAGCGCTCCAGCAGGCTGCCGAACACCAGATCTGGCAGCGGCAGGGGCATTTGTTT
>JAAEKA010000541.1 GCA_014155705.1 Anaerolineae bacterium clx_CAG2 | reverse complement strand
GCTGCGCGGCTGAGACGCTGGCGGTCTACGCCGATGTATTGGCGCGCAGGAGCGGACAATGACCTCGCCGCCCGCAGCCAGGTCACGCGGCGTTCTGCCAACCTTGCTTCAAGCGCTGCCCTGGGCGTTGATCGTCCTGCTGACAGCGCTCAACCTGCTTTTTGCCGTCCGCCAGGGGCCTAACGACGACGCCTACATCACCTACCGCGTGGCGCGCAATCTGGCCAACGGCCTTGGCCCCGTCTTCAACCCTGGCGAGCAGGTGCTGAGCATCACCACGCCTGGCTACATGCTGCTGCTGGCTGCGACGTCCGTGTTCAGCCAGGACTTCGTGGCGCTGGGGATGCTGTGGAACGGTCTGGCCATGTTGGCGCTGGGCGCCCTGCTGATCGACGCCAGCATGGCCGGTCGCGAGCAGCGGACAGGGGCGCTAGCTGCCCTGGCCGCCACGGTCGCGGCGGCGTTGACGCTGTCCAATCCCTTGTTCAACGCAGCCGTAGGCATGGAGACGCCGCTCTACCTGGCCGCGCTGCTGGCGGTGTTCGCCGCCTATCGGCGGTCCCTGGCGCAGCCTGCCAACAGCCAGCGTTGGCTGCTGGCGGTCGCGGCTGCCTCCGCCGCAGCCTTTTTGATCCGGCCTGACGGACTGCTGGCCGGTCTGGTGGTGGGCGTCCACTGGTTGGCGACGCAGCGTCGCGTCCCCTGGCGCGCGTTGGCGCTGGGGCTGCTGTTGACGCTGCCCTGGGTACTCTTTGCCTGGGGCTATTATGGTTCGCCGTTGCCAAACACGCTGGCAGCCAAGATGACCCAGGGCCTGCCTGACCGCGAGGGTCAATGGGGCCGCCAACTGCTGGAGGTGGGCGGCGACTGGATCGCAGCCCATCCGGTGGCTGCTGCATTGGTTCTGGTTGGACTGGCTGCGACCCTGTGGCCTGCGCCCTCGCCTCGGCCGGCTGAACTGCGCGTGCGCCGTCTGCTGTTGCTGTGGGCCGCGCTGTACATCGGCATCCACGTGGCGCTGCGGGTGCGCGGCTATTTCTGGTACTACCTGCCCCTGCTGCCGGTGGCGGCGCTGCTGGCTGGCGACGGCGCAGCAGGTGTGGTAAGATGGCTTGCAGGTTTGCGTCAGCGCGGCCAGCCCTGGCGCTTCGCCTATCCTTTGCTGGCCGCCAGCCTGTTGGTCGTGCTGTTCTATCCTGTGCTGACTGCGGCTGGCAGGCTGGTCAGCCCAGGACCGCCCGGCCAACGGCAGGTGGCCTACGCTCACACCGGCATGCTGCTGCGCGCGCTGTGCCAGCAGCCAGGCCATGAGCCGGTGGGCATGGCTGAAATCGGCATCCTGGGCTACATCAGCGATTGTCGGGTTCTGGACTTCTCCGGTCTCTTGCAGCCAGAGATCGCTCACCTGCGCTTAGCGCCGGCCGACAAGATGGCATGGGCGATCAAGAGCTACGCTCCGCCTTGGTTGGTGCTGGCCGGCAGCGCGGGCTATCCGCACGATCTGGCCGATCAGCTTTGGTTCCGCCAGCGCTACGAACCGTTCGATATTCAGGATGAGCGCGGCTTTCTCAGCGTCACCCACCGCCGGGCCATGGGGCCGATGGAACAGCGGGAACTGGCCGCTCGTTGGCGGCAGCAAGCTGAAGCAGGGAGCGACCCGTTGACCACGGCGCTGATATTTCCGCCTGAAGTCACAGCGGTCATTACCTTGCACACCTTTTTGCCTGCGGACAGCGGACTGGCTGTGGCCGCCAACGGCCAGCCGGTCGTGACGTTGGCCGGCGCTGCGCCCGTCTGGCAGGATGCGCCGCTGCCTGACGTGCGCCCTAGGGATGGCGCGCTGACGCTGGAGTTGACCGGCGTTGCCGCTGGCCAGCCCGCCGCCGTGGCCTGGGTCGAGAGCAACGCGATCCCATCCGTCCACTACTTCAAGCCCTTTATGGAGGCGGCCGCCCAGCCGCGGCCCAACCTGCAACTGGAGTTTGGCGACCGGGCGCAGGCGATACTGGCGCCATCCAGCGTTGGCCCGACGGCGCTGGATGTGGCCTACCGCGATCTGCCCGGCGTGCAACTGGCGGTTTTTGTCGATGGCCAGCAGGTGGGTGTGGCCGGCAGCGGCAGCGGTGATTGGCAGGTGGCGCGCTTCGATCTGCCGTCTG
>JAAEKA010000540.1 GCA_014155705.1 Anaerolineae bacterium clx_CAG2 | reverse complement strand
GCTTTGATCTTACTCCGTAGAAGAATAGGTTGCAAGAAGTTGGACTTTTTCGGAAAAAGTCCAACTTCTTCCGTTGCTTTCGTGCTTACCTGCTTACTCTGAAACCGGCTGACCCTCCAGCAGCGTCTGCAACACGCGTCCAACGCGCTCCAGGCTCTGCGGGTCGATCTGCTCGGTCGTATCCTGTAAGGTGCGCCAGGTGGGCGCATCGCTGCCTGCGATGACGGCCACCGGCCCAACCAGGCGGGCCAGGGCGGCCTGACCCAGGGCCAATGCGGCCTGCGGCTCAGGGATGAACCAGGCCTCGTAGCCCAGTTGCTGTGCAATGCCCCAGAGCTGTTGGCTGAACACCGCATCGCTGGCTGTGTCGATGCTGAACTGTTGCCGGGCGCTGCCCAGCAGGGCCATCAATACAGCAGCCTGGGGGAGATCGTCCGGCGGCGTCTGCGCGGCCCAGGCCTCGACGCCTGCGGCCACCGGCTGGCCGTCGCTGCGATACTGGCCGTCGAAGAAGACCAGCCAGACCTG
>JAAEKA010000054.1 GCA_014155705.1 Anaerolineae bacterium clx_CAG2 | reverse complement strand
GCGGTACTGTTGGGGCAGCTCGACCTGGCGCATGTCGGCCTGCACCAGGGTGATGCTGTCATCCAGCCCGACCTCGTCTACCTTAGCCTGGGCCACCTCCAGCATGCGCGGCGACAGGTCGACGCCGGTGATGTCGAAGCCGGCGCGCGCCAGCGGTAATAACAGCCGGCCGGTGCCGCAGCCCAACTCCAACAGCGGCCCCCCCGTGCGCTCGGCGAAGCCCAGGTACAACGCCACGTCGTCCTGGAAGGGCTCGTAGTCCAGGTCGTAGAAGCGGGCGAAGCGGTCGAAATCGGCCATGAAGGACCTCCATCGTGAGAGAGTGAAACGTCAAGCGTAAATCGTCAGAAGCGAGTCGCCGGCAAGGTCCGGCTTTGGCCCATCTCGTGACTGAGCCAAACGGCGTGGTTGCCGGGAGCATCCTCAGCCCGGGCAGGGCTGTTCCCAGCCTCTGGCCACCAGGGTGAAGTCCAGGCTGCTGATCAATCCGTCACCGCTGGGGTCATAGCGCGGGTGATATCCCGGGTCGGCTGCTGTCAAGTTCCAGCGGGCAGTGAGCGCTTGTACATCGACAATGTCTACCCGGCCATTGCCATCCGGATCATAGCATCTCAACTGCATTGTGGGGGGCTGCATAGCGCCTGCCACGTCGCAAGCCGCCCCCGAACACGCATAGTACGCTTCAATCCAGGGGGTCAACTGAGAGAGAAATTCCGGCTTCATTGCATCCACCAGGCTCTGCAACTCGTAGGGATCACTGGTGAGATCATAGAGCTCATCGCGTACAACGCTATACTGTTCGATAAACTTGTAGTTCGCAGTTCTGATGCCCTTCCATTTGGGCGTGGTCGTGTTGGCGCACAGGTTAGTTGTCTGAGATTGGTTGGGTCCCAGCGGGGCAGCCGTTGCGCCCGTTGCAGTCCATTGTTCGGCTGGCACCGACCAGTGTTCCATGAGCTGCGCCTGGCGCCAGGGCGGTGACGGTTCTTCGCCTTCCAACAGTGGCAACAGGGATCGGCCATCGCTGGGGATGGGCAGGTTAGTTGCTGCAATCTCGGCAAAGGTGGGCGCCAGGTCGATCATCGCCGCCAACTCGTCTCGCACGACACCTGGCGTTACGCCCGGACCACGAATCATCAGGGGAACGCGGAAATTCTCCTCGTAGGGCGAGCCTTTGCCTGAAATAAAGCGATGTTGGCCCTGGACAAATCCATTGTCCGACGCGAAGACGATATAGGTGTTGTCCAACACGCCGAGTTGATCCAGAGTCTGCGTCAGTTGAGCGATCATTTCGTCCACCGATTGCAGAGAGCGCAGGCGTTTGCGATAGAGGGCGTCGATGGACTCAATCTCGCCCGGTGTGAGCAGAGGCATGCTGTGCATATTTACAGGCTTGTCGCTCATGTCCTCTTCGTTGAAGTTGGGCGTGCGCGGCGCTTGTTCATTGGGAAACCACGAATAGTGGCGCGGCGCAGGTACGGCTGGCTCATGCGGCGCGTACATCGAGATCATCGCGAAGAACGGAGTCGTCGGCGACAGAGTCACAGTGCGCGTGATGAAGCCCATGGCTTTGGCTGCCAGAACGTCGGTAAGGTAATCGTTGCGCGTGTGTGCGTAGTCCACCAGGACGCCGTTCTCGTTCAACTGGTAATCATAGTATCCGTAAGCATCGCGGGTAGGCACATACCACTCACTCCAGCCAGGAGCAATGTAGGTCGGGTCATCTGCCAATGGATAGCCATTCACGTACTTGCCGACCAACGCTGTGCTGTAACCTGCATCCTGTAAAGCCGTGGCCACCGTGGTGTTCTCGAATCCGCACGCGACCATTTTCTCGAAGCCGCCGATCGGTGGGACGTTCTGAACGATGCCATTGTTGTGAGCATAGCGCCCTGTCAACAAGACGGCGCGACTGGGTGTACACAGCGAGGTCGGCGCCGAGAATTGAGAGAAGGTCACGCCTTGGCTGGCCACATTGGCAGCCAGGTGAGGCATGTAGTTAATCGTTCCGAGCAAGAGGTCCTGGTCGTCGGTCAGGATGAACACGATATTGGGTCGGTTAGCTGGCAGTTTGCGCGGCAGTCCTGCAAGGGTTCTCACAGGCAGATATCCAATCAATAGTGTGACCAGGCACGCGATTCTCACCACATACAAAAGCATTTCCATCAGGGTTTCCTCCGGCTGTGATGCCAAGCTGGCAAAAGCTGCTCCCGGTCGTGTACTTCCGCCGAGAGAGTGCTCTTAACTCCGACATAGTCACCTGTCACCAACGTAGAGGGCATAGGCGCTGATTACCAACCATTGTAGCTATAACTGGAACAAGCCGCAAACGCCAATTCCCGCTGGCGCCTCTTTGGACTTGGTGACTGTTCCCTTGCGCTGCATCATCTGCCGGTTTCCCGATTTGCGCTTCCGCGCTTTCGTGCTATAATCCTGTGGCTAGCTTGCCCCCGTGGTGGAATTGGCATACACGGCAGGTTGAGGGCCTGTGCCCGTACGGGCGTGTCCGTTCGAGTCGGACCGGGGGCACCATCCGACTAACTGAAGTCATCACCGACGAACCGAGAAAGGCCTGCTGCCTTTCTCGGCTTCATTTTCGGGACCTGATGGATTGGCCCCGCCGAAGTTGCGCCCGGTTTTGTTCCTTCGCCCTATCCTGTTGTATCATGCGCCACTGCCGGTCGGTGAAGGCCGGCCCGTGGAACCGCACAGACGCCTGCGTTCGTCCATAGCGGTAACCGCAACACTCTGTCCGTGATCCCATCCTGCTGAGTAGAGCATCTGTGTCAGATCAAGAGCAAGCGTCATCCTCTGTTTCTGCGCTGCGCGCCGGGGGTTGGAGACTACCAGCCCCTGGCCAGCGTCCCAATCGGCTGGAGATCTTCCTGCTGCTGGGCATCTTGCTGCTGGCAGCGGGCTTGCGATTCTATCATCTGGGCTACAAGAGTCTGGGGTTGGAAGAACTGATCTATCTGCAATTGGCTCAACCAGGCAGCCTTCCTGGCGCCAGCGCCCTGGCCAGCGCGTCACATCCCCCACTCTATCTGTTTCTCATGCGTTTCTTGAGTGATATCAGTCGCGCCGAGGATTTGCTGCGCTTACCCGCTCTGCTGGCAGGCGTCGGCGCAGTTGCAGCGCTCTGGGCGTTGGGGCGCTCGCTTCTGGGGGCGCTGCCCGGATTGTTGGCCGCCTTCATGCTGGCGATGTCGGCGCTGCACATCGAGATCAGCCAGGAAGCTCACAGCTACGCCCTGCTTGGCCTGCTGAGTACGCTGCTGTTCTGGTCGCTGGTGCGGGCAGCGCGGATGGAGATGGCTGTTGCAAGGGGACGCTGGGAGGAACTGGGAGGAACTGAGGGAAACCTGGAGGACGCTGCGCCCGCGTCAGGCCAGTCGCTGCAGAACCTTCCTGTGCAGGGGATCGCGTCAGCTCGGGTATGGCTGGCTGTGTGGTGGCCGTTCATCCTGACCGCTGCGCTGGCCCTTTACACGCATTACTTCGCGATTGTACCGGTCGGTCTGAGCCTGCTGGTCTTCCCGTGTTTGCTGCTGGCCGCTGCGCCTGGTCCCCTGGCTGCCCTGTGGCATGACCCCGCGCGCCGCCGGGCATGGCTGCATCTGTTGGCTGGGCTGGCCCTGGTCGCTTTGCTCTTTATGCCGCAGTTTATCGCCGGGCTGGCGGCCGGCGCCGCGGCGACCGAGGCTGGCCCGGCAGATACGCTGGTGATTTTCGTCAGCAACCGTCTCCCCTGGACTTTGGACCCTCTCTTCGTTGCAACCATGCTGCTGTTGGCGTTGGCAGGGCTTGCCTGGCTTTTCTGGCGCCGCGCGGCTGTGGCCGCGGCCCTGACTCTCTGGACAGCGCTGCCGTTGCTGGTCTGGCTCACTCCTGCTGCCAGCCCCCGGCAGTTGATCTTTGTTCAGCCGGTTTTTCTGCTGACCGCAGCCGTGGGTGTTATGGCAATGGCAACGCTCGCGGCGCGGCTGGCGCAGTTGCTGGCGCCGGCCAAGCCGCGCTACGCTGTGTGGACCAGCGTCCTGGTCCTGGGCATCTTTATGCTGGCCTTCGTCAAGGGTAGCACCGACCCGCTGCAGGCGACCTATCGCAGGCCCAAACAGGACTGGAAGGGGTTGGCGGCCGCGCTACAGCAGGCTCCAACGCCCAACGATGCGGTTGTCATCCTGCCCAGCGCTGCCCCACTGCAATGGTACTACCAGGGTCGCGCTCAGGTGGTGGATGCAGACCTGGTCGGCGAGCTGGACCTGCTGTGCCGCTACAGCGCCGCGGTCTATGTGGCCTCGGCCAGCGATGGAGTCGCCGCCAGCCCGGCTGAAGCCAGCTTCCTGCAGGAGAACTACATCGAGATTCCGTTCAAGGACCTGACGCTGTATAACCGCAACTGCCAACCTGATGTCTGGTATGGCGCCGGCGCAGAAGCTCTGTTTCCGCTGGCGCGCCAGCCGGGCCTGCATTTTCCCGAGTCGCGCAGCGCGCAGTCGGAGTTCACCGCACGGGCGGCGCAGGCCGCGCCCGCCGCGATCGCCGCTCCGCCCGCTCCTGCGCCTGCGCCCGAGGCCAGCGCCACGGTCACGCCACCTGCGACGACTGCGGCCGCCGTCCCGACCGCAGCGCCGTCCGCGCCCGCATCAGAAAAGGATGACATCGTGGCAGACCTGGGGGCGGCCCTGGCCAGCCTGGCCGAGTCGGCGCCCAATGACCCTCAGGCGCAGATTCATCTGGGCGCGTTTGCCTTGCAGCAGCGCGAGTCGCCCCAGCAGGCTGGAGCTTATTTCCAGCGGGCCATCGACCTGGACCCCACCACCTGGCAGGCGTATGCGCTGTGGGCCCAAGGTCTGGCCAGCGCCGGAGATCCCGACGCGGCTCTGACTCTGCTTGAGCAGGGCCAGGCAGCCGCGCCGGACAGCCTGGCGTTGCAAGCGATGACAGCGCGTCTGCGCAGCAGCGCCGCCACGACGTTGCCGCCGGAGGGCTATCAGGCAGCATTGAACACGGCCCGGGAAGCGCTGGCAGACCGTCGCTGGGACGACGCGGTCAGCGCAGCCCAGCAGGCGGCGACAGCGGCGCCGGGCGCATACGAGGCGCGGCTGGCGCTGGGTGACGCCTACCGCGGCATGAGTGACGCCAGCCAGGCGGCTGCGGCCTACGCGCAGGCGGTGGAGTTGGCGCCTCATGTCAGCTTCCTGCATGGCCGGCTGGCCGAAATGCTGGCGCGGGTGGGCCAGTTGGACGAGGCGATTGATGTGGGGCTGACGGCGATCAGTATCGATCAGAGCCGCTGGGAGAATTGGTACGCGCTGGGTCGGGCCTACGCCGGTCAGGTCGCGGCGGAGATTGCAGCCGGCGCAGATCTGGCAGACTCCGACAGCGCCCGCCTGGCTGAGGCCACTCTGGAACGGGCTGACGCCCTGGCGCCTGCTCAGTCTACCGCTCCCGCGCGGTCTCTGGAAGATCTGCGCGCGCTGTTGGCCGCCCACCTGACGCCGGCCGCACAGACCGCACCTACCGAGGCAGCGACGGCCGGGGCCGGCCAATCGCTGCCTGACCGGCGCGCTGGAGCTGAACAGTTGTTGACCGACGGCCAGCCAGAGCAGGCGCTGGAAATCTTCCAGGAGCTGGCTGCAGCCAACCCCGAGGACCGCGCCAGCCGGATGGGCGTGGCCAACGCGCTGGCAGCGCTGGGCCGCAGCGACGAAGCGCTGGCTGAGTTCGAGGCCATCAACGCTCAATGGCCGGACTTTCCCTTCTCACGCATTCGTCAGGGGACGTTGTTGGAGGAGCAAGGCGATCAGGCAGGGGCGCTGGCAGCCTTCGGGGAAGCCGTGAACGTGGCGCCAGACAATGCCAACACCCACTTCACCCTGGCCTACGCGTTGCGCCGTGCTGGCCGTATTCAGGAAGCGATTGCAGCATTCGAAGCTGGTCTTGCGCTGGATCCCAATCGCAGCGCTGCGCAGCAAGCCCTTGACGACCTGAGGGCCGGACAGCCATGAGTCGGTTTCTGTCGAGAGCTTATGAGAACACTTAGTGTCGTCTGTCCCGTGTACAATGAAGAAGAAGTCATCGAGGCTTTCTATCTGCAACTGAAGAGCGTCCTGGTGAGTTTGGAAGGCTATCACTCGGTCGTTCTCTTTGTGGTCGATCGCTGCAAGGACAACACGCTCGACAAGATCAGGCGGATTGCCCAGATCGATAGCTCAGTGCGGATTGTGGCTCTGTCGTCTCGTTTTGGCCACCAGATGTCGCTGCTGGCTGGCATCGACCATTGCGACTCCGATGCTGTGATCATGATGGACAGCGACCTGCAACATCCGCCAACGGTGATACCCGCACTGCTGGAGAAGTTCGAACAGGGGTACGACATCGTCTTCACCCATCGCCTGGACTCGCCGGCCACCGGCGCGTTCAAGCGTATCAGCTCGAAGGCGTTCTACCGCTTCATCAACCGCATGAGCGACGTGCCGATCAACGAGAGCGCCGCCGATTTCCGCCTGATCTCGCGCCGCGTCGCCCAGGTGTTTCAGGCTGAGATACGCGAGCGCAACCAATTCCTGCGTGGTTTGTTTGGCTGGGTCGGTTTCGAAAGCACGACCATCACCTTTACGGCGCAGGAGCGGCCTGCCGGCAGGAGCAAGTACTCCCTGTGGCGCATGGTGCGTTTCGGGCTGGACGGGGTGGTGTCGTTCAGCAAAGCGCCGCTGTTGTTCTCCATCCTGCTGGGGTTCATCTTTGCTGGTTTCGGCATGCTGCTCGCAGCCGTGACCGTGTTGCAATACTTCATCTCTGGCCAGCTTCCCCAGGGCTGGGCCACGCTGACTGTACTGCTGTCCGTGTTTATCGGCATCCAGCTCTTCTTCATGGGCATCATGGGCGCCTATATCGGGGCCATCTTCGATGAGGTCAAGGCCAGACCGCACTACATTGTCCAGGAGCGTGTCAACTTTGATAGCTCCGGGCAGGGAACGGGGCGCTGATGCCAGACCGTGCAGCGGCGCAACCGGCGCGGCCGGCCGGCCGTAAGTTCTGGTTGGGTTTAGTCATTAGCCTGGTTTCATTGATCCTGGCTTTTCGCGACGTCCACTGGTCAGAATTGTGGATGGCTCTGCGGGCGGTCGATCTGTGGATCATGAGCCTGGCCGTTGGCGTCTTTGTGATCAACCTGGTGCTGCGCGGGCTGCGCTGGCAGACCCTGCTCAGCCCGTTGGGCCCAGTCACGGCACGCGAGGCGTTTGCGTTCCTGAATATCGGCTACATGGCCAATGACATATTGCCGCTGCGAGCGGGTGAAGTGATACGCTCGGTGCTGTTGGCCAGCAAGAAGGCTTTTGACACCGCCGCAGTGATAGCCACGGTGGTTGTCGAACGCCTCATGGACGTGTTGATGTTGGTGGCGCTGGCCTTTCTGCTGGTGCAGCTCATGCCGGTATCCACCCTGATCAAGCAGTCAGCCCTGGTTACTGCGGCGCTGGCCGTGGCGGGCCTGGGCCTGTTGTGGTGGGCGGCAAAGCGTGTTGGCGCGCCTGGCAACAGCCCTGAGGCGGCCCACAGGCGGTTGTTGCCAACGCCGGAGCGCATTTTGGGCTTCGACGTGCGCAAGATCATCGGGCTATTCCTGCAGTTGGTGCGCTCCTTCGCCAGCGGGCTGGGCATGCTCCGCTCAGCGCGCCAGACAAGCATGGCAGCCGGCTATACGCTGCTGGCCTGGATCATGACTCTGGTATACACTGGGTTGGTGCTGTGGGCCTGCCAACTGGATCTGCCCTGGACTGCCACGCTCATGGTGGTGGTGGTGGTCAACCTGGGGTTGGCCATTCCTTCATCGCCTGGCTTTGTCGGCGTGATGCACTACCTGGCAGTGCTTGCCCTGTCGCCCTGGTCGGTGGAGCCCAGCGCGGCCCTGACCTTCGCTATTATCTATCACGGTATCTCCTTCCTGGTCACCATTGTGCTGGGACTGGTCTATCTGTGGCGCGAGGGGTTGAAGCTGACCCAGATCTCCATCAATATCGGTCAGCAACCTGGATCATAACGAGAGATGACGATCTATGCAGCAATTGTCGATTGAGGAAACCGGCGCAGCAGAGGCTTCGCCGGCTCCTGTCACCCAAGCCGCCGTCAAGCCTGTGCATGTAGCCTATCTGGTGTTGATCCTTGCACTGGCTTTCGTTCTGGTGGACAATGCCCGCTGGCTCAACGCCAATACCGCTCCCCCCGTGTGGGATGAAGCGCGTTATCTGGTCAACAGTCTGGAAGCCTATGACTTTATCACGCACCCCTCCCTCAAGAACCTGGGCCAGCTTTACATGGTCAGGCATGGTGTGCGGCCTTCGATCGGTTACGTCTGGCTGGCCGTGCCGATCTATGCCCTGTTCGGCGCCAATCCTGACACGGTAACCCTGTGGACCAACTTCTTTTTGTTGGCGGTGATCGCGCTGGCCACCTTCAACATCGGCCGGCGGCTTTTCAACACCAAGGTTGGGCTGCTGGCAGGCGTTTTGGTGACGTTGAACCCTGAGGTGATTCGCCTGACGCGCGTCTATTGGCCACACCTCGGGGTCGTGGCAGTAACCACGCTGGGGGTCTATCTGTTGATCTTGAGCGACGATCTGCGGCGCAAGAAATACGCGGGGCTGTTGGGTCTCCTGCTGGCAGTAGGCTTGATGCTGCGGCCTATCTACCCGGCGTTGTTCCTGGCCGGGCCTATCGGTTTCGTCTTCATCTCGGTTCTGGTTGAGACCTTTCTTGCCCGCAAGCGCCCTCAGCAGAACGACGCTGCGCCAAGTCCCTGGCCAGAATTGTTGGTACAACGCTTGTTGCCGGCCGCCTTGCTCATCGCCGTGCCGCCGTTGGTAATTGCGCTCCCTTTCTATCTCCAGTTCGGCCGGCGCATGTTTCAGTTTGTCGATACCTTCCAGACCACAGGCACCTTTGCGCCCGTTCAGGACGTGTCCAGCCTGGCGTCGTTTGTCTGGTACTTCGTCAACCTGAAAAGCAGCATGGGGCTGCCCTTCTTTTGGCTCTTTGTTGGCGGCCTGCTGGTCTATCTCTTCGCCCTGTTCACCCGGCGCGTGCGTGTGAATACGGCGATCCTGCTGGCCTGGCTGGTTGTGTCGTACGTTGCGTTGTCTCTCCAGGCCACCAAAGAGTTTTACTACCTGGCGCCTCTGTACCCCGCCATGGCGCTGGTTCTGGCTTTTGCAGTGCTGTACTTGTTGCAGCGCAGTGTTCCCTTGCAGGTGGCAGCCAGCGCGGCGCTAACAGCGCTCAGTGTGCTTCTCTTGTGGCAGGTATCGTGGGCTCAACCACTGCCCGCGCCCACGGCCAAGACCTGGCTGGGTGTTCCACCGCGCCCGCCAAGCGGCGAGGTGTCTCCGATCTACGACCTGATTCAGTTTATCGGCAACGACGCCGGCACGGAACGCCGCATCACCGTGGGCACCGTAGCCGCCCTGCCCCAGTTGGCGGAGCCGTCGCTTGCCTATTATGCCAAGCTGCATGGCGTTGATATCGACTTCATCCGCGCCACCGATCCGGCGCCGACTTTACTGGACGCAGACTACGTTATCGTCAAAACCGGCCCGGTCTATACCGGCCGCCTGCGCAGCACTGAGCAGCGCAACGCCGATCTGGTCGCGCAGGTGCTGGCCAATCCGGCGAGCGCCTTCTACGCCTCGCATCAACCGCTTGACAACGATCAGCCCTTAATCCTGCCCGATGGCTCGTTGATTTCGGTCTACAAACGCACCCGATCGGTGGACAGGACAGAATCCGACGCCATTGCTAACGAGCTGTTGGCGGTTGATCCCGCGCTAAGGGCAGCTCAGCAGCTCCTTGAAACGCCGCGGGTCTCGTTCGGCGGCCAGGCCGCGCCTGCCGGCGATGCTGAGATCGAGCAACTCGTGCAGGAGGCTGACGCCTATCTGGTCGATGGCAAGCTGGACGAGGCCGTCGCCGCGCTGAGCAAAGCAGTCGAACGAGCGCCCGGACGATGGGTGTTGCGCCTGAGACTGGCCGAGATGTACCAGACCCAAGGACAACTGGACGCTGCTGCGCGGGAGGCTGAAGCCGCGGTTGCCGCCGCCGGGCCGGAGGTGTGGCCGCTGCGCACACTGGCCAGCATCTACCGCCAGCAAGAGCGGGGCGACGAAGCCATTGCCATCAATGAGCGCATCCTGGAGATCGAACCAGACAACCCCGGCGCGCTTGCAGCCCTGGGTATCCTATACGAGAAGAAGGACTGCGAAAAGGGCATCTTTTACCAGACCCGCTTCACCGAGCTTCGCCCATCCAACGGCAGCTACACTACCCTGGGCGATGTACTCATGTCCTGTGGTCGGGCGGAAGACGCCATCGCAGCCTATCAGCAGGGCATCCAACTGGATGCCAGTGCTCCCCGAACCCACTTTGTGCTGGCGCGGGCGTTCCAGGCGCAAGGTCTCACCGAGCAAGCCATCCAGGCGCTTGAGATCGTTCTCGAGTCGGGCGCCAATCCCGATCTGACGGCGCGCGCTCAGCAATTGCTGGATCAACTGAGGCAGCCTGCCCAGCCGTAGGTGATCCGGTTCAGCCAACAGCCGATAAAAGATTGACACCATGATGATGATGGACACGCGCCAGGCGACAAACCAACCACTGATCCAGCGTTTATCAGCTATGAACCGGGACTGGTTCCTGCTAGCCCTGCTCTGGCTGCTGCACGCCATCGCCGCCATTCTCTGGCTGCGTCTGGACAACCGCTTTCCGACCGGCGAGATGGCCGTCCAGTTGACCCGCGCCTTGGGTGTGGCCGATGCGCTCGGCCGGCCGTCGTTGGATGTGTTCAGCCGCGTGGCTGCCGCCAGCGCTGGCGAGCCGCCCCTTTACTACCTGACCACTGCGCCGTTGATCTGGCTGGGCGGCCGCGGCCCTGACCCGGCCACGCTGGTCAACCTGGCCTGGTTGGCCCTGTTGATGGCCAGCGTCTACGGCCTCACCCGCCGCCTGTTCCCAACCACCCGATCGCCCCGTCCCTCCGGGCCGGTTCCCAATCACCCAATCACCCAGTCACCCAACCACTGGCCCGCCCTCGCCGCCGCCGCCTTGGTCAGCCTTTACCCTTTGGTCATCGCCTACACCCGCATCTACGATCCCGCGTTGGCCGTAGGGGCGCTGGCTGCATTGGCTGTCTGGCTGCTGGTCGAGTCCGATGGCTTTCAGCGCCGGCCCTTCGCCGTCGGCTACGCCTTAGCCGTGGCCGCGGGCCTTCTGGCCAGCGCGACCTTCTGGGCTGTGGTGCTGGGCCCCGCGTTGATCGCCGCCGTGCAGGCGCTGCGCATCCCGCGCCCGGCCCGCGGCTCTCGCCGCACCCCTAGCCGCAATGTACTGGAACGCCTGGGCCGCCGGCTGGGCCTGGCCCCTGCCCACGTCAACCTGCTGTTGGTGTCGATGTTGATCACCCTGGCGTTGCTGCCAACCCTGCTGTCTTCTCCATCTCCTGCGACGGTGGAAGGCAGCCAGGCCAGCACTGCTGCCCGCGGCGGGCTGTTGTTGCGCCTGGGCCCCTGGCTGGACGACGCCATCGGCGGCGTTCTGCTCGTGGTCCTGCTGGTCGGCGCTGGGTATGGACTGTGGCAAGTTATCCGCCCGCAGCGCGACGGCGCACGCGAGGCTTTCGGTCTGCCGCTGGCCTGGCTGGGCATGGGCTTCCTGCTGTTGACGCTGATTGGCGATGGCAGCGCCAGCCAACTGATGCCTCTGCTGCCGGCGGCAGCTATGCTGAGCGTGGGCTGGTTGGCTGAGATAAAGTTGCCGACTTTTCTGAAAGTTGGCAACCTTACGGCCACCAGCACCTCCGCCATCGTGTCCGGCGTCATCATCCTCATCGCTGCGATCAACGCCATTCTCCTTGGTTGGGGGCACCAAGGGGCCCCCCAACGCGCCAAAGCCAACACAGCGGCCATTGGCCAGGCCGCCGAGCGCCTCTGCGCCGATCAGGCAGGCTGCCGCGTTGTGGTGCTCTCCTGCCTGCCCTCGTTGAGCCAGCCTTCTTTCGATTACTTCCTGGCCCAGCAAAAGTTGGCTGACCGAATGACTTTCCAGGAATTGGTCCCCAACGTCAATTTTTACTACGACCTGTGGGATGCCGACTTCGTGCTGACCACCAGCGCGGGCCACGGCTGCACCGCAACGGATGGCGTCGACGAAAGCGCCATCCGCCGCATGACTGTCGTCGACGACGCGTCGGCCAGCGCCGAGTTCAACCAGCGTTTGCGTGCGGTGGACACCTTCGACCTGCCTGACGGCTCCCAGGCGCGCCTGCTGCGTCGCGTCGGCCCGCCTATCGACCAAATGGACACCACCGAACAGGTGTTGGCGCTGGAGCATGTGCTCAGCATCAGTCCCGATGCCAACGCGGCCAACCAGGCGCTCAGCACTTTGCTGGAGCAGATTGGCGACCCTGCCCGCGCCCTGGCGTTGCGCGAGGATATTGTCGCGCGCAATCCGGAGGATCGGGCGGCGCGCGTGGCCCTGGGCGACGTCTATCTGGCCTATGATCGGGTGCAAGATGCGGTCACACAGTACGAGACCGCCCTGGCCGGGGATGCTTCGGCAGACCTCAGCATGACACAGCCGGGCGTGCTACTTAAGCTGGCCGGCGCCCATGCAGCGCTGGGCCAGTGGGACGACGCCGAGGCCGCCTTGACGCGTGCGGCCGAGTTGGCGCCCAACGATTACGACGTCCGTTTGCGCCAGACCTTGCTCCAGCAGCGCCTCGGCCTCCTCGGTGCGCCCCAGACTCGCCAGCGCCCCGGCCAATCCGACGCGCGTCCGGGCATCCTGCGGTTTCAGGGCCAGCGCCGCCTGGTAGGTCTCAACGGCCTCGTCTGCCAGGCCCTGCCGGCTGTAGAGACCAGCCAGGCCCGCCAGCGCCTGCGGCGAAGCAGGGTAGGTTCGAACCAG
>JAAEKA010000539.1 GCA_014155705.1 Anaerolineae bacterium clx_CAG2 | reverse complement strand
CGACACAAAGCTAGTGAGCGCACAGTGCTTCCTTGACAAGGCCCTCTTGTTGGTTACGCCAAGCACCTGGACAAGTGATTGAGCGCGAAGGTCATCTCCAGCCCGTCCACCGTTTCCTGGCAGCTTTCTTTCGTCGCATCCGGCTTGGAACCGCGTTCCGAAAGTATACCGTGTCCAGGGAGGCCCGGCGATGACCACTACCACAACCATACCTCGCCAGGAGATCATCGGCATCATCCCTGCGAGCAAGCTGGTCGAGTACGGCGTCGCCACAGCCGTACCTATCGTGAGCACGCCCTGGTTCGATGACCGCCAGACATGTCGGATCGTCCATGACTACCTGGAGGGCAAGATCGAGGGCCGCTTCGACGAGTACCGTAGTTGCAGGAGCTACGCAGCCGGCGTGTGCGTTGGCACGGGCGGCGCCGGCATGCTCTGCCTCTTCCATGAGCCGGACAGTTCGCTGGCCTGGGGCCTGGCCCGACGATGGCAGCGGGTGCAGACGCAGGATGGTATGGTGGCGTTGCAGCGTCGCCGCAAATGAGGAAGCCTGCACAGGGTGGTACCTATGCAGGCCGGTGTGCAGAGGTCGCCGAACATGCTTGCCGGCTAGACCGGCGGCCTCTGCTTCTATCATAGCACTATGTGAGCTGTGGTGCAAGGATAAGCAACATGAGCAAGCGAGCAGTGTTGTACGCACGGGTCAGTGGAGATGACAGTAAGCATGACAGTCGTAACTTGAAGGGCCAACTCGACATGGAACTGTAATCCGCGATTCTTGGATTGGTTAGATACATTGCAGGCAGCTTCTGCTTCTGTTCAGGTTTCATCAATCAATCAACTGTTGATTTCCTATGTGTATCCCCCACCCCACGCTAGTGCGCGTTGGGTGCCGTTTTACAGGTCTTCTCCCTGCTCTATGGGTGGGGGTCTTTTTGATAGAAATCGCTTGATAAGGAGCTTATTGGTTGATTGGTTGATGGAACCAAGACTATCGAACCCGACTCTTGATGCCAGCAAACCCTTTTGGCCGTCTTTCAGCTATCTGACGCTGCGTAGCCGTCAACCCTTCACGCTTCAAGGCCCGACCAATTTCGCGAGATATGGCCCACGTGCTGCCGCCCCGATAGCCCCATTCCTGCAACCTGGCCGTCATGTCGGGGATAGCCACACAGTCGTAACTTGAAGGGCCAACTCGACATGTGTCGTGACTATGCTCGATCCAAGGGCTGGCGCATTGTAGCGGAATTGGCTGAAGATGATCGAGGAGCGAGCGGCGCATCCTTCGAGCTTGAACAACTGAACCGTATGCTTGAGCTCGCCAGAGCTGGGAAGTTTGACGTAGTAGTTGTTCGGGAAATTGACCGTTTCAGCCGTCGTTTGGCGAAGCAGCTAATCGTTGAGGAAGAGCTCAAGCATGCAGGTGTTGGGATTGAGTATGTGATCGGTGAGTACGCTGACACGCCTGAGGGTAATTTGATGAAGAATCTCAAGGCTTCGGTTGCAGAGTATGAGCGTCTTAAGACCCTGGAGCGCACGATGCGCGCCAAGCGGCAAATTGCAAGGGCAGGAGGTGTCATCGCTCATGGGGATCGTCCCCCCTTTGGCTATCGACTGTCAGAGGATGGCCGGAAGTTGGTTATCTACGAACCGGAAGCACGGCTCGTCCAATCTATCTTCACCTGGTACGTGGAAGGGGATGAAAGCGGGCGCAGATTGAGCCAGCAAGGCATTGCCACTAAGTTAACCCAATTGGGTGTTCCAACGTGGACAGACGTTCATGGAGGTGGTCAGAAGAAGCGGTCCCCTGGCGAGTGGGCAGCCGGCACGCTAGCGTGGCTTCTTGGAAATGAGACTTACAAAGGGGTCTGGCATTTTGGTCGTAGGCACGAAAAAGGATGGAATCCTAGGTCAAACTGGATACCGGTTGAAGTACCGGCCATTGTCAGCCCAGACCTCTGGGAAAGGGCGCAGACTCAGAGACAGCGCAACCTAGTAACTTCATCCCGCAACACCAAGAATCACTATCTAATGAGTGGTCGGCTCAAATGCGGCAGGTGTGCCAGCGCGGTGACAAGTCGAACTACCCGAAGCGGGTCCCGTCCTT
>JAAEKA010000538.1 GCA_014155705.1 Anaerolineae bacterium clx_CAG2 | reverse complement strand
TTTGGTTGTGTTTGGTATTACCTGGTACGCTGGTCGCTCACAGTGGTTGTCGAACCGGATTAACTTTACCGCCGCCTTTGTGGCCTCAATATTAGCCAATCTCATGGCCCTCCTGTTCTCCTTGTCATGAACATCATAGTTCAGTTAGCTATGTGTCCAAATTTAGGGGCGCACTACAATCCTACGGTGTTGATTTGCTCGCGCTGAACCCGATAGGAGATAGCGACTCCAGCGCTGAAAGCGTGCTGGTTGGTCGTGACCAGCGAGGAATACCTCAGCCTGGCTCTCCTGAGGCAAAGTGAAACTCTTTGGATGGGACAAACAGCAGATTGACTTCATCGACCTGGCTGACATCTTTCTCAATTTGTTCGCCCAGGTCCGAAATAGTTGCAGGCACTTCCGGTCCGGTGACGATTATCTCGGCGATACCGTTCGAAACCAAGACTGATGAAACGATATAGTCCCCCTCAAGCTGACCTACCCATTCATCCGCGATTCGCCTGGTTTGTAGCTGTGCGACACTCTCCCGCGCCACTTTGAGGGTGGAAAGCGCCAAGGGAATGCTCACCAAGACGACACCAAGAGCGATAATCTGGTAGGCTTTGCGCCTGTTGACGTGACTCATCTGCTCAGTGCTGACCTTCTGCAACCCCATGAGAGCGAACACGGCACCCCCTGCCAGGAGGATCGACAGGAAGTTAGTTAAGAAGAGCAGCAACGCGCCCCAGGCATCCAGCCACTGTTGTTTGCCCAGAGAAATCCCGACAACACAGAGCGGCGGCACCAGAGCAATGGCGATAGCGACACCGGGAAGTGAGTCGGCGACGTCGTCCCGGCTGATCGCGAATGCGCCCGCCACGCCTGCCGCCAGCGCCACCACAAGGTCGGTCATACCGGGATTGACCCTGGAGGTGATTTGAGCATTGCTTGCGAAATTCAGGACCTCAATCGTCAACAGACTGAAGACCATGGATACAAGAATGACTCCGGTGGCGCCCGATATCACCAGCAGCAGTGACTGCCATGCCCTTTTCCCGTTCCCCATCACCAGCGCGGCCGTTGTCGCGACAATGGGCGTCATCAACGGCGCGATGAGCATTGCACCTATCACCGTGGCGGTGGAATCTGCGACCACTGCCCCGCTGGCGATAACTGTAGAGAGGAACATTAGGACCGCGAAACGCACCAGGTAGCGCTGCCTTCGATCTCCTTCGAAGAAGAGTTTGCCTTCAAACTCAGGCAGATCCGCTGGCGTGAAACTGTTAGCTTTGATGATTTCTGACAAGCCAGTCATGTTGTACCTCGCATATCGTGACGATGACAGATGGATTGACCACGCCTGCTGGGTTTGAGATGCGTTTCATTTGCCGTTCCTGGCTGCATATCATCGATCCGGCCCTTGCGCAAGCGATTTTGGCTCATGTTCAGTACAAGGTACCAGTTCCGATCGTAGTCCCGGTGTTCTTTGCGGTTCTTGCGCGGCGGCACGGCAGTTTCGGTTGTATCTGTCTGCAAGCTGGCAAGAAAGGCATCGGCATCGTAGGATCGATCAGCGATCAGCGATCAGGCGCTGGAAGTCCAATCCTGCGACCAATTCTGCAGCCTGTGTGATATCATGCCGTTGCCCAGCGGTCAAGCGAAACCGCAAAGGATTGCCCAATGCATCAACTGTGTTGGTTTGACCAGAAAATAACCTAAAGCGTGCTGGTTTTTCGAGGCATAATGGAAGCGGCCACATATAAACCGCCCATAATGGCCACAATTTGAACCATCACGCCCCATACCGCTGGCAGGGCGCTGAAAATACTGTTGGTTTGCAGGGTGTTCACGCCAAAGTAGGCGGCCACACCGGGAACCAGAATCATAATACCCGGCAGCATCACTACGGAACCGGGTATTTGACGCCTCAGACTGACCAGACCGGTGTACAGACCAAGCCCCAATGCTCCAATAAACGAACCCTGCCAATCGCCAAACTGCCCGCCCAGCAAAACCCCGGTACGAAAAATCTTACCAGTTCACCTCTGCCTTTCAGGAGGATCAAGAAGGCTGGGTTGCAGGCTTTGCCGATTTACCTGCCGATTATGATGCGGACCAATATATGCTGGATTCTGG
>JAAEKA010000537.1 GCA_014155705.1 Anaerolineae bacterium clx_CAG2 | reverse complement strand
AGGCACGCGCCTTGTGAAAAACCGCCCAGCACGATGTGTTCAGCCGGGATGCCGGCCGCCTGCACCTCCGCCACGACCTCGCCTACCCTGACCAGCGCGGAGCTGAGCCACGGCTCGTTCGGGTGCCGGGGTGCGAGGAAGGTGTAAGGGTACCAGGGGTTGTTGGCAGCCTGCGGCGCCACGTAGGCGTAGGCGGTGTGGTACAGTTCCTCAGCCAGCAGCAGAATGCTGGCTGCGTTGGCCCCGCGCCCGTGCAGCAAAATCAGCGCTGCCCGGGCCTGGTCCAGCGCCTGGCCCGCGCTGGCCAGCGGTTGTCCTTGGTGAAGGTAGGAAGCAGTCATTGGAGTTTTTTGTCTGAAATGGGATATTCGGGTTGACGTAATGCGTAATGCGTAACACGCAAGGAGGCTGCGCCAGCCGAGCCTGTATCTGGTTGCGGGTTACGAGCTACGCGCTCTGCGCCAGCCCCAACTTGCGGCACAAGCTGGCCAACTCTTCCTGCTCCTGCGCTGTCAGAACGCCCATTGTCTCGACCACGCCGGCGACGTGCGGGCGAAAGATGCCAGCGATCAGATCGTGGCCG
>JAAEKA010000536.1 GCA_014155705.1 Anaerolineae bacterium clx_CAG2 | reverse complement strand
AGGCGCGAGTTGCTGCGGGCCGAGCAGCTCCGGCAGCAGGCCGACCGCCGTGCCCACCACCGGGCAGCCGCACGCGGCCGCCTCCAGCGCTGCCAGGCTCTGGCTCTCGTAGCGCGAGGAGAGTACGAACAGGTCGGCGGCCCGGTACAGCGCCGGCAGGCGGTCGTGGGCAACGTCGCCGTCGAAGCTCACCTGGGCAACCAGGCCCAACGTCTTGACCTGGGCTGCCAATGCAGCGCGCAGCGGGCCATCGCCTACGAAGCGCAGATGCAGTTGGGGCAGTTCTTCGGCCGCCAGCGCGAGCGTTTGCAACAGCGTTGCCTGATCCTTGACCGGCGACAGGGAAGCGACGTGCAGCAGGCGCCGTCGAGACCCTTCGGGTTTGCGGCAAACCCGAAGGGTCTCCGGCGTGAACAGCGCCGTATCGACGCCCAGCGGCAGCGTTATCAGCCGTTCGTCGTTCACATAGCCCGCAGCCAGCCGGGTCAGCGTGGCCGATCCCACGGTGACGCGCCCTGCGCGGCGCAGCGCCTGGCTGGTCAGCCAGCGGTTGGCCCGGCTGAGCTGGCCGCCGTAGCCGATGTC
>JAAEKA010000535.1 GCA_014155705.1 Anaerolineae bacterium clx_CAG2 | reverse complement strand
CATCGTCGGCTGGCTCTGGCGTGTCGATTACTTCCACCTGCCATGCCTTCATCGGCTCGCCAAAGCGCTCCGGCCGCGCCAGCCAGGCGTACATCTTGGGCGGCACATGGCCCAGCGGCGGCTGATAACCGACAGGATACAACTCCTTCAGTTCAGTCATGGTCGATGCCTCCTTGCACGTAGCGGTTTGTCAGATGGGGGAAAGCATGGAAAGGGGATGGCGTTAGCAGGAGGGAGATGCCTGCACCGCGCGCAGCCAAACTGTGCGCCGGTTGGTTAGCCGGAACACAGCCGGCGAGCAGATGGGCAAGTGTCTTCATGGCCCTTCGGTGCATAGCGCTGGCGGCCCTTGTGTTAATTCAAGCAGTTGACCGTTTTTGTATGACGCATTGTGTCATAAAGCGCGGCATTTGGCAAGTTTGGGAAATAGCTTTGACACACTGCGTCACACGGCGTATACTGCGGAGAGCAACTGAGAGGAACTCGTGAGAGCCCATAGCATCTCATGAGAGCGCTTGCACCGTTCAATTTGCCACTGGCCACTTGTCAAAAGGAGCGCAACGATGCGTCCTATTTACATCCTCGGCGTGGGACAGACTCCTGTCAGCAAGGAAACCGATCTTTCGATTCGTCAGTTGGCTGCGACTGCAGTCCGTGAGGCTATTGCCGATGCAGGCATCGAGCGGGTGGGAGCCTTATATCTGGGCAACATGCTGTCGGGCATGCTCAGCCAGCAGCAGCATCTGGGAGCGCTGGTGGCTGACGCGGCCGGGCTGCGCGGGGTAGAGGCAGCAACGGCCGAGGCGGCGTGCAGTTCCGGCGCTGCGGCCATGCGCTGGGGGGTGATGGCCGTGGCCAGCGGCCTGCACGATGTGGTGGTGGTGGCAGGGGTAGAGAAGATGACCCACACCGACCGCTATGCAACCACACGTGCTTTGGCCACGGCGAGCGATTGGGACACAGAAGGCGCCAAGGGTCATAACTTCGTCAGCCTTAATGCCGTACTGATGCAGGAGTACATTCAGCGCTACCGGATCAATCGTTCACTTTTTGCACCTTTTGCCATCAACGCCCACAAGAACGCGTTGACTAACCCCAACGCGCTGTTCCACAAAGAGATCGACGCCCAAACCTACGAGCAGTCCAAGATGATCCATGACCCGGTTCGGCTGTATGACGCTTCGCCCATCTGCAACGGCTCCGCCGCGCTGGTGTTGGCGTCAGGCGACGCCGCGGGCAAGGCTGTGGCTGGCCGGCCTGCTGTGCGTGTGTTGGCCTCGGCCAGTGCAACCGACAGTGTGGGCATCGCCGACCGCCGTGAGCCGTTGGTGTTGGACGGGGTGATGTTCTCCAGTCGCCGCGCCTACGCCCAGGCCGAGATGG
>JAAEKA010000534.1 GCA_014155705.1 Anaerolineae bacterium clx_CAG2 | reverse complement strand
CATGTCCGGCGGGGCGTCGTGGAGGAGACGGCTGACCTGATCCGCTACTACTGTGACCAGATGGAGCTCAACGATGGCTTCGTCAAGACCATGCTGCCAGAGTCGCCCAAGCACCACAACACCAGCATTCTCAAGCCCTACGGCGTTTGGGTGGTGATTTCCCCCTTCAACTTCCCGTTCGCGCTGGCCGGCGGGCCTAGCGGCGGCGCGCTGGGGGCCCGCAATACGGGGGTCTTCAAACCGGCGTCGGATACCCCGCTCAGCGGCTGGCTGCTGACCGAGTGCATGCGCGATGCGGGCCTGCCGGCTGGCGTCTTCAACTTCGTCACCGGTCCCGGCAGCACCATTGGCCAGGAGATGATCAGCAACGACGAGGTGGACGGTATCACCTTCACAGGCTCCTACGACGTGGGTATGCACATCATCAAGACCTTCGCCGGGGGCAAGTGGCCGCGACCCTGCATTGCCGAGATGGGCGGCAAGAACGCGGTCATTGTCAGCCGCAAGGCCGACCTGGACAAGGCCGCAATGGGCATCATGCGCTCGGCCTTTGGTCTCAGCGGCCAGAAGTGCTCGGCCGCCAGCCGCGTCTACGTGGAGGAGCCTGTCAAGGAAGCGCTGTTGCAGAAGCTGGTGGACCTGACCAGCAAGATGGCCGTGGGCGACCCCACGCGCCAGGACGTCTTCATGGGTCCGGCTGCCAACAAGGGCGGCTACCGCGACTTTCAGCGCTTCGCCGAGCAGGCTGCGCGCGATGGCAAAATCGCCTTTGGCGGCCACGTGCTGACCGAGGGCGAGTACGCCAAGGGCTATTTCGTGGCGCCGACCATCATCGACGACCTGCCTCTGGACCACGAGCTGTGGAAGGTGGAGATGTTCCTGCCCCTGGTGGCCGTGGCGGCTGTGCCATCGCTGGAGGTGGCCATGCGTGAGGCCAACGACAGCAGCTATGGCCTGACCGGCGGCTTCTTTAGCGAGGACAAAGAGGAAGTGCAGTGGTACATGGACCACATCGAGGCCGGCGTGGTCTATAGCAACCGGGCGGGCGGCGCCACCACCGGCGCGTGGCCGGGCTACCAGACCTTCGGCGGCTGGAAGGGCAGCGGCCGCACCGGCAAGAATGGCGGCGGCCCTTACTACGTCCAGCAGTACATGCACGAGCAGTCGCAGACGGTGCTTGACTGAGCGCGACGCGTGCCTGAGCAGCCATGAGCAACGGGGTGCGGTGAGATTTACATCTTGCCGCACCCCGTTGATGCTTTAGCCGCCCCCAGGCGTGGGGTCATTTCGATCCGAGACTCCGAGTTTGTTCAGCTCGTGGCGAACGCCTCACTCTGCGGCGTAAACCAGCTCGCCGTCGACCACCGTGCCGCGCAC
>JAAEKA010000533.1 GCA_014155705.1 Anaerolineae bacterium clx_CAG2 | reverse complement strand
ATTGCCGGCCTGCAACTGGCTGCGCTCTCCATGCAGGGGCGCACGGACACCGCCGCTTTCGTCCGGTCTTTTACCGGCAGCCACCGATTTGTGCTGGACTACCTGGTCGAAGAGGTCCTCCAGCGCCAGCACGACCAGCGTGATGGCCGATCCCCAATAGCTGACCAGGTTCCACAAGTAGACCAGCGCCTGGTTCTCTGCCACGAAGGCCAGGTACTGATCCGGCGCGGCGTCCAGCAGGGGAAAGATCAGGGCGAAGCCCAGGACCATCCCGATCACATAGGCTGCGGCATGCAGCAGCGCCGCGATGCCGCCCGATTTCTGCAAGCTGTTCATGGTTATGCTCCTTGAGTGAATGAGTTTGACTCTGCTACACGATTGACTGAGACCAGCGGCAGACCTGCATCGCGCACTTTCCTGAGCAGGCCGTGCAGCGCGGCTTGATCCATCGCCGGGCAGATCAGCCGCGTCACGCCGTCTTCTTCCAACCCGATGGCGACATCCCCGAACCATCTGGCCCACCGATCGGGCAGGTGGCCCTTCAGGCGAATTTCATAGGTGACCAAGTCGTCCTGAATGGAAATGATGGGGTGGGTGTCGCTCATGGTGCGCCTCGTCTGTCTTCTCCTACAGCATACCAACGAAGGTGGTGAGCCGTCATCACATCGTGTGGTGATTGAGGTGGTGATTTAGCGATTTAGCGCACGTCCAGACTTCGGAAGTCACCGCAATACTCAGCAAGACGCTATTCGACGCGCAAAATCATCAATCGCCTTATGGCGGCGACTTCCGAAGTCTTCTGCTGAACAAAAAAGCCCCGGCGAGTTGCGCCGGGGCTGAGGCAGGTGAGGTTTCGTTACAGCAAACCGAGTTCTTGTGCGCGGCGGATGGCCGCCCGGCGGCTGTTGACGCCGAGTTTGCCGTAGATGTTCTTGCTGTGCGTCCGCAGGGTGTTCAGCGACACACTGAGCCGGCCGGCAATCTCCGGCCCGCTCAGCTCCGTGGCGAGCAGTCTCAGCACGTCCAGCTCGCGCTCACTCAACGGCTCCACCCATTCTGAACCCTGATTTCTGATCTCTGATTGCGGCATCGCCGTTGGCGGGAAAGCAGCGAGAAGCTCGTTCACATACCCGATCAGCCTCTGGCGATCGCCGTGCTTCTGCTTTTCAATCTGCCCTCTGCCCTCTGCCAACAGCACCTGCATCTCCTCCCCTTCGTCCACGAACAAGCGCACGTAGCCTTCCGGCTCGGCCAGCGCCAGCGCACGCGCCAGCAAGCCGGCGGCGGCCGACC
>JAAEKA010000532.1 GCA_014155705.1 Anaerolineae bacterium clx_CAG2 | reverse complement strand
TACTGCGCGCCTGCTGATGCAGTTCCTGCCCGGCACCGACTTCATCTGCTCCGGCTACAGCGCCGTGCCCAACTATGACAACATGTTCGCTGGCTCCAATGTGGACGCCGACGACATAGACGATTGGTTGGTCATGCAGCGTGACCTGAAGGTCGATGGTGGGTTGGCTCCGGCTTCTGAGGCAGACATTATCGCTGTGCGCAACAAGGCTGCCCGCGCCTTGCAGGCCGTGTTCGAGGAATTGGGCCTGCCGCCGATTACCGATGCGGAAATTGAGGCGGCAACCTACGCGTACAATAGCCAGGACATGCCAGCGCGCGACAAGGTACAGGACACCAAGGCGGCTCAGGAAATGGTGAAGCGTGGCGTGACCGGTGTCGATGTGATCAAGGCCTTGGCCAAGCGCGGCTTTACCGATGTGGCCAACGCAGTGTTGGGCATTCAGAAGCAGCGTGTTTCCGGCGATTACCTGCACACCTCGGCCATTCTTGACACGCAGTTCAACGTAATCGCCGCCGTGAACGACCTGAATGACTATCAGGGCCCGGGCACCGGCTATCGCTTGCAGGGTGAGCGCTGGCAGAAGCTGGCCAACATCCGCCAGGCAATCCGGCCTGAGGATATCTAGGCGAGGCCAAAGGAGCGTAGTTCATGACGCAGATAACTGAAACGATGGTTCGGGATGTTGTCCGGGAGCTCCTGGCGCAGATGGCGCAGAACGGCTCGTCGGGCGTGAGCCAGCCCGCAGTGGCCTCAAGTCCCGCCGCAGAGCTGCAGATGACGGAGATCGGTATGGCAAAGCCTGGCACTGTGACCAACGAGGTCATCATTGCCCTGGCTCCGGCCTTCGGCGATAAGCTGGGCCGCAAAACCATCACTGGCATCCCTCACGCAGCCGTGCTGCGTGAAGTATTGGCAGGCGTGGAAGAAGAAGGAGCCAAGGCCCGGGTCATTCGGGTGTGGCATACCTCGGACGTGGCGTTTGTCTCCCATGCAGGGGCCAAGTTATCCGGCTCAGGCATCGCCGTAGGCATTCAGTCACGCGGCACCACGGTGATCCACCAGCGCGACTTGTTCCCGCTGCAGAACCTGGAACTGTTCCCGCAGGCCCCGGTGATCGACCTGGAGACGTATCGGGCCATCGGCCGTAACGCAGCCCGCTATGCCAAGGGAGACACTCCGACGCCGGTCGCGCAGAAGAACGACCAAATGGCCCGACCGAAATACCAGGCTATCGCGGCGGTCTTCCACATCCGTGAGACCAGCTTCGTCAAAACAGACGTCAAGCCGGTCGATCTGGACATCAAGTTCCGCTAATCCAGCAGGAGGCGTGTAACGTGTCACAACAAGAGTTGATCAGCGCGATCGTGCGCGAGGTTTTGACTGAACTGAACGGCGGCAACAAGGCTGTCGCAG
>JAAEKA010000531.1 GCA_014155705.1 Anaerolineae bacterium clx_CAG2 | reverse complement strand
ACACTGTTGCTGATGATCATGTCAAACGCGCCCGGCGCCACGCCGGTCAGGGTGATCGTGGCCAGCGCGCCCGATCCGCTGACAGGAGGATCCGGCGCTACCTCGGCCTTCGCAAACGAACACGTGCCGCCTGCGCATGTAGCATCCCACGGCCCACCGGCTCCCCCTGGAACAGAGCCGCTGCCGTCCCCATCGAAAAAGCCGTTGACGAACGCGCCTTCCGCATTGACCAGGTTGTCGTCGTAGCTCATCTCGAACTGGTAGCCGTAAAGGTTGGTCACAGAATCCAGGTCGATGGTGACGATTGTCGTCTCGCCAATGCAGATCAGCGCATCGCCGGTAGTCACTCTGAGCGTTGCAACCGAGTTAATCTTGAGGTCCACTGTGGCGACGGCTTGGGGATTCGGTAGATTCGCTGAAGCTGTGGCAAAGGCTGGCAGCAGGATTGCCGCCAGCAGTACAAGGGACGGAAGAATGTACTTGTTCATTGTGGATACTATCTGCCTCGACATGAAAGCAACAGATCCAAAATCGCTGGCCGCATCTGTCGATGTTGCCGCCTGCGATCGACAGATCATGGATGTGGACCTGACCGTCGGCGTCGATGCCGGACCGGTCAACGCGGCACATCAGCGCCGCAAGACCACCACGATGAGCACGGCCAGCACTGCCGCGGCGGACAGCGCGGCGATGCCAACAACTAACAAAAGCCGACTGGGAGCGGCTGCGGAGGATCGTACGGCGTCCACATCTGTGATGCTGGTCTGTCGATACGACGGAGCCTCCGGCGTAGCCTGGTCCGGTTGTACGCCGCCAGGCTGCGCAACAGCGGGGGCCGCAGCGCTGGTCTGGACCGGGGCAGCCGGCTGCAGGGTAGCCGGTAAGCTGGCCGGTTCGGCGCTCTCAGGCGGCGCAGCGGCAGCCGCCTCTGGCGGCGGAGTCCATTCGGTCGTAGCGACGCTGGCCGGCGCAGAACCGGTTGGCATAGCCGCTATTGCTTTGTCTGCTGAAGGCGTGTAAGCAGGCTGCGCAACCGATGCAGTCACTTCAGGTGCGGAAGAAGGTGGCTGATCTAGCGACGACGCTGACGTCGGCACAGACGGATTGGAAAGAGTCGGCGCCAGGACTTGTGGCGGGTCAGTCGGGATCGCGATAGGTAGATTGGTGGCAGTGGGTAGCGCACTTGGCGCAACTACCCCCGCGGATGTAATCCTGATCACGCTGCTCTCCGGCTGCACGGCCAGCAGAGCGCCGTCGCGGTCGGTCAGATCCACCGCGCTGATGGTGAACGATCCCTCGCCGCTGGTCGCCTTGGCGCGCAGTTGCACGGAGAAGACTACCCCCGCGCCGTTGACCGGCTCGGTGGGGTTGACCTGGGTGATGGCGTAGTGCAGCGCGCCGGCCTGGTTGTCGG
>JAAEKA010000530.1 GCA_014155705.1 Anaerolineae bacterium clx_CAG2 | reverse complement strand
CCTCTGGGAGCGCTACCTGGCCGACGAAACCGGCTTCAGCGAGCAGGAATGGCACGGTCAAGCCGAGCGCCTGGAGCACGCCCTGCAGCCTGAGCAGGTCGAGGCGCTGGCCGCGCAGTTGGGCCATCCTACCCACGACCCCCACGGCGACCCCATCCCGGATGCCGCGGGCAACTTCGTCTATCACGGCGGCCGGCCGCTGTCCGCCCTGCCTCTGGACACTCCCGCCCGTATCGTTCACATCGAAGACGAGCCGGAGACAGTCTACGCCCAATTGGTGGCCGAGGGGCTGTATCCGGGCATGGACGTACGCCTGCTGGAAGTGTCCCCCACGCGTGTGCGCTTTTGGGCCGACGGCGACGAGCACCTGCTGGCTCCACTGATGGCGGCCAACGTGTCGGTGGCGCCGGTCGAGGCGGCGATTCCGACCCACAGCACTGCGGTCGCTGTGGAACCGGCCGAGACGCTGGCTGTGCTGCGGCCTGGTCAGCAAGGCCAGGTGGTGACTATCTCGCCGCGCTGCCGCGGGGCTGAGCGCCGCCGTATGATGGACCTGGGCATCCTGCCGGGCGCGGTGATCGCTGCCGAGCTGGTCAGCCCCAGCGGCGACCCCACGGCCTACCGCATTCGCGGCGCCATGATCGCCCTGCGCCGTGAGCAGGCCCAACTGATCAACATCCAACGCATGGCGGAGACAACTCTATGAGCACGCTATTCACCCGCAAAAACGACGGCGAGAATCCGCTGCCTGTCCCGGTTCCAGCCAACCAACAAGAATACATTGCCTTGCTGGAAGATGACGACGCATCCTTTGCGCTAACGATCCAGCCGCCTCCGACCGGCCACAGCGCAGCCGGCTGTACCACCTGCCCCTCCCACAACGCGGCCCACTTGCAGCGTCTCGGCATCAACATGGAAAGCTGGGACTACGTAGTAGCGCTGGCCGGCAACCCCAACGTGGGCAAAAGCACCGTCTTCAACGCGCTGACCGGGCTGCGCCAGCACACCGGCAACTGGCCCGGCAAGACTGTAACCCGCGCCGAGGGCGGCTTCGAGTACGGCGGCAACCGCTACAAGCTGGTAGACCTGCCTGGCACCTACTCGCTGCTGGCCACCAGCCTGGACGAGGAAGTCGCGCGTGACTTTATCCTCTTCGGCCAGCCCGATGTGACCATCGTCGTTGCGGATGCTACCCGCCTGGAGCGCAACCTAAATCTGGTCTTGCAGGTGCTGGAGATCACCGATCGCGTCGTAGTCTGCCTGAACCTGATGGACGAGGCGCGACGGCACGGGTTGGTAGTGGACGAGCGCCGCCTGGCGCGCGACCTGGGGGTGCCGGTGGTGCCTACCGAGGCCCGCCAGCGCAAGGGGCTGAACGAGCTGTTGCAAGCCATCGACGACGTGGCCAGCGGTCGCACCGTCACCA
>JAAEKA010000053.1 GCA_014155705.1 Anaerolineae bacterium clx_CAG2 | reverse complement strand
ATGGTGGCCTTGCTCTCGGGCGCCAGCCCGATCTGCGCGCTCTGGCCGCGGGCCAGGGTGTGGTCGGGCCGCTCGATATACTCGCCGATCTCCAACCGCCGCGGGTCGTAGAGCAGGTGGCTCAGCGTGTTGTCCTGGCTTTCCTGGTAGTGGACCGGGTTGTTGAGCGAGTAGTGGCAGTCGGTACACTTCAGACCGCGCTCGGCGTGGACGTCCCAGGCATAGCTCAGCCTGTTCTTGTCCACCAGGTTGAGGCCGGAGGCGTTGATTTTTTGGCCTCGCCCACCAGATCCAAATCGTCGAAGGCCAGCAAAAAAAGGCGCAGTCCACCCCGCACCACCGCGTGATCATCCACCACCAGCACGCGAATAGACCGTTCTTGGCTCATCCTGCTTTACTCCTTACTGCCGCGCCAATCGGCTGTCACCTGGACGCCCTGGCCTGGCTGGCTGGCGATTGTCAAGGTTGCACCGATGGCCTCGGCGCGCTCGCGCATGATGTCCAGGCCCAGATGGTCCAACGGCGTCTCGCGCGGGTCGAAGCCCTGACCATCGTCCACCACGCACAACGTCGCCGCGGTCGGCGCGCCTTGGCCGGCTGACTGGCAATGCAGGCTCAGACTGACCTGGCCGGCCTCAGCGTGTTTGGCTGCATTGTTCAACGCTTCCTCGGCGATGCGGTAGAAGGCCACCCTCACCTCCGCAGGTAGTTGGCAGCTCGCCTGTACGTCCAGAGCCACCGGCACGCGGGCCCGGCCCACAAAAGCCGCAGCCAGTTGCCCCAGCAGATCATCCAGCCGCGCCTGTTGCAGGACGGCAGGGCGCAGTTCCAGCAACAACATGCGCATCTCGGCCAGCGCGCCGCGCGTCAACTGGCGCAGATCCTCCAACGCCCGTTCCCCCTCGACCGGGTCCCGCCGCCAGATGACAGGCAGCACCTCGGCGGTCAGGCTGGCAGAGAAGAGCACTTGGGTGACTGAGTCGTGCAGGTCATGGGCCAGACGACGGCGCTCGGAGGCCACGGCCGCCTGCTCCACCTGCGCGCGCAGTTGGGCGTTGCGCAGAGCCAGGGCTGCGTGCTCGCTGAAGGCCACGGCCAGTTCCACATCCTCCTGGGAGAAGG
>JAAEKA010000529.1 GCA_014155705.1 Anaerolineae bacterium clx_CAG2 | reverse complement strand
GATGAGCTGGGCGATCCCGCCAACAGCTTCGAGGAGATCACCAACTACAACAACTTCTACGAGTTCAGCACCGACAAGCAGCGGGTGGCGCAACTGGCAGAAGGCTACCAGACCACTCCCTGGACGATCGAGGTGGGCGGCCTGGTGCGCAATCCCAAAACCTTTGCCATCGAGGACATCCTCAGCGGCTTCGACCAGGAAGAGCGCATCTACCGCCTGCGCTGCGTGGAGGCCTGGTCCATGGTCATTCCCTGGCTGGGTTTCCCGCTGAGCAAGCTGCTGGCCCAGGTCGAACCGACGGCCGACGCCAAATACGTGCGCTTCGAGACCATCCTGGACCCGCAGAACATGCCGGGCCAGCGCAGCCCCGCCTACGAGTGGCCCTACGTCGAGGGCCTGCGCCTGGACGAGGCCATGCACGACTTGACGCTGCTGTCCACCGGCCTGTACGGCCAGACCCTGTTGCCGCAGAGCGGCGCGCCGCTGCGACTGGTCGTGCCGTGGAAGTACGGCTTCAAGAGCATCAAGTCCATCGTCAGGATCGACCTGGTGGCCGACCAGCCCTCGTCGCTGTGGATGGTGGCCGCGCCCAACGAATACGGCTTCTACGCCAACGTCAACCCCGACGTGTCGCACCCCCGCTGGTCGCAGCGCACCGAGCGCCGCATCGGCGAAAGCGGCCGCCGCGAGACGCTGCCTTTCAACGGCTATGCCGAGGAAGTGGCGGGGCTGTACGCGGGGATGGATCTGGCGAAGTACTACTAGATAACGGTCAATTGTCAATGTTCAATCGTCAATGGTCAATGGCTCCGGAGGCGCCGGTTCATTGGCAATTGAACATTGGCAATTGACCATTGATCATTTCCCCCTACCCATGTCACGACTCAAGTTCACCCCATTTCAACTGGCCGTTCACGCCGCCGCGCTGACGCCGCTGGCCGTGCTCTTCGTCGCCGCGCTGACGGACAATCTGTCGGTCAACCCGATCCAGGACGCGACTTTCCGCACGGGCAAGACTGCCATGGTGCTGCTGGTGGCGTCGCTGGCCTGCACCCCGGCCAACACGGTCTTCGGCTTCCGCCCGGCGCTCAAGGTGCGGCGGGCGCTGGGGCTGTATGCGTTCCTCTACGCGGCCATCCACTTCGCGATCTTCATCGGGCTGGACTATGGCTTCGACCTGCGGCTGGTGGGGCTGGAGCTGGCCGAGAAGCGCTACATCCTGGTCGGCGCGGCCGCGCTGCTCATCCTGCTGCCGCTGGCCGTCACCTCTACCAAGGGCTGGCAGCGGCGGCTCGGCAAGGCATGGAAGAAACTGCACCGCCGGGTCTACCTGGCCGGCGTGCTGGTGATCATGCATTACGTCTGGGTGCAGAAGTCAGACATCCGCGAGCCCATCGTGTGGGGGATTATCCTGGGGATCTTG
>JAAEKA010000528.1 GCA_014155705.1 Anaerolineae bacterium clx_CAG2 | reverse complement strand
AAACGTCGCCCCGACCGTGACGACTCTGTCAGCCACGCCGATTCTGGAAAACGGCACAACTACCCTCTCCGGCGTCATCGGCGACGTGGGAAGCCTGGATACCTTCACGCTGGAGATCGACTGGGACAACGACTCGGTTGTCGATGAGACGCACACCGGGCTTGCGGCTGGTGCGTTCAGCTACATGCACCAGTACCTCGACGATGACCCGACCGCCACAGCCGTGGACAACATGCCGATCAGCGTCACGGTGACCGATGACGACACGGGCAGCGCGACCGGGAGCACCACGGTCGAAGTCACAAACGTCGATCCGACCATCGATGCCGCGATCACCGGACCAGTCGCCCCCGTTGCTATCGACAACCAGACCTTCGCCATCGGCGTCACCTTTAGCGACGCAGGCACGAGCGATACCCACGACGTCACCTGGGAATGGGGTGACAGCTTGAGCGACAGCCAGAGCGCTGCCGGTTCAGCTTCGATGGGCCATATCTACGCCGATCCGGGCGTCTACAAAGTCACAGTCACAGTCACCGACGACGACGGCGGGACGACAACGGATGCGTTTGAGTACGTCGTCGTCTACGACCCCAGCGCCGGCTTCGTCACCGGCGGCGGCTGGATCGACTCGCCGGCCGGTGCGTACACGGCCGACCCCGATCTGACCGGCAAGGCTAACTTCGGCTTCGTGGCCAAGTACAAGCGCGGCCAGAGCACGCCCGACGGCAACACCCAGTTCCAGTTCAAGGCCGGCGATCTGAACTTCCACAGCACCAGCTACGAGTGGCTGGTGGTGGCCGGCGCCAATGCCAAGTTCCGCGGCGTGGGCACCATCAACGGCGAAGGCTCCTACAGTTTCATGATCACTGCCACCGATGGCAACCTGCTGGGCGGCGGCCAGTCCGACGGCTTCCGCATCAAGATCTGGGACGCGGGCGGCGTAGTCTACGACAACAAGATGAGTGAAGGCGACGACTCCAACGCCACCACTGATCTGGGCGGCGGCAGCATCGTCATCCACAGCCGCTAGCCGGCTCGAAGTCTGCAAGTTAAAAGGAGGCCCGGGCGGTACCAAATGCCGCTCGGGCCTCTTTTCCTTGTCCTGCAACCCAAGTCGGGGCAGGTCGGTTCTGGTCGCGAAATGCTCGAACCGCAGGCTGGATTCTGGCCATGTTACGCCCTTGTTACGCTCACCGACTATACTCCATCCAGTCAGCAAAGACCAGCCGGCGCCAATTCAACCCAGGAGCCCGCCCCAGTAAACGGCACAACATGCAACTCATCCTCGTCAGCCCCATCTTACCCGGACGAACGGCAGCCTGCCGGCGCTTTGTCCAGGAGATGTGCGACGGCCGGGGCGACGCGTATGCTGCCTCACGAACTGCCCTGGGCATCGACGAGGAG
>JAAEKA010000527.1 GCA_014155705.1 Anaerolineae bacterium clx_CAG2 | reverse complement strand
TGGACGAAAAGCCGGCCGACGATGCCATGATGGACGAACAGCCGACCGCTGATGCCATGATGGACGAGAAGCCGGCTGAAGATGCCATGATGGACGAACCGATGGTCGAACTGCCAGCCTGGTTCAACGCCAGCCTGATCGACGTCAACAGCGGCCAGCCCTTCACCATCGCGGACCACCAGGGCAAGGTGGTGCTGGTCGAGACGCTGGCCGTGTGGTGCTCCAACTGTCTCAAGCAGCAGCGCGAGGTGCTGGCGCTGCACGAGGCGCTGGGCGAACGCGATGATTTCGTTAGCGACGGCCACGCCATCGACCTGAACGAAAGCGCCGACCAGCTCAGGGACCACGCCGAGCGCAACGGCTTCGACTGGGCGTACGCCGTGGCCACGCCCGATGTGGCACGCGCCATCAGCGACCTGTACGGCGTCAACTTCCTCAACCCGCCCTCGACACACATGCTGATCATCGACCGCCATGGCCAGGCCCACCCGCTGCCTTTCGGCATCAAGAGCGCCGCCGACCTGCAAGCCGCGCTGGCGCCGTTTTTGAGCGAGGGGATGTAGGAGAGTAGATAAGTTAACAAGGAGACAAGTACACAAGGAGGCAAGGCGCGCCGATTGGCCACCAACTCCTTGTCTACTTGTCTGCCTGTCTACTTGTTTACCCCGAAAGGTTTCCAACCATGTTTGACGCCGCACTAACCTCCATCTCCCTTGGCCTGCTGGCCACTACCAGCCCTTGCGTGCTGCCGCTGTATCCGGGCTTCCTGGCCTACCTGAGCGGCGGGCAAAGCACGCTGGCCGGCAAACGCAGCCGCTACTTGCTGGGCTTTTTCGTGCTGGCCGGCGTGCTGACCATGATGCTGGCCCTGGGGCTGCTGATCGCCCTGCTGTCGGTGTCGGTGGGCCGGGCGCTGTCCATCGCCATCCCGCTGGCCAACCTGCTGCTGATCGCCCTGGGCGTGCTGCTCCTGTTCGACCGTAACCCGTTCAAGAAGCTGCCGCAGATCCAGGCGCCGCTGCTGTCCAACCCCTTCGTCAACGCCTTCGTCTACGGCTTGCTCTACGGGCCGATTGCCCTGCCCTGCTCCGGCCCGTTGCTGGTCAGCATCTTCGCCCTGTCGCTGACGGCCGGCGAGGCCATCAGCAAGCTAGGCACGTTCTTTTGGTTCGGCCTGGGCTTCGGTATACCGCTGCTGCTACTGTCTTTTCTGTCGGCCGCCAACCAGCGCTGGATCGTGCGACAGTTCACCTTACACGGCAGGCTGATCAACGTCGCCGGCGGACTGCTGCTGAGCGGCATCGGCATCTATGGGCTGGCCAGCAACTGGGAGTTGATCATGGCCTTTCTCGGCTAGCAAAATTTAAGGTTTATCCCCTTGACTCTGACGTT
>JAAEKA010000526.1 GCA_014155705.1 Anaerolineae bacterium clx_CAG2 | reverse complement strand
TCGGCCGAGACCGGCATCGACTCGCAGCGGCTGCGCCTGGGCGACATCCAGGGCGAGGAGGAGTGGCACAAGCTGATGGAGGCGGCCGGCGCCTTGTCCGAGGCGCCGATCTTCATCGACGACACGCCGGCCGTCTCGGCCATGGAGCTGCGCACCAAGGCGCGGCGTCTCTACGCGGAACACGACCTGGACCTGATCGTGGTGGACTATTTGCAGCTCATGCAGGGCGACCGCCGCTCCGAGAACCGCGTTCAGGAGATCAGCGCCATCTCGCGCGGCCTTAAGGGACTGGCCCGCGAGCTTAATATCCCCGTGCTGGCCCTTAGCCAGCTCTCTCGAGCCGTTGAATCTCGCCAGGTCAAGATACCCATGTTATCCGATCTTCGAGAGAGTGGCTGCCTGACCGGCGACTCGCTGGTCGTCCTAGCCGACACAGGCGCGCGGGTACCCATGTCTGAACTCGTTGGCAAGTCAGGTTACCGAGTGTTGGCGCTTAACGAGAATACTCTCAAGATTGAACCAGCCGAGGTCAGCCGAGCGTTCTCCACGGGTATCAAACCGGTAAACCGCCTCGTTACAGGGCTTGGGCGCGAAATTCGTGCTACTGGCAACCATCCATTCAGGACTTTTAGCGGATGGAAGCGGTTAGATCAACTTAAAGTCGGTGACCGCGTCGCTCTTCCACGCATCATCTCTATTTGTGGAACAGGCACGCCCATATTAACTGCTGAGGCAGCACTTCTTGGGCATTTGATTGGCGACGGCTGTACGCTACCCAGGCATGCAATCCAGTACACCACCAGCGAGTTCGGTCTTGCCGAGGAGGTGATGAAGTTGAGCAATCAGGTTTTTGGCTCACGATTGCAGCCTCGTATCAAGCAGGAGCGTCAGTGGTACCAGGTCTACCTGTCGGCGGCAGATCACCTGACCCACGGAGTCCGAAATCCTGTGGCAGCTTGGTTGAGTGATCTGGGCGTTTTCGGGCTGCGTTCCTATGAGAAACGTGTCCCAGATGTCGTGTTTCAGCAACCGAACGAAACCATTGCTGTATTCTTGCGCCATCTTTGGGCCACTGACGGCTGTATTCGTCCGCCCAATAACCAGCGACGTCATCCCGCTCTGTACTATGCAACGTCCAGTCCAGAACTGGCGCGAGATGTGCAGTCCCTGCTTCTGCAATTGGGTGTCAATGCAGTGTTGAAGACCAGGAAACAGGGTAACAAGGGACGAACGCAGTATCACGTTCTAATCATGGGACGAACAGACATCCTTGACTTCGCAGACACTGTTGGGCCGCTGGGCTTGCAGGCTGATATCCTCCGGCAGCGGCTCGGCCAGGCTGTGCAGATCGCCGCGCTGGATGCGCTCCACGGCCGTACGGCCGTGTTCGCTGTTGAGGAAGTACCATGCCTC
>JAAEKA010000525.1 GCA_014155705.1 Anaerolineae bacterium clx_CAG2 | reverse complement strand
TACCAGTATATGGACGCCGAACAATCGCTGGTTTTCCGGTACGACAACACCGGCCATCATAAGAAACTCAACTTGCCAACCTATCCACACCACAAACACGAGGGCAGTGAGCTGGCAGTCGTCCCCTCATCTGCTCCCAGCCTCGCTGAAGTGCTTGATGAGATCATGACAAAGGTTGAGTACCCCTGAGGAGCGCGCCGGCGATCTACCACGATATGGATGAGATGGACGACGAATTGAGACCGCAATATGACCTGCGGACACTCCTGAAGAATGGCGTGTGCGGCAAGTACGTGGAACACTATCGGGCAGGCACCAATCTCGTGTTGCTCGATCCCGACGTTGCCAAGGCCTTTCCAGATGAGACCGCTGTGAACGAGGCGCTGCGCTCGGTGAGTTGATCGAAGCCTGTGCCATCGTGCAGTCGTCGAACATTGCCTGTGGCAAACAGTTGCGACACACCGGTGCGGCCGGCCTGTGGTGGTGGTGTACGTTGCTTATTCTGGTGCGATCCTCAATGTCCTCTTACCTGAAACTGCCGGCGTTGCCGGTCTGGCCGCTATAATGAAGATGATATGGCCCTGGACAATCTGCTCAGCGACATGGAACGGCTAGAAAAAGAACTCTGCCACTTCGAGGCCAGGTTCGGTATGAAGTCCCAAGACTTCCACGACGCCATGCAGCGCGGCGACCTGGGGGAATTCGACGCGCTTGACGACTACCGCATCGAGTTTGTTGAATGGCTCAGTCTCTACAAGACGTGGGCCAGCCTGGGTGAAGGGTATCGCCGCTTGGCCGGCCCAGTGATGCCTTCAGACGCTCCCTCGAGGGATGATGCTGGTTAGGCAGGAACAGCCAGCGGTTGTATGCGCATCAGGTCCGCCTGGTTGCGTCGCTCCGACTCCCAGAGGTCCCTGGCCTGCTGGGCGTTGAGCCAGAACGCAGCGGAGTTGCCGAACAGGCGGGACAGGCGCAGCGCCATCAGCGGCGTGATCGCCCGCTCCTCGCGCAACAGCTCGTGAACGGTCTGGCGCGACACACCCAACGCCGTAGCCAGCGCACTGGTCGTCAATCCGTAGTCCGGCATGAAGTCCTCGCGCAACATCTCGCCTGGATGCGTCGGTGGGATTTGTCGCGGTTCTGTGTTCGCGATTGCCATCGTTCTTATACCACCTTCGTAAGGCTCGTATTTTTTTAGGTCCGGCGGTAGTCGTCTTGCTTGCCGGTGACATAGAGTTGTTGTGCTGCTCGGTCCAGCGCCCTGCTACGCCGCAGGCAGCACACCTCCCTGCGGCCACGCTATCCCCGCAGCGCCTCACACAGAAACGCCCAGATATCGGCGGCCTCGTCGATCAGGATAGCTGTTGGCTTGCCCATCCCGTGCCCGGCGCGCGCTTGCACGCGGAT
>JAAEKA010000524.1 GCA_014155705.1 Anaerolineae bacterium clx_CAG2 | reverse complement strand
GAACTCTGCCGCCAGTGTGGGCAGCGCCACGTTGACGATGGTCCCATCGACCGCGCCCATGAAAAGCGTCAGGCTGACGGCGATCATGATCCACCATTTGTTGCGATAGATGTCGATATCCATTGACTCTCGCTATTCGTGGTATACTCTGTGCAACACGCAGTACGTAGTGCGTGAAATGTGAAGCGTCGACCTCAGGACCATCAGTCTGCCAATCAACCCACCAACCAGTTTACCAATCTAACACGCTGCCATGACCCTACAAGACCGCGCCCACGAGATGGGCATTGAACTCGACGACGGGCAGGTTCTGGCCTTCCAGCGCTTTCAGGACGAACTGCTGGACTGGAACCAACGCATGAACCTGACCTCGATCACCGATCCGGCTGAAATCGAGACCAAGCACTTCCTGGACTCGCTCTCCTGCCTGCTGGCTTTGCCGCACATCGATCGCCGGCCGCTGTCTGCCTGGCTGACCAGATCGCCCAAGGCGGTCGATATCGGCTCAGGAGCGGGGTTGCCGGGGCTGGCGCTGAAGATCGTCTGGCCCGGTTTGCGGCTGACGCTGCTGGACGCAACCGCCAAGAAATGCCGCTTCATGCAGCATGTGGTGGACACGCTGGGCTTGACCGACGTAACCGTAGTGCAGGCCAGGGCTGAGGACTTCGGCCAGCATGCTGGGCGCCTGGCCTTCGACCTGGCCCTGGCGCGGGCAGTGTCAAGACTGCCCACGCTGCTGGAGTATGGCCTGCCCCTGGTCAAAC
>JAAEKA010000523.1 GCA_014155705.1 Anaerolineae bacterium clx_CAG2 | reverse complement strand
GTCTGTGCCAGTCTCAACAGTGTACCCTAGTATACGTCCGAACCCCCGAACACCCGCCAGGGTATTGAAACCCCAGTTGTATCCCGGCCCCAGCGGATTGACGGCATACAGTCCGAACCCCTAGTTGAGCCAAGAGTCTGGCAGCTTGATCGTAAAAGTCGAACTCTCGCCGATAGCGAGTAAGAAATTCTTGGATCAGGTCCATGCTAACCTCACGATAGAACCGTGCAAAGGCACCTAACGAACAAGAGATTCATGTGGCGCGCTGGGGTCAAACAGACAACCCAGTTGGCAAAGCCAATCATCATGATGGCTGACGGTTGTTTAGAAAGAGAGCCGCCACACGTAGTCCGTCGGTCACGGCAGGATAATCTAGAGTTGAACTAAGCCCGATGACAGCGGGCAAGCCCCGTTATCTGGACCTGCCGCTGACAGACGTGACGCCGCAGAGGACTACGGCGCAAGAGGGCGTTTGACGCGATTGTAACACTGCGGGAGGAATTGGTCAACCGAAATGCAACCGAGATAGGTTGAAGGCTCTGCAGTTGTTGACGGGCGGTAAACCGGTTCTGCTATCTCTTTATAGCGATCTGATTCACGAAACCGACGAGATTCCCGAACTGCTACTTCTGAGCAGCTTCGAG
>JAAEKA010000522.1 GCA_014155705.1 Anaerolineae bacterium clx_CAG2 | reverse complement strand
GCCCAACTACGAGTTGCCCAGCAACATCGTCGGCCTGACCTTCACCAACCCCATCTCGAAGGCGATAGAGCTGGCGCCGATCTTGCAGGGGGCGAACGACGCTGTTATCGCTCTGACCCACATCGGTTTCACGACTAACCCTGCCAGCATCGAAGTCGACAACACCGTCGAGACCGCACTGGCGGCCGCGGCGCCGGGCATCGATGTCATTCTTGGCGGGCACAGCCATACCGACCCCAGCCGGCAAACCAGCGCGTCAGGCCCCTATCTTTACCTGCCGGCTTTCGTGGGCGGTCCCAACAACACGCCGGTGATCGTCAACCACGCCTATCGCTATAACAACTACCTGGGCGAGGTCGTTATCGGCTTGCTGCCAAAGCCTATCGGCGGCTATGAGGTTGTAGCCAGGGCAGGGCGTTATCTGAAGGTGGAGATGTCCACGCCGGAAGATCCGGCCATCCGGGCGATCGTCGATCCCTACATCGACTTCCTGACCGCCTACACGACCACTGTGATCGGGCAGACGGAGGTGCCGCTGGATGCTTTGAACGGCTATACCGAAGAGACCAACGCGGCCAACATGCAGGCTGACGCCTCGGTGTGGGAGCTGGCGGACCACGGCATCACGGTCGACTTCCACCTCT
>JAAEKA010000521.1 GCA_014155705.1 Anaerolineae bacterium clx_CAG2 | reverse complement strand
CTGGAGCACAGGAGCAAACAGTCCCTGGCGGCCAAAAAGCAGCAGCAACATGTAGCCCACCACCACCGGCGAGACGGCGAAGGGCAGGTCGATCAGGCCGTTGATGAACCTCTTTCCCCGAAAATCATCGCGTACCAGCATCCAGGCCACGCGCGTGCCGAAGATAGCCTGAATCACCACTACCAGCAGGCTGATGCGCAACGTCAGACCAAAGGCTTTCTGCACCTGCCGATCCTGGAAGGTTGCCAGCATAGATCCCACCCCATCGGCGAAGGCGCCCAGAACGAGACCCAGCAGCGGCTCCACGATTAAAACGCCTGCATAGAGCAGGACGATGGCAATCAGCGCCCGGCGCAGCCAACGACGACGCCAGTTCAAGGGCGCTGGAGACCGTCCGGGTGAAATCGGGGCGGCAAAATCAGGTGGAGCCTTCATGCGACCTCCTTCTGTTGACGACTTTGAGAGCCATCCTGGCGGGCTTGGATCAGATCGACCACCAGGATCAACGTGAAGGCGATGGCCAGCAGGGCGACCGAGACTGCGCTGGCCCCGAAGCGGTTTTCCGACTCGACCTCCCCCCAGACGTAGACGGCGGCTGTCTGCGTGCGCAGCGGGATGTTGCCGGCCACATTGATGATCGAGCCGAA
>JAAEKA010000520.1 GCA_014155705.1 Anaerolineae bacterium clx_CAG2 | reverse complement strand
GGTCGGCTTGGCCAGCAGGTGAAAGGCAGGGGGAAAGTCGATGGGTGAGGTCATCATGGTTACATTCCAGTACACGAAGCGGACGCCATTGTAACGCACAATCTTGCGGACAACAACTCACCATGCTGATGGTATACGGCAGCCTGTTCTTCGCGGCGGCCAAGAACCTGGAGGAGATGCTGCCTGAGCTGGACGAGACAACCCATGCCGTGGTGGCCATCGGCCTGCGCGGCAAGAGCGAGATCGGCAGCACGTTCGTCGCCGTCCTGCAACGCTACGCCGAAGCCTTGCAGGCGCACGATAGCAAGCTCATGCTGGTAGGGATAGAACCGCCTGTGCGCAACCAGCTGGCCAAGACCGGCTTGCTGACGCTGGTCGGTGAGGAGAATGTCTTCATGGCCACGCCCCGGCTGGGAGAAGCCATGAACCAGGCGGCGGCGGCGGCCCACGCCTGGTTGGGCCGGAAGCCGGCGGCAATCGAGAACGTAGCTATTGATGGCGGCAGCCGCTTGTAGTTGCGGCTTATGAACCTTAAGAATTTAAGGCGGTAATAGGCCGGTGTATCGGAGAAGCTCAGGCGAGCCCTGTCCGAATTTGTTCAGAAATTGGGCTACCTGTTGGTTCAGAACTGGCCAATCGTCGCTG
>JAAEKA010000052.1 GCA_014155705.1 Anaerolineae bacterium clx_CAG2 | reverse complement strand
GTCATCGACCACGCGCGTGTCGAGGGGCTGCACCGCACGGCTGCCGGCCTGCTGGGCGCCGCCTTCGACCTGGCCCGCGTCCAGGCGGCGCATAACGAGCTGAAAGAGCCGGCCTATCATCCTTTCACGGCCGACAACCAGGACTACCTGGCCTACATCTGTCTGGCCGTCAGCGCGGGCCTGATCGACCTGGCCACACTGGCGGCGCAGGTCCAAGCCGGCGCAATGCGCAACTTCGAGCAGTTCATCGCCTGGGTGGATGGAGCACTGGCGGCCAGGAGTTCGATTTCTTCAGAGAAATCGAACTCCTTCTCCGACCTCTCCGGATTCGAGACCATCCACCGCAAGGTCTACCCGCTGGTGCAGGCCGGCGATCCCACACCTTTCAAGGCTTTTCGCCGCAACGAGTACCTGTGTACTGTCGAGCGCTTCGGCCGGCTGGCCGAGGACACCCCGCTGGAGACCCTGCTGGCAGAGCAGGTGTGCATCACCCAGGAAGTGCGGGAGGTGGCGCTGTGGTTGAAAGCTCGCGGCTGTTTGTTGCTCACCATGTCTGACAAGCCGGACGAGGCCACCCTGCCCACGCTCGAGTTGGCCAGTCAGGGCTACCGGCCGCTGCATCGCACACCGACCACTGCCGTGGGCGAGAGTATCGCCGATCGGCTTACCGATCTGTAATACCAGCCAGAGACTTTGGGAGTCGGCAGTTCAGGGCACACCTGATTTACCGCGCAAGACCTGGCTTCTCAGGATGCGACGGCGACTTGCAAAGTCTGAATCATGCGATAATACCAGACAGCAATGAAGCGGGCATACGGCGCCCGCTTCATTGCTGTGAAAGGGACTCGATGATCCGTATCCAACCCTTCCAGGGATGGCGCTACGACCTGACTGCGGCCGGCGCTGCCAGCTTGAGCGAATTGCTCACCCCACCCTACGACGTGATCAGTCCGGCCCAGCAGGCTGCATTCTACGACCGCCATCCCCATAATGTGGTGCGCCTGGAACTGACGGCCGACCAATCGGGCGACGACGACCGCGCCAACCGCTACCGGCGCGCGGCGGCCACGCTGGCCGATTGGCAGCGCCGCGGCGTACTGCGTCGT
>JAAEKA010000519.1 GCA_014155705.1 Anaerolineae bacterium clx_CAG2 | reverse complement strand
CAGCACTTTTCAGTCGTTCACCAACGCCTTTGTTGCCACGAACGGCGGTCCTCTGGACTCCACCCTCTTTTTCGTGCTCTACCTGTACAAACAGGCCTTCGAGTTCCGGAACATGGGCTACCAATGCCCAATCGCACCGGGCTACATGCCAGCTTGCCCCTGCGCCGTTGTGGGGTTATCATAGGCGCCAGCCTGACGCTGAGGATGCCATGCACTTGTCAACGTACCTCTCCGAAGAGCCCAATCGATTTCTGCCGCTGCTGCTGGTTGTGTTGTTGGCATTCCTGGTGCCAATTGTCCTGGCGCGCTTTCGGCGCGTGCCGGTGGTGGTGGGCGAGATCCTGGCAGGCATCGTCATCGGCCCGTCGCTGCTGGGCATTGTGGGCGAAGATGCGATACTCCGTTTTATGGCCGACATCGGCCTGGCCTTCCTGATCTTCCTTGCCGGCATGGAGATCGACCTGGCCCGGCTTTTCCCTGCGCGCAACGGCCCGCGACGGCGCGACGGGCCCAATGTGCTCGGCATGGCTTTGGCGCTGTATGCGCTGACTGTGGCGCTGGCCATTCCCGGCGGGTTTCTCATCACTGATCAAGGCGCGAAGGGCGACCCCTGGTTGATGGCTTTTGTGCTGTCGGCTGTGT
>JAAEKA010000518.1 GCA_014155705.1 Anaerolineae bacterium clx_CAG2 | reverse complement strand
GTCGGGTCAATCCTGGGACTGGCTTTTGGTTTGGCAACTGTCATCAAACACTACTCCCTCCGCCTCGTCCTGTTCCTCGACGGCTCCATGCCTCTCAACTACGTCCAGTTCCTGGACTACTGCGTCGACCGCGTCCTCCTGCGGCGCGTCGGCGGCGGCTACATGTTTATCCACCTACGATTTGCAGGCCGTTCAGCTATCAGCTTGCTTCGGTCCCGGTGGCTACTCAATGAGCCTGGCAACGCCGAAAATGCTGACGGCGAGTGATTGTATCAACTATACCGCATTTCCGCCACGCTTACCATGATCTTCGTCATATTCGGTAAGCCAAAATCACACGCCAGCGCTGTCTGTCGCCGGCAGGAGTAGATGGAGCTTGGGGTTATGATCGTAACCGCGAAGACTACCCGGTTCGCTCCTTCCACTTCTCCAGGTCAAGACCGGCGATGTGCTCCATCATCGTGCGGTGGATAAACATGTAGCCGCCGCCGACGCGCCGCAGGAGGACGCGGTCGACGCAGTAGTCCAGGAACTGGACGTAGTTGAGAGGCATGGAGCCGTCGAGGAACAGGACGAGGCGGAGGGAGTAGTGTTTGATGACAGTTGCCAAACCAAAAGCCAGTCCCAGGATTGACCCGAC
>JAAEKA010000517.1 GCA_014155705.1 Anaerolineae bacterium clx_CAG2 | reverse complement strand
CTGGTGCTCGAACCAGTGGCTGTGGTGCGGTGTGTTGCCGCCAGCCTCCAGTTCGATCACCCGCAAGGCATAGGTGTCAGAGCCGTCGGCCTCGCTGATCACCCAGCGGATGGCCGCGCCGTGAGCGCCTTCGTCGTGGACGATCTGGGCAGGAAAGGCCTCGATGGGCCTGGGTTCGGTCATGGGTGCCTCCTGTCGTTGAGTCGAAGTCATGGCGTCATTGTAGCGCGTCTTTTCGAGGCCGCAAATCGAGGTTCCTGGCTATCATTGACAGATGGCGACGTATCGGGTAGAATGTTCGCCTGAGCCTGCTGGACCATCCCGTTCTTTCTGGTTCTTCCGCACCCGTTCATAAACCTGGAAATCTCCCATGACTCACACAGCGCCCCGTCGCGCCTTTTTTCGTAAATCCCTGGTCGTCCCTACCGAGCACGGCGCCTGGTCGTGGCTGCTGGTGCCCTGGCTCGTTGGCGCCGTAGTCGGTCTGGCTGCGCCTGGCGCCGCTCCGCTGGCTGGTCTGGCCTTGCTGCTCACGTTGGTGGGCGGTTTGAGCGCGTATATGATCCGCCAACCGGCCACGGCCTGGTTACGCATCCGTCAAGGCCGCGGCCGCAAGGCCGACCAACCGCTGGCCCTGGGATGGG
>JAAEKA010000516.1 GCA_014155705.1 Anaerolineae bacterium clx_CAG2 | reverse complement strand
AAGGCTGGACGGGCAAGTTCTTCTACCGCCTGGCCAACCGGGCGATCAAGGGCGTTGGTTTGGCCTTGATCGCTCAGGTGGGCAACTTGGGCGGACAGCGTATTCCCTTGCTCAAGCATATGATCTGCGCTGGGCAAGGCTTGAGCGATCAAGCGCTCAAACAACAGGCTTTGCAGTGGACCAGTGACCACTTGGGCGAACACGAGGTCGCCATTCACGATGCGGGCGCTTCGGTCGCCGACATGCAGCAGGCCCACATGAAGCGCTACGTCGTGCGGACGGACCTCAACTGCTCGGCGCGGCGCAATCACTTGCCGGCCCGCAAGCCGCGGGGACGCCCGCCCGAATACGGCCAGAAAGTGCGTCCGTTGCCCAGACACTGGAAAAATCGCACGATTGCAGCGACCAAACCAGACTTCTCGACAAGCTTCCAGTTTGATGGGCGCACCGTGGGTGTCAAAGGTTGGCGCAATCTGGTGCGCATCGATCAGAAAGTCGCTGTGGACAACAAGACCTTTTCCTTTTTCGCCGTCGCCCGACCAGTTGTACGGCATCGAGATCAACCCCTACGCGCGCGAGCTTGCGCAGGCCACCATCTGGATCGGCTACATCCAGTGGCTGCATGAGCATGGCTTTGGCGTG
>JAAEKA010000515.1 GCA_014155705.1 Anaerolineae bacterium clx_CAG2 | reverse complement strand
GTGAACCACCCCCCTCCTCCAGAGGGCATCGGTTCACTCCATCTACAGGGCGGTGTGTCTCCCACGAGGCGCACCGCCCTTTTTCGCGTCCGCCATTAGAGGTAACACGCAACTGAATACCACGTCAGGTTCGACTTGCAGGTCAACAGCCAAAAGCTGATAATCACTCACAAAGCACCTCAAAAACTGGTCAAGCGACTCAAGCAGGGTCTGGAACACAAAAAAACGCCAGGGGAGAACTAAGCGTCACTGCGCTAGATCGCCCTGGCGTCAAAACAGATGCACATGGGAACAGGGTGGCCTGGCGGCCAATTACCTGGATGGGCGGGCCTAGATGCCCCGACGGTAGTTCGAACCCTGGACCAAAGCCAATCAAACAAGGTCTGATCTTGCGTCGGGGCCGATTCTAGCACAACCCACCAACATATGCAAAAGAATCTTAGAAAACAAAAAACAAGCTCTGTTGGCAGCGGCCTACTCTCACAGGGACCTGCGTCCCAACTACCATCGGCGCTGGAGGGCTTAACTACCAGGTTCGGGATGGGACTGGGTGTACCTCCTCCGCTCGAGCCACCAACAAAGCTTGTTTTTCACTTGTTAGATTGCGATTGCTACCCTAACAACCGAACAGAATGCGTA
>JAAEKA010000514.1 GCA_014155705.1 Anaerolineae bacterium clx_CAG2 | reverse complement strand
CGCAGCGAGACCTTGGGCGTCTCCCTGCGTGACCTGCCGCTAGTCGAGTACCAGTCCATCAGCCCGCAGTTCGGACCCGATGTGGTTGCAGTGTTCAATTTTGAGCAGTCAGTAGAGCAGCGGGCAGTCTACGGCGGCACAGCCCGAGCCGCCGTGTCTGCCCAGCTTACAGCGCTCCGCGCGCTCCTGGATACCAACAATCTCCACTAAACCGAGTGCACGTAGAAACCGGGAGTTTTTGTGAGCGCTTGCTGCTTGATCCAGCCAGTACAAACTCCCGGTTTCTAGAGGACACCTGTTTAGTACCCGCGGGCGGAAGCAGCACAGCAAGCTCGTCAAACAATGTTTCGTGGTAACTGTTCAGGCATGGCATTAGAAACCGGGTTTTTGTCTCGCAGACCAAGGTCATGGCGCCATGAAAGGCGTTTGCGAAGACATGAACCATGCTCGCACGAGAAAAACCCGGTTTCTGAATAGCAGTCATCGTAGTAAATGCCCTCATCTGGATTCTCTTTTTGGCCCAGATCTGCAACCCCCTGCGGTCCCTCAAGCGGATGACCCCTGCCATGCGGAACCGCAGATCATGACCTCCGCTGATGGCGTTGAGTTCGTCCGCACCCCGGACGTCTGCTTTGAGA
>JAAEKA010000513.1 GCA_014155705.1 Anaerolineae bacterium clx_CAG2 | reverse complement strand
CTGCACACCGACATGCGGTTGGTGGTCGAAAAGGTCTCCTACCGGCTGCACACGCCTGAGCGGGGCGACATCGTCGTGCTGCGGGTGCGGGCAGAGGATGAGATGCTGATCAAACGGGTGATCGGCCTGCCCGGCGACCAGGTGGAGATCAGCGACGGCCGGGTCTACGTCAACGGCCAGCCGTTGGACGAGCCCTACCTGGACCAGGAGACGCGCGGCAACCTGGCCCCACGCGTGGTGCCGCCTCTACACGTCTTCGTGATGGGCGACAACCGGCGGGCCAGCAACGACAGCCGCTCCTTCGGTCCGGTGCACATCGACAACATCGTCGGCAAGGCCTGGCTTAGCTACTGGCCCCTGGAGGCCGTTGGGCCGGTCGAGTGAAAGCGGCGCCCCGTGGCCGGCAATCGATCACGCAAATCTGGTCAGTGAAGACTGATCACCGGGACACCTCCGCACATCAGGCTGCATCGGGCGACAGCGCCGATCAGCCTGGCAGGGCGGAGGTTCTTTTTTGCCGGGCGGGAGCAAAAGACCTTCAAGGTTTCGGAAAACCTTGCAGGTCTGTGACAGGGACGACACGGCTCTTTCCCGATCCTCGCAACTTGTGGTAGCATGAGGCCCATGCGCCCCACGTCCATGAACATTCCCGGCCACGCTCCATCCTCTGACACAGCGCCTGCATCGCCGGTCGGGCCTGCGCCCGACCGGCCAACCGCCCTCCTGCGCGGCCGGCCAGTGGCCGCCGTGCTCTTCGACCTGGACGG
>JAAEKA010000512.1 GCA_014155705.1 Anaerolineae bacterium clx_CAG2 | reverse complement strand
TCAGCCCAGGCCATCCCACCCGCACGGCTACGAAACCTATGGGTAACAACATGAGGAGCAGAAGCACACGTTGCATTGTTTGTTCTCCGGCGCTGTCGTACCAAGCCGTTTGCCAACCCACTGGACATATTTGTCTGCGTTCAGTTATCGACGCCAGGACGATGGCATTATAGCATATTTCTGTTGACTTCACTATGACCCAGATCATCTTTTGATCAACCTTTGCTGCTCGTTTGCACATCTGTATGAGGGTCTTCGCATTCTTATAGTGTCCACAAAGGATGTGACGTTTGTAGAAACCGGAACGGCATGCTAGAATTTCATCCGACACTCAAGGGATCAGATCAAAACCGGTCTTGTCAACGATCTATGCGCGCTCGGACAGAACCATTGGCACTTCAGCATCCCATCCTCTTCCTCACCCCCGACCCGCCCAGCGCCATCTGGCAGGACAAGCCGCAGATCGCGCGGCGGCTGGCGCGCGTGACGGCGCTGCTGTACGTGGGTGAGGAGCCCTATCTGCGCGCGCGGCCGGGCCTGGCCGGCGTCACCCAGCCGGCGCTGACCCACGTCGCCGACGGCCTCTACACCTTCCGCTGGTCCCCGCTGGCCCCCGTCACCGGCGCGCCCCTCCTCGGCCCCCTCACCGCCGCCCTGCGCCGCCGCCGCTTGCAGGCCGCCCTGCGCGCCGTCGCCTCTTCCCCATTACCCACACCTGCACTGCGCGCAGGCGCAAGTGTTAACCGTTACCCGTTCACCATTAACC
>JAAEKA010000511.1 GCA_014155705.1 Anaerolineae bacterium clx_CAG2 | reverse complement strand
AACCACTGGAAGCGCCGCCGCCGCAACAGGTCGATGCAATAATGGGAGGCGATAGAGAGGATCCAGTTGCTGAACTTCTTGTCAGGCAGATAGGTGCTGAGCCGCTTATAGGCGCGCAGAAAAGTCTCCTGCGCAGCGTCCTCAGCCTCCTGGGCGTTGCCCAGCATGCGGTAGGTCAGGTTGTAAACGGGGATCTGATAGGCCTGCACCAACTTGCTGAACGCATTGCGATCACCGCGCCGGGCGGCTGCAATCCACTGCAGTTCCTGTTGTTCGGTATTGCTCACTGAATGCTCCGACTGACGAAACAACGCTGTGACGACGGGCAGGAAAAGGACCCCTGCGCCAGCACTGGCGGGTCAAGCGCCCGGCGTCTTTTGAGCGACTGATCACCTTGCATTGTACCATACGCTTTGATCGCCGGGAAGGTTTCAGCACGGCGCGCGGACTTTGACTCACGCCCTTCTCCGGTGTATGCTTAGCGCATGCACAACAACCACTTCTACGTAGCC
>JAAEKA010000510.1 GCA_014155705.1 Anaerolineae bacterium clx_CAG2 | reverse complement strand
GATATCTGGTGACGGCGGCGCAACAACGAATAGGTCCTATCAATGGATGGCTGACAGTCGAAGTATCATCCTTCCAAATCCCATTTATGGCTCGCAGATGTTTTCGCTTGATAATGAGACGCTGACTCAGCTGTATTATCCTGGTCAGGAGACAGGCTGGTCAATTATTGATCTGTTCTGGAGACAGTAAGCGGCGTGCCCTACGTGTCCAGCGCCACCTACAACGCGCGCGGCCAGGTGGCCGAGCAGCGGCTGGACACGGGATCGAACGGCCTGACGCGGCAATACGTCTACGACCAGAATACCATGCGCCTCCTGACCTTGCGGGCCGGCGTCCCCAGCCCATACACCAACCTGCAGAACCTGTCATACAGCTACGATGCGGTAGGCAACATCGCCAGCCTGGTGGACGGCGTCAACAGCAGCCAGCGCCAGTGCTTCCAGTACGACGCGCTGGACCGGCTGACGGTCGCCTTCACCGGCAACAGCGGCTGCACGGCCTACGCCACCGGCGGCACGGGGCCGTACAACCACACCTACGTCTACGATGCCATTGGCAACATCACCAGCTACGCCGGCAACGCTTACAGCCACAACGCCGGCAAGCCGCACGCCGACAGCGCGGCCTACGGCAACAGCTACGGCTACGACGGCAACGGCAATCAGACCAGCAGGACCATCTCTGGCATGAACTATACCCTGGTGTTCGACTACGAAAACCGCCTGACCGAGGTGAAGCAGGGGACGACCACTCTCGCGACCTTCCTGTACGATGCGGATGGCAACCGGGTCAAGGGAACCGTGAGCGGCGTGACCACCGTCTACATCGCCGGCATCTACGAACGGCAGGGCGCGGTCGCCACCAGCTACTACGAAGGCGGCGGGCTGCGCCGGAGCGGATACTCGACCAACAATGGCGTCTTCTACATGTTGAGCGATCACCTGAAGTCAACGTCTCATTATCAAGCGAAAACATCTGCGAGCCATAAATGGGATTTGGAAGGATGATACTGCGACTGTCAGGCATCCATTGATAGGACCTATTCGTTGTTGCGCCGCCGTCACCAGATATC
>JAAEKA010000051.1 GCA_014155705.1 Anaerolineae bacterium clx_CAG2 | reverse complement strand
AGCCGGTCGTTCAAACGCGCTTTCTGCGCCAGTTCATCGCAGTGCGGCCAAAGTAAGGTCGGTCGCAGTACATCCGCCGATTGGGTGGTACCATTAAGGTAATCGTAACGACAACAACGATCCATCAGAAAGAGGTAATCCTGTTATGAGTCAATCGACCAACCTTGAAGTGACCACCTTGGGCGGCGGCTGTTTTTGGTGCCTGGAGGCGGTGTTCGACGACCTGCGCGGGGTCGAGGACGTGGTGTCCGGCTATTCCGGCGGCTTCGTGACCAACCCCACCTATCGCCAGGTGTGCGACGGCCGCACCGGTCACGCCGAAGTGGTGCAGATCACCTTCGACCCGGCCGTGATCTCCTTCCGTGAACTGCTGGAGGTGTTCTTCGCCATCCACGACCCCACGACGCCGAACCGCCAGGGCGCCGACGTGGGGCCCAAGTACCGCTCGGCCATCTTCTACCACTCGGAGGAGCAGAAGGCGACGGCCCAGGCGGTGATCGCCGAACTGAACGCGGCCAGGGTCTTCGACAAGCCGATTGTGACCGAGGTGACGGGCGCCACCAAGTTCTATGTCGCCGAAGACTATCATCAGGAGTATTACGTCAACAACACCAACCAGCCCTACTGCCGGGTGGTGATCTCGCCCAAAGTGGCCAAGCTGCGCAAGAACTTTGCCGAGAAGCTGAAGGGGTAGCCTCGCTGTGGCCGGTCTCCTGACCGAGCCACGCCCGTATCAACGCTGTGGCCGGTCTCCCGACCGAGCCACGCCTTGTTGCCCTATGCGCTTTCTCACCTCTGCCGACCATATCTCTCCAGACCAACTGCGCGAATTCTTCGTGGGCTGGCCCAACCCGCCGTCGCCAGAGACGCACCTGACCATCCTGCAACGCAGCGCCGCGGTAGTGCTGGCCATCGACGATGAAACCGGCCGTGTGGTCGGTTTCATAAATGCGTTGAGCGACGGCGTACTCAACGCATTTATCCCGCTGCTGG
>JAAEKA010000509.1 GCA_014155705.1 Anaerolineae bacterium clx_CAG2 | reverse complement strand
GCGGAGGATGTAGTGTCTGATGACGAAAATCCAACCAGAAACCAGTCCATAAACCATACCGATAAGCAATCCAATACGCAATCCGAAAGTCAGACTGGCAAGCAAACCGTTATTGCTAGTGACAACCAGACTAACAAACGACCCGAATAACGGCCCAAAAAGCAGTCCGACAATCAGTGCGACAATCAGTCCGTTGCGCAGTGATTGAAGGATTGCAGCATTTGCCCGTCTAGTACTGTCACTCTCAATTGGAGTAGGTATGTCCATGTCCTTAGCCCCGAAAGCCAGTGCAAACGACAACCCCGCAAATAACCCACTAACTAACCCGAACAGCAACCCAAGATGTACCCCGTACATCATTTGGCCAATCCACCCAAACGCCAGCCCAATGAGTATCCCGGAAAGCACTCCCCAGCGGATACTGCGCTTGTCAAACTCGAAGTAAACCGGTTTCACGTTTCTCTGCTCGACAAGCAGCGCGGCAAGTACCCCGCCAAGCAGCCCAAGGAGCGGCCCAAAAACCAGCCCAAAAAGCAGCCCGAAAAGCAACCCGAAAACTGGTATCCCAACAAGATGTTGCGGGGAACGGTTGAACCAGCTACGCTGCATGCTCTCCAACAGGAACACGGTCTGTCCGTGCCAGACCATCTTCCCCGCCAGCCAACGAAGCCACTTGAGGGTCTTGTCGTTCGAGTAGTGCCGTTCAGTGGCGCAGGGCAGCGCCAGTATGCTCCAGATGTAGGCGTCATAGATGTGGGCGCGCATCGCCGCGATCCCCTGTTCAAAGGGTACGGCACTCCAGTCAAGCTGGTCGGCAAATTGCAGTATGGTAGTGAGCATGAGCGGTGTGTCGACCAATTCCTGCAGCAATCTGTCATTCTGAAGCACACGCCAAAGCTGCTTCGGCTCGGATCCCGGCAATCGTTCCAGGTAATTCCTTATCTCATCCGGAACGAGCGGTTGGAGTACCAAAGCATCGACATCTCCAAGTGCAGAACCGGTTGCGATGAGTTGTTCATACTGTTTGTCTTGGCAACAGATTACTAGCCAGGGGTTCATGTGCTGGTCGAGATATTGGTTCAACTTCTCGACCACGCCCGTGCGTCGATCAGTGCGCACCTCGTCCAGGCCATCCAGTAGCAAAGCGAGTGTCTCATGGGCAATCCAGTACCGAGCCACGATTTCGGGCA
>JAAEKA010000508.1 GCA_014155705.1 Anaerolineae bacterium clx_CAG2 | reverse complement strand
GGTAATCCGTTAGCGTCACCACCGTGACCTGCTTCTCCTTGGCCAGTTGCAGGACACTGCGCGCCAATGGATTGGCAGTGATCAAGAACCTGGCTGTGTAGGTGCCCAGGTACTCGCGGCTTGCGGCCGTGGACAGTTGGTCGATGCCCTGTTTGGGCCGTTCAGCGCCGCCGCCCAGATGTCCCTGGCGCAGAAGTTGGACATCTACTGGCCGGCCGAGGGCAATGGCCCCTTCCCCGTCATCGTAGCTATTCATGGCGGGGCCTTCATGGGCGGCGACAAGCGCGATCTGCAACTGACCCCCATGCTGGAGGGACTGACGCGCGGCTATGTGGTGGCGTCCGTCAACTATCGAATGAGCGGCGAGGCGAGGTTTCCGGCGCTGGTGCATGACGTCAAGGCTGCTCTTCGCTGGCTGCGCGCACAGGCCGTCACGCTGCTTGTCGATGCGCAGCGCATGGCCGTCTGGGGCGGATCGGCCGGCGGCTACCTGTCCCTGATGGCCGGTGTGTCGGCGCATGTGCTGGAACTGGACGACCGCGCGCTGGGCAATGCTGACCAGCCGTGCAACGTGCAGGCGGTCGTGGATTGGTATGGACCGACCGATTTCCTCAAGATGGACGAGCAACTGGCTGCATCAGGTATGGCGCCGGCCGCCGAGACCGCTCACAGCGGCCCCAACTCGCCTGAATCGCTGCTGTTGGGCCGGCAGATCACTGAAGTTCCAGAACTGGTGCGCGCTGCCAGCCCGGCAGCGTACCTGCACGCGGGCGTCCCACCCTTCTTCATTCAGCACGGCGACATTGACGATACAGTACCACACCAACAGTCGGTCGCCTTCGCTGCCGAAGCGCGTGCGCTGCTGGGCGCAGACAAGGTCCGGTTCGAGCTGCTTCCCGGCGCTCGCCACGCCGATCCGGCCTTCGCCACGCCGCACAACGTTCAGAAAGTGCTGGACTTCCTCGATGACTACCTTCGCCCGTAGCGTCGCTTTCTTGCGCGCCTCTGCCCCTGATCGCAGGCTCGTTGGGATCGGACTTTCCGTGCTGCTCGCGGTCGTGCTGGCGGCCGAGCTTCTTCCATGCGTTGTCGGTCACGAACCTCCCAACTGTTGACGAGTCCGGCCACCTCTGTTCCATCAACTACTTTGACCAAATCGGTGCGTGCGCCTTTGACCAGCGATAGCT
>JAAEKA010000507.1 GCA_014155705.1 Anaerolineae bacterium clx_CAG2 | reverse complement strand
GCCGCGCGGCGGGTGATCGTGGAAGCGGGCTATCCGGAGTTTCGCTACGCCACTGGCCACCACCTGGGGCGCAACGCCCACGATGGCGGCGGCGTGCTTGGCCCCGCCTGGGAGCGCTACGGCGACACCCCCTTCCGCGCCCTGGAAGCCGGCCACGTCTACACGGTGGAGCCAGGGCTGGCAGTGCCCGGCTACGGCTACGTCGGCCTAGAGGAGGACGTGTTGGTTACGGAAGAAGGAACCGCCTATCTGGGCGCGCCGCAGCGTGAACTAATCCTGCGCTGAGGGACGCGTTCACTCCGCAAACGTCGCCAGCAACCGTCCCATCACCCGAATCGCCTCCAGGTAGTCGGCCACGCGCACGCTCTCGTTGGGCGCGTGGATGAAACTGTTGGCCCAGCCCGCGCCCGCAGAGGCCACCGGCACGCCGTGAATGCCGCACAACTCGTGCATCGGCCCGCTGCCGGGCGATGACGGGAAGACCACCGGCGGCCTGGCGCTGACCGAGCGGATGGCCCGTGTCACAGCCTGGGCAATCAAAGCATCAGGATCGGTGCGCGCCGGCAGCAGGCCATCCTGTTGATCCACCACCTCGATGTCGTCGAAGCCGCGGCGCCGCAGGTGCTCGCGCAGCAATTGGAGCGCCAAATCTGGTGTCAGGTCGGGCGCCAGGCGTAGGTCCAGCTTGGCCGCGGCCTGGGCAGGGATCACTGTTTTGCCGCCGGGGCCGGTGTAGCCGCCCCACATGCCGTTGATGGTCACAGTCGGCTCCAGCAGCCAGCGGCGCAGCGCGTCGACGCCCTTCAGCCCACCCAAAAAGCCGTTGCGCAGGCCATAGGTGCGCTGAACCGCCTCAACGTCCAGGGGAAGCTCTGCCAGCAAAGCCAGTTGCGCGGGCGTGGGTGGCCGAATGTGGTCCAGCAGCCCGTCGATCAGCACCTGACCGTCGGGGCTGCGCAGGGTGTGCAGCGCCTCCACCAGCCGCCAGGCTGCGTTGGGGAAGATGCCGCCGTTGCCCGAATGCGCGTCGCTGCTGGCCGTGCGGGCGTGCAAATCCACGGCCAGGATGCCCTTGACCCCCAGGCTGATCACTGGCCGGTCGGCCTCGTCCTTGGATCCGAACTCCCACAGGCAGCCGTCGGCCTGGCTGAGCAGCGCGCCGTTCTCGGCGGCGAAGCGGAACAGGTGCTGGCTGCCTGTTTCCTCCTCCCCTTCGATCACGTAGAGCAGGCGCAGCGGGAGCGGGCCCATGGTCTCCTGGAAGATCTGGATCGCGCTCAGCCGCGCTGCCAGGTCGGCCTTATTGTCGGCCGCGCCGCGCGCATAGAGCTTGCCATCGCGCACAGTCGGCTCAAAGGGAGGTGACAGCCACAACTCCAGCGGGTCGGCAGGCTGCACATCGTAATGGTTGTAGATCATCAGGCAGCGCGGTCCCGCGCCGCCCTGCGCGATCAGCAGCGGCGGGCCGGCGGGCTGGGGCACAACCTCGGTCGCCAGGCCGGCCGAGCGGCACAGGTCCGACACGAAGTCAGCGGCCTTGGCCATCGCCGGGCCTTTCTCAGCCGACACGCTGGGGATGCGGCACAGCGCCTCCAGCCGGCTCAGCAGCTCGGCGGCGTGTTGATCGACATAACGGTCGAAACGTTGAAAGTCCATGACAGGCTCGATTCTAAACTGATGTCCTCTGGAAACCGGGAGTTTGTACTGGCTGGATCAAGCACAAAGCGCTCACAAAAACTCCCGGTTTCTACGCCTACTCGGTTGATTGGTAAGTTACTGCGCGGCTGTGGCGCACTGCACGAAGCCGCGCGCCTGCAAAGGTACCACGCTTCCGCTGTCCTGGCAACTTGGCGCGCGCGCGGTGGATTGACAAAACCCACAGGGCCGGATAGAATTCGCCCCACGCGCCAATGACCGCCGGATGATCCAACCAGCAAACTGCCGCCAACGACTCATCGTCGTCTCCATCGCCCTGCCAGGTCGGTCCACTCGACCTTCATCGGCGCCAATTCCCCAGCATCGGTCAAGGAGTGTTTGAGTATGAAACGATCATCTCTGTATCTTATTGTTCTTTTGGGTATGGCCCTTGGGTTGGCCGCGTGCAGCCGCGAGGTCAGCATCAGCACGGCCAACATCGCCGACGCGCGCCTGAGCAAGGATGAGGCAGGCGCGCAAACCACGACAACCTTTGGTCCTGAGGATGTCTTCTACCTCAGGGTTGGGCTGGCCAACGCGCCTGACGACACGAAGGTCAAGGCGGCCTGGACGGCCGTGTCCGTAGGGGGCGCTGAGTCCAACACTCCGCTGGACGACGTGGAGCTGACCAGCGGCAGCGCCACGCTATTTGGCAAGGAAGTGGTCGCCCACGGGCCGGAGATCCGCCGCGCTATCGGCAACCTGCCGTC
>JAAEKA010000506.1 GCA_014155705.1 Anaerolineae bacterium clx_CAG2 | reverse complement strand
GTTGTGACCATCGACGCACGCGACTGGGAGTTCGATGACCAGCAGGGCTTGTGGGTGGGACCGGCCCAGACTGGCCACGCCAGCCCTTTGCCGTATGTTTGACAAGAGCGGTGATTGCTCCTATAATCACTCTACAGTCTTATAGCAAACGCGTTGACCGGGACGAGTAGACGCCAGCGAAGCGCCAGAGAGCGGAGCGCCAAGGCTGGAAGCCTCCGCAGCAGAGCGGCGTCGAAAACCACCCGCGAGCGGTCGGCGGAACGGTAATCGGTGATCGGTAAACGGTAAACGGTCAGAAAATGACTGATCACCGTTTAGGGATTACCGATCACCCAGTAAGCCGGCCCGGCTGGCCCCGTTACTGGCCGCAACGAGATGGCGCGTGGCCTCGAGCCTGCGCCTCAAGTTGGGTGGAACCGCGTGAAGACCCCCTCGCCCCAACAGGTGAGGGGGTTATTGATTCCCAGAGACACGGCGCGAATCAGATGTCGTGGTCTGGTAGATTGGTAGATCGGTAAATTGGCAGATTGGTCATGAGCGCACGTGACCAATCTGCCAATCCACCAATCCACCAACCCCAGATCACTTGTCTGCTTGTTTCCGTGTCCACCCCAACTTGCAGGAGAGATACATCATGGCAAAGTCAAGCGATTTGCAGCAAGACAGTCTTTATAAGCTGCGTCACAGCGCGGCGCATGTGATGGCGCAGGCGGTGCTGGAGATCCACCCGCAGGCCAAGATCGCCATCGGCCCGCCCATCGAGAACGGCTTCTACTACGACTTCGACCTGGGCAAGGGGGAGGACGGCAGGCCACGCACCTTCACGCCCGAGGACCTGGATGCCATCGAGAAGCGCATGCGCCAGGTGATCGGCGGCCGGCATCCCTTCCAGTACCGCCAGGTCAGCGCCGACGAGGCGCGCCAGCTCTTTGCCGATCAGCCCTACAAGCTGGAACTGATCGACGGGCTGGCACAGGGCAGCATCGACGAGTACGGCAACGAGACCAGCGAGCCGCCGGTGATCAGCACCTTCAAGCACGACAGCTTCGAGGACCTCTGCCGCGGGCCGCACCTGGAGCACACGGGGCAGATCCCGGCCGACGCGTTCAAGCTGATGACCGTGGCCGGCGCGTACTGGCGCGGCGACGAGGCCAACCCCATGCTGCAGCGCATCTACGGCACGGCCTGGCCCAACAAGAAGGAACTGCAAGCCTATCTCCAGATGCTGGAGGAGGCCAAGAAGCGCGACCATCGCAAGCTGGGCAAAGAGTTGGAGATTTTCATCTTCGACGACGAGATCGGCCCCGGCCTGCCGCTCTGGCTGCCCAACGGCGGCGTCATGATTGACGCGTTAGAGGACCTGGCCAGGGACATGGAGACCAAGGCTGGCTATCAGCGGGTGCGCACGCCGCACCTGACCAAGGAGGCGCTCTTCCAGCGCAGCGGTCACCTGCCCTATTACGCCGAGTCGATGTACCCGCCCATGGAATTGGAAGGGGTGCGCTACTACATGAAGCCCATGAACTGCCCCTTCCACCACAAGATCTTCGCGGCCAAGCCCAGGAGCTACCGCGATCTGCCGGTGCGCCTGGCCGAGTACGGCACCTGCTACCGCTACGAGAAGAGCGGCGAGCTGATGGGCTTATTACGCGTGCGCTCCATGCAGATGAACGACGCTCACATCTACTGCTCCGAGGCGCAGTTCGAAGAGGAGTTCATGGCCGTGATCGCTATGTACCGGGCCTACTTCGACCTGTTCGGCATCGACCGCTACGTCATGCGGCTGAGCACGCACAGCGCCAAGGGGTTGGGCAAGAAATACGTGGACAACCAGCGGCTGTGGCTCAAGACCGAGGAGATGGTGCGCAACGCCATGATCCACGGCAACGTGCCCTTCGTGGAGGTGCCGGATGAGGCCGCCTTCTACGGCCCCAAGATCGATGTGCAGATCTGGAGCGCGATTGGCAAAGAGTTCACGCTCGCCACGAACCAGGTGGACTTCGCCGTGCCGGAGCGCTTCGACCTGCGCTACGTCAATGCCGAGGGCCACGACGAGACGCCGCTGTGCATCCACCGCGCGCCGCTTAGCACGCACGAGCGCATGATCGGCTTCCTGATCGAGCACTACGCCGGCGCGTTCCCGGTCTGGCTGGCGCCGGAGCAGGTGCGCGTGATCCCCATCACCGACGGCCATGTGGAGTATGCCTCGCAGGTGGCGGCGCAGATCAGGCAGGCCGGCATCCGCGGCGCGGCCGACCTGGGCAGCGAGCGCATGAACGCCAAGATCCGCAACGCGCAGTTGATGAAGGTGCCCTACATGCTGGTGGTGGGCGACCAGGAGATGGCCAACGGCGCGGTCTCCTTGCGCCG
>JAAEKA010000505.1 GCA_014155705.1 Anaerolineae bacterium clx_CAG2 | reverse complement strand
GGCCCGTATCAAGGGCGTTGGCACCGTTTACTCCAACCTGCTGGAGTGGGCCGGCGTGGACACGGTGGCCGAGTTGGCGCGCCGCAATCCGGATAACCTCTACAATGCGATCGTCGAGGCGGCCAGCGAGCACTTCGTCAAGCGCCTGCCCCGCCCGGCCGACGTGGCCAACTGGGTGGATATCTTCCTGGGCACCTATGGCAAGGCGGCCGACCCTGGCAGCGGCGGCCGGCAGATGCCCAACCACTACAACCTGGCCAGCCGGCGCATCGTCAGCGTCTCCAGCCCCACCACCACCCAGGTGCCGCAGTGCGCGGGCGTGGCCTTCGCCATCAAACTGCAGGGGGAGCAGGAAGTGGCCATGTGTGCGCTGGGCGAGGGCGCCACCAGCCAGGGCGACTGGCACGAGGGATTGAACTGGGCCGGCGTGCATAAGCTGCCCTTTATCTGCCTGGTGGAGAACAACCACTACGCCATCTCGGTGCCGTTGGCCAAGCAGATGGCCGTGGCCGGCGCGGCCGATCGGGCCTACGGCTACGGCATGCCGGGCGTGCGCTTTGACGGCAACGACTTCTTCGAGAGCTACAACGTCACCAGGGAGGCCGTGGAACGGGCGCGGCGCGGCGACGGCCCGACCCTGCTGGAGGCCATCACCACCCGCCTGACCGCCCACTCCAGCGACGACGACGACCGTACCTATCGCGACCGGGCCGACCTGGAGGCCCAGAAACGACGCGACCCCCTGCCCCGGCTGGCCGGCGAGCTGCAACAGCGCGGCCTGCTGGACGATGCAACCCTGCGCCGCATCGAGCAAGAGGTTATGGCCGAGATTGATCAGGCTCAGGAGGAAGCGCTGCGAGCGCCCTATCCCCAGCCAGAGGATGCGCTGCTGGGCGTCTTCGAAGCCGGCAGCGTGGGCGATCGGGCCGTGCGCGCCTGGCGCTGGCCTGGCGGCCATCTGCCGGGCCAGGCAAAGGAGCGTTAGCCATGGCCATCAAGAACATCCTCGAGACCATCCGTGACACGCTGGCTGAGGAGATGCGCCGCGACTCGCGCATCGTCATCACCGGCGAGGATGTGGGGCCGCGCGGCGGCGTCTTCCGTGCTACGCAGGGACTGTTCGCCGAGTTCGGCTCCGACCGGGTGATCGACTCGCCGCTGTCGGAGTCCTCGATCATCGCCGTGGGCATTGGCATGGCGCTGCACGGGCTGCGGCCCATCTGCGAGATTCAGTTTGCCGATTTTATCTTCCCCGCCATGAACCAGATCGTCAGCGAAGCGGGGCTGATGCGCTACCGCAGCAACGGGACGTGGACCTGCCCGCTGGTGATCCGAGCGCCCTACGGCGGCGGAATCGGCGGCGGGCTGTACCACAGCCAGTCCATCGAGGCCACCTTCGCCCACTTCCCCGGTCTCTATGTGGTCGCGCCGGCTACCCCCTACGACGCCAAGGGACTGCTGCGCGCTGCCTTGCAGGCCAACGATCCGGTGCTTTTCCTGGAGAACAAGAAAACCTATCGGCTGGTCAAGGGCGAGACGCCCGACGGCCAGTACGTGGTCCCTATCGGTCGGGCCGACGTCAAGCGCCGCGGCCGCGACCTCAGCGTTTTTACCTACGGCATGATGCTGCACGAATGCCTCAAGGCGGCCGAGGAGTTGGCGGCGGACGGCGTCGAGGTCGAGGTGGTGGACCTGCGCACCATCTCCCCACTGGACAAGGCGACGATCCTCGAATCCGTGGCCCGCACCAGCAAAGCGCTGATCGTTCACGAGGATAATTTCTCCTTCGGTGTCGGCGCAGAGGTGGCGGCCCTGATCGCAGCCGAGGCCTTCCACGATTTGGATGCACCCGTGCTGCGCTACGGCGCCCCCGACATACCCGGCGTGCCCTTCAGCCTGCCGATGCAGAGTTTCTTCATGCCGGACGCGAAGCGGATCGCCGAATCGATGCGCTGGCTGGCGGAGTATTAGCGTAACCCGTAACGAGTAACACGTAACGAGTAACACGTAACGAGTAACACGTAACCCGGAAAGACGCGCCGCAAGCCGACTCCGGGTTACGTGTTACGAATTACGCATTACTAATTACGTTCTCGCACACGACTTACTTACGAGGACGAGCCATGGCAACCAACGTCATCATGCCCCAACTGGGCGAATCGGTGGTGGAAGGGACGATCAGCCGCTGGCTGGTGCAGCCGGGCGATACCGTTGAACAGTATACGCCGATTATGGAAGTTTCTACGGACAAGGTGGACACGGAGGTGCCTGCGCCGGTGGCCGGCGTGGTGCTCAAGCTCTATCACCCCGAGGGGGCCACGCTGCAGGCGGGCACAGTGATTGCC
>JAAEKA010000504.1 GCA_014155705.1 Anaerolineae bacterium clx_CAG2 | reverse complement strand
CGAAGACCGTGCAGCGCAGCGGGTGGACGTTCTCAACGGTATCGCCCACGACGACGCAACGGGCCGGCTGTTCGTGACCGGCAAATGGTGGCCAAAGCTGTTCGAGATCGAACTGGCCCGAGAGATGCCATGACAACGTTACAATCGGGTGTCCTGCTGGAGATAGAGCATGTGACCATGGCCTACGGCGCGACCGTGGCGCTGAACGATGTCACCTTCAGCGTCGCGGCCGGCGAGGTTCATGGCGTTCTGGGGGAAGACGGGGCAGGCAAGACGACGCTGATGAAGATCCTGGGCGGTTATCTTCCCAGCGGCGAGTACAGCGGCGCTGTGCGGCTGGCCGGCCAGCCGTTGGCGCTCGATTCAATCAAGGATGGCCTTCGCCGCGGCGTGGCGCTGGTGCCGCGCCTGCTGGCCGTGTTCGACCATATGAGTGTCGCCGAAAACGCCACCATGGCCCGCAGTGAAACCCAACGTCGTTTCAGCCTGTCGCGCCGCAACGTGGATAAGCAGGCCGAGGAGGTGCTTCGGCATTGGGAGATTCCCATCCGGTTGGGCGACCAGGTGCGTGACCTTTCGCCTTTGCAGCGACGCCAACTGATGATCGCCAACGCGTTGGGCGTCGAGCCTGTGCTGGTGGTGCTGGACGAGCCGCTGGCCGGTATGCCCGACGGTCGTTCTATCAGCGGCGTTGTGCGCCTGATCCGTCGAATGTCGGAGCGGGGGATCACCTGCCTTTGCCTGGCGCGGCGGCCCGTCGATGCAACGCTGGTGGCCGACCACATCACCGTGCTGCGCGATGGCGCGCTGGCCGGCCAGTGGCGCCGCGAGGATTTCGACGAGCCCACGCTGGCGCTAGCCATGGCCAGCCAGCGCGCCTATGATCCCGAAGCCCGCGCTCGTCACGGCGACTTCGGCGAGCGCTCCGGCCTGCTTGACCAGTTCAGGTGGTGGATTCGCAAGTAGCCTACCTTAGCCCAAGACTTCGGAAGTCGCCGCAGCTAAGGTTTGTTGCGGCGACTTCCGAAGTCTGAGCACCACGTTCTAGATATTGGTGCGTTTCGCCATGGGCGGGAGGGGACCGATGGCGTCGCCGAAACGGGTTTTAGGCATGGAGGCCTTTCTGGCCATCAGCGCTTCGTACTCGTCGTCCTCTACATAGGCCACAATGCGGGCGATGCTGGCCTCGCCGTCCACGAAGCGCCAGGGGAAGCAGCCGACCTGCACACGGCGGTTGAGCAGCAGGTCGATGTCGCCGCCCACACACTCGGCGTGAATGATGCCGTGGGGGAACATCTCGATGTGCATCAACTGGTACTTGTCGTCGCTGAAGACCTCGGCCAGACTCTGGCCATATTTGGATTGAAAATGGGCCTCAGCCTCCTTGGCCTGGCGCGGCATCCAGGTGCGGATGATGGTATTCATGGGGTGATCCGCGCTGCCGCAGTCCACGCCGATCCACTTGATCTTCTTGGCTTTACACCACTCGGCGAACTCGCGGTCGGGGCCGGGGTGCTTGACCATGTAAGCGATCTCGTCGGCCGTGGGCTGATCCCAGCCGAAGTGGTGGTAGCCGGTGTGGATGATCAGAATGTCGCCCTCCTGCACATCGACCCGCTCCTCGACCATCTGCGAGGTGTAGATGTCATAGTCGCCGGCTGCGTCCGACAGATCGACTACCACGCCGGGACCGGTCAGAAAGTCCAGCGACAGGCTGGCGATATCCTTGCCTGGCGTGTAGAAATGGATTTCTCCGTCCAGGTGGGTGCCCAGGTGGTTGGAGTGGGTAAGCAGTTGGCCGTTGGCGCCATTGGGCGCCAGGCGCTTGAAGTACTTGACTTGCAGCGGCTCATAGGTCGGCCAGGCCGGCGTGCCGATGCCCAAGGGGATAGATAGGTCGATGAACTTCATTGGTCGGACCTCCGGAGGTGGTAGAGTGGTAACTTGGTAGATAGGTGCGCCGTAGCAGCAGTGTTGGGTCGGGGCGAATTATAGCCGAGAAGTTGGGCTGCGCCAAGTACATGCGGTTGAGTATTGGGGCGTTTTGAGAAACGCTGTTGGCAACGTATAATCAGAGTGCTGTCGTTTCTGCTCTCCTTCGAGGCTGGCCGCCGCCAGTCGTCCCATTTGCACGCTGCTTGAGGTGAAGACTGTTTTATGCCACCGATAAGCCTACTCATTCTCGGCGCGGGCAACCGCGGGGCTGGCTACGCCACCGCTGCGCAGATCCATCCGGAGCGTGTCAGGGTCGTGGGCGTGGCTGACCCGCGCGAGCCTTACCGGCGAGCCATTGCCGAGACCTACGGCGTCCCTGCGCACTACGTCTTCAGCGACT
>JAAEKA010000503.1 GCA_014155705.1 Anaerolineae bacterium clx_CAG2 | reverse complement strand
GGGCAAAGGGGACCTGATGTTCTTTATTCTGAGCACCCGCATGTTGCCCGCGGTGGTGGTGACGATACCCCTGTTCCTGATGTATCGCCAGTTCGGTCTGTACGACACCCACATCGGCATGATCCTGCTCTATACGGTGTTCAACCTCTCCTTTGCCGTCTGGCTGCTCAAGGGCTTCATCGACGAAATCCCCAAGGAATACGAAGAGGCAGCTCTGGTAGACGGCTACAGCCGCATGCAGGCCATCCGCCAAATCGTACTTCCTCAGGCTATGACCGGCATCGCTGCCACGACAGTGTTCTCGTTTATCTTCGCCTGGAACGAATTCGCCTTGTCACCCTATCACCCTATCACCTTGTCATCCTGTGAGGTCCTGCCGATGACCGCATTAGACAGCACAACCGGCGCCAAGGCAGCCGTGACCAGCGCCCGACCGAAACCCAGACGGCGAGGACTGAGCGACCGGGCCATCATCAACCTGTTCATCTGGCCAACGCTGATCCTGCTGATCGCTTGGAATGTCTTCCCGCTGTTCTACAGCCTGTTCCTCTCGTTCACCAACTACTCAGCCATCGTGCGCCAGCCGCCGGTGTGGGTTGGCTTCGAAAACTATACGGCCATTCTCAACAGCCCGCAGCTCTGGCAGTATTTTGCTACTACGGGACGCTTTGCCCTGGTGTCGGTCGGAACCCAGACCCTACTGGGTTTCACGCTGGCAATGCTGGTGAAAGAGAAATTCAAAGGCAGCGGCCTGGTGACGACGCTGATTCTGATCCCGATGATGCTGTCGCCTGTGGTGGTGGGACTGTTCTGGAAGTTGATGTACAACCCTTCCTTCGGCTATTTCAACTACCTGCTGGGCTTCACCGATCCGACCCGCGCGCCGGACATGCTGGCCGGTCGCTTTGCCAACTCACCGGTGCCCAACCTGGCGCTGTGGGCTGTGGTCTTTGTGGACATCTGGATGTGGACGCCGTTCGTCATGCTGCTGGTGCTCTCGGGCCTCAAGGCCATCCCCGACTATCTCTACGAGGCCGCTGCGATCGACCGCGCCAGCCCGTGGTTTCAGTTCTGGCGCATCACGCTGCCACAGGTCATGCCGTTGCTGCTGATCGCCGTGCTCTTTCGCACCATCGACGCCCTGAAATCCTTCGACCTGGTGATGGGCATGACCGGCGGCGGGCCGGGGGATCAGACCGAGTTGATCGCGGTCAACCTCTACCGTCAGGCGTTCAGCGGTCAATGGCGCACGGGTGCAGCCAGCGCGCTGGCCTATATCATGTTGATCGTCATCATCGCCATCAGCAACCTGTTGATCCGCTCGATCAACCAGGGCAATCAAGAGGCTTGAGCCATGACCGATACCAACACGTCGTCATCTTCTCGCCGTGACAGCTTCTACGAAACCGGTCCTGGCTATGCAGTAACCGAGTCGATTCGCGTGGACAAGGTCAGCCCCACTGCGCGGCGGCGGCGCAGTTTGCGCGCGGGCGCGGTGATCCTGCTGGCCATTATCGGTCTAATCCCGATATTCGTCATGGTCATGACAGCTTTCAAGACGCGCTCAGATGTGGTGTCGGTGCCACCCCAAGTGATCTTCGAGCCGTCGCTGGAGGGCTTCGTCTTCCTCTTTACCGAGCGAGCTGTGGTGTCGCGCGGCCGCATCGAGGAGTTCCAGAAGGCTGCTGAGACCGGCGAGTTGAACACGTTCGAACGCATCGCCTTCGAGAGCGGGCAGCAGATTACCGGCCCCAGCGACTACGTCAACCGCCTCAAGAACTCGGTGATCATTGCTGGCTTATCGACGCTCATCTCAGTTGGCCTGGGCTTTTTCTCGGCCTACGCCTTCAGTCGCTTCGAGATTCCGGGCAAAGGGGACCTGATGTTCTTTATTCTGAGCACCCGCATGTTGCCCGCGGTGGTGGTGACGATACCCCTGTTCCTGATGTATCGCCAGTTCGGTCTGTACGACACCCACATCGGCATGTCCACTGCGTAGACCTCGCCGACCAGGCCGCCGGCGGCGCTGACGGTCGTCGCCTCTGGCCGGAAGCCAATCGTCACCTGGTCGCTGCCGGCTGCAGCCAACGCCGCAGGCACGGACTGGCGATAGGCCAGCGGCAGAGGGACGCGGTTGTCCGCGCCGGGGATGCGCACCGCGTCGCCCTCCAGCCGTCCTGGCACCAGGTTCATGCCGGGGCTGCCGATGAAGCGGGCTACGAACAAGTTGGCCGGGTCGTAGTAGACCTGACCCGGCGTGCCCACCTGCTGCACCTCGGCGTCCGACATGACCACGATACGGTCGCTCATGGGCCAACCTCCGAGCGTCCGTAAAATAACGTTGGAGACTAATCCATGCCCACCCTTGCCAACGCCATCCACAAGGCCAAGAAGCTGGCCTTGAAGACCCAGGCCACGGCCTACGTGATCTTC
>JAAEKA010000502.1 GCA_014155705.1 Anaerolineae bacterium clx_CAG2 | reverse complement strand
GCGTGGTGCTGGTGTTGAGTGCGACGTTGGAGGTCCAGGTGGGGACAGCCAGACCGCTGGCTGAGGCCACGATGTTGGTGAAGGCCATGTCAGTGGCTACCTGGATGCTGTACGAGCCAGCGCCCGCCGCCGCGTTCCAGGTGAAGGTGGGGGTGGCCGGCACGTTGAGCGCGCCGTTGGCGGGCGTGAGCAGCGTCGGCGCGGCCGGCGCGGCTGCCACCACCTCCAACCCGACGGTCTTGGACTGCACCAGGCTGGGGGTGATTACGCTGGTGCCGATCACATCGAAGCTGTAGGAACCGGCTGCTGCGCCGCTGATGACCAGGCTGCTGTTGCCAGGAACGCCAGCCGGGTTGGGCGTGAAGGTGGCCGTGCCGGGGTTGCCTGCGGCTGCCAGACTGACGTTGCCAGTGAAGCCGCTGACCGCGCCTAACGCCACGCTGTAGGTGGCGTCGGCCGGGAGGCAGACCTGCTGGCTGTCAGGCGTCACGTTGAGGGTGAAGTCGGTCGAGCCGCATTCGTCGAAGCGGAAGGCGCCGATGCGTGTGTACCAGTTGAAGGCGCCGCTGGTCTGCGCGTACTCCTGCGTGTACCAGAACGTGCAGTCGTCCACCGGGTCGATCTGCATCGCGCTGTAGTCGCCCCAGCGATTGAAGGAGTCGTTCTGGTAGCCGCCGCCGGTCACGAGAGTCGCCTCGCTCTGGGGCAGGGCGCCCAGCGGGTCGCCGGCCAGCCGGCCGGCGTAGCGGATGCTGGGGTAGAGGTTGACGTCGTCAGTGATGCTGTAGCCCAGCGCCATGTTGCCGGAGCCGTCCATGGCAAGGCTGCCCATCCAGCGGCTGGTGGAGCCGTTGTCCGCCGGCCCGTAGACGCCTTCCTGGTTGATCGCCCAGCCGCCGCCGCTGTTGCGCAGCTCGAACCAGTGAATGCCGGCCCGGCCGGCCGGGCTGTTGGTGTCCACCGTGTGGTTGCTGACCAACGTCTGGTGGCCGCCGAAGTTGCGGTACTGCAGGCGGTGCATCAGCCGGTCGGCCAGATCGTGCAGGTTGACGGTTGTCCCCGGCTGGTTGATGCAGGCCGGCGACGCGGCGCACAGGGTGGGGTCGACGTCCGCCGTGGGGATGACATAGGTCGGCACGAAGGGCGAGCCTGGCGTACCGAAATAGGAGTTGGCGGGGGTGGTCCAGTCGACGTGGAAGTTCCAGATGCGCAGCGCGTCGCTAGGGCCAATCCAGTTGGAATCGTCCCATTCGGCGAAGGGGTTGGGCGCGCCGGCCGGCGGCGGGGTCGTCCCCTCCCAGTCCGCGGGCAACATCCCGCCGTAGTTGGCGTTGTAGGCGAAGCCATCGAAGTAGATGGCCTGCGCCGCGCCGCCCGTCAGCATCTGCGCGCGCTCCATGGCCAGCGCGCCCGCGCCGCGCCACGCGTTCGCAGCGTCGTTGAACTGGTTGACTGAGATGTAGTAGCCATCTGGCCACAGCCCGATCTTAGGATAGTCCGGCAAATAGGTGTTGGGCCAGGTGTAGGAATAGCGGTGCCAGCTCCCCATCGGGTCAGCCGTCTGCGACACGGCGATACAGATCAGGTCCGGGCTGCCGTCGCCCACATTGCCCAAGGCGAACTGCATCATGACCCAGCGGTCGGCCAGGTGGTCGTAGAGGGTGACCGGATCGCCGTCGTTGGTGGTCTGGCACTTGCCGCCAAAGCCGCTCCAGAGGGTGTTGCCCAGGGCCGGCCCGTAGAGCGACGCGCCGGTCTTGTTCCAGATCTGGAAGCGGAGATTGACCCACTGAATGTAATGGTTGGGGCCAACGTCGCCCTGAGTGTCGGGTGGGCGCACCGTGTAGCCCACGTTGTTGATGCCGTCCCAGTTCTGGATCGGCGCTGGCATGGCCTCCGGCCCGTGCCAATCCTGGTAGGCGCCATCGATCCCGCTGAAGCTGCCCTCCCTTTCGTGGCCGGGCAACAGCTCGCCTTCCGGGAAGCGCAACAGGATCGGGTCCGCCGCCGGCGCCGCAACCGGCTCGATGTCGCGCAGAGGCGGCGAGACATCTACGTGATCGGGCAGGATCACGACCGGTCCGGCGGCCTCCGGCTTCTCGTCGGCCGGCTGGCTGACCCTGCTCAGTCCAACCGATGCGTTCGCGACGCTAAGTTGGGCGGCGCTTGGTCCAACGGCCCGGCTGCTGGCTGCACCCGCCAGATATGCACCAGGATTCATAGTGTTGGCCGGCGCAAAGGCCGCCAGGCCGATCCCTAATACCACCAGGGCGCCGATCAGGCGCTGCCAATGTGCCAGGATATGCGCCATGCGCGATTTGAGACGCATCTCCAGCAGCGCTTCCTGCGAGTCGTCCTCGTCAAGAATCGGCATGTAGTCGGGAGAGGACCGGAAATGCTTAAGAGCCACGCCCAACGCGCCGCAGGCCGTC
>JAAEKA010000501.1 GCA_014155705.1 Anaerolineae bacterium clx_CAG2 | reverse complement strand
GCCGATCAGACCGACCGCCTGCATGCCGCGAGGGTTTTCCAGGATGCTGTAGACATCAAAGCCTTTGCCATCGTCTCGCACGGTCAGGGTGATTTCTCCGTCATCACACACCAGATCAACCCAAGCATTGGCAGCTTTGGCATGACGGGCGATGTTGCTCAATGCCTCCTGGCCGATACGAAAGATGGCCGTTTCTAGCCTTGATGCCAGTCGCGCTGGTTGACAGACCAGGTTGAAATGAATCGCAATGCCAGACCCGTTCAGTCGCTCGTTAGCGTACCGGCGCAAGGCTGCTTCCAGACCGTGATCCTCCAGCAAAGATGGCCGCAAATCCAACACGACGCGGTTTATTTCCTCAGTAACGCGCAAGACTCCCGTGCGTAGTCGCTCCAGTTGGGACTGCAGACTTGTCGCTGCATCTGGATTAGCAGCATAGATGGTATCGATATCGATCAGCAACGCTACCAAAGACTGGCTAACCTCGTCGTGCAGCTCGCGGGCCAGACTGCGGCTGCGATCCTCGCGCAACTCGATCAACCGGTGCAGCAGCGCGCCGCGGCGCTCGGCCAGGAAACGTACCTCCTGGCACATTCGAGCGTTCTCCAGGGCCAGGGCAAGCTGGTTGCCCACCAACGCCAACATCTGCCGTTCGGCCACAGAGAAGCTGCGACCGGCATTGCGCTGGATCCACAGCCGGCCCAACGGTTGGCCGCCGACGCGCATGGGTACAGCCAGCCAGTCGACGCGGCCAATCGGCCTGACGGCGCGACCCAGCCGCGCCGGATCGCTCAACCGCCGGCCCAAATTGCTGTCCAGGACATAGCCCGCCGGCGCGCGGCTGCGCAGCGCCAGGCGGTCGCCGTTGTGCCACAGGATAACGGCCGCAGCCGCATCCATCGCGTCGACCAAGGCCTGCAAGGCTGCATCGATCTGGGCATCGGCGCCTTCGCCAACCTGGCAAGTGATCAGGCAGGTAACTTGGCGTAGAATGGAGACTTGTTCGGAGGTGAGAGGCATGGCGCGAGTATACCTTGAAAGGGACTGAACCGGCAAGCAGGAACTGGGCAAACTGGAGAAACCCGAAGAACTCACATTCTCCGGTTCCTTTCGTAGTACGCCACCTGGACCTGGTCGCCATAGCGCGTGCGCAGTTGGGCGGCCGCCCAGTCGGCCAGCTCACGCCATGTCTCCTTGACGCCCTCGGCGCAGGCGATGGGCGCTCCCACGATGGCAACGGTGATCGTAGTGCTCATCCGCAGCAGCCCCCGCCCGGCGAGCAGCCCCAGGCCGGCGTGCTGGCCACGTTGGCGGCGCTGCGCCCGCCCAGAAGCCATCCGGCCGAGATCGGTTGATGGGCGTGTTGGCCCTGGCATTGCGGGCAAACCGGCGACAGGCCGCGCTCCTTTTCCTGGAACGTCGCGCGCAGGTCGAACACCGCCTGGCAGTCGTCGCATTGAAAATTGTAGATAGGCATAAGCGATGTCCTCGTTGGAGATCACCCGGGCGGGTTAGCCGCAGCAACTGCTGGGCCGGCGAGCCAGGGCAGCAAAGTCGACGCCCAGCGCCTGGCTGATCTCCTGGTTGATCTCCTTCAGCGAGTCCAGCGCGACGTTTTGCGCCTGGATGTAGCCGCCGATCAGCCGGTTGGCCTGGGCCTGCATCTGCAAGTCGCGGAACTGGGTGATGTCCTCTTGCGCCAGGCCGCCGTTGGTCTGGCGCACGCGCAGGCTGTTCTGCGCGTCGGTCAGATCGCGCATCAGGCGGCTGGCCTGGGCGTCGGCCTCGAAGCGGGTGTAGGCGTCCTCAAAGCGGACGAAAGGCTCTGATGCCAGCACGTTCTCGGCCAGCATCTCGACGGCCTCGATCAGGTCGGGGGAAAGCATTGTCTTGGTCATGAGAGCCTCCTAGCCGCAACAGCCGCCCGACGCGCAGGATGCAGCGAAGTCGAAACCGATGTGGCGGGAGAGCAGGTCGCCCGCCTCCTGGCACAGCGTGCGCACGTCGGCCTCGCTGCGCACGTAAGCTTGAAAGCTGGTCCGGCCCGCGAAAGCCTGATAGAGCCGGGTCAGTTCGTCGCGCTCCGTGACGCTGACCGAGTTGAGCATCAGCATCACCTGCAAGGACCGCTGCTTGGCCTGGTAGGCTTGCAGCGCAGCTTGGGCGTCCTTGTCCTGCTGGAAGGCGTAGGCCGCCTGCTCGAAGGCGCGGAACTGGGGCGTTCCTGCCAGGGCCGCAGCAAAGTCGTGGGCTGCGTGCTGCACCACCTCAGGCGGCGCGATGTCGAAATCGTTCAACACCAGGTCGGTCATGATTGATCTCCAGAATATTGCATCAGTAGCGCAGGAATCTTCTGCGCAATGTCGTCGCGCACGGCGCGAAAGACAGCCATTACCTCGTCGTCGGTCCCTTCGGCCTTGGCCGGATCGGG
>JAAEKA010000500.1 GCA_014155705.1 Anaerolineae bacterium clx_CAG2 | reverse complement strand
TCTTGCAGCAGATCCAACAGTTGCGCCGCGGTGGGGCCATCAGCGAGGCATTTGTGGCCCAGGCCCAGGCTGGCTACCTGGCGCTGTTCATCGACTTTTACTTCGAGACGCCGCTGCGCCGTGACCTGGACGGCGGGCTGAAAATTGCGCAGGACGCGATCTGCGCCGGACTGGAGACCGACGACCGCCGCGTAGTCGACATTCACCTGGTCAAGCGCACCGACCGCTCCAGCCCGCGCATCGAGGTGGAGATGGAGGCGCTGCCGGCCTGGCGCTTCGAGTAGCCGGTGTGGCTCGGTCGGGAGACCGGCCACAGCATTGCTGCTACGGCGCGGCCTCGGCAAAGCGATTGGTAACAATGCCCTCAGTGGCCACTGCCGTGTCGATCAGACCCATCTCCAGCATGAACTCTGCCGCCTGCTGCCAGACCAGAGGGTCCGAGCGGCCAAACAAGGTTTCATCAGCCTTCCACAACGGCAGGGACGCGTCGAAAATCGCCCGGTTGGCCGCCTCGTTGTCGCCGCCGGCCTCAGGCACCGCGCGCAGGCTGATCTCGAACGCCTCGTCAGGGTTGTCAAGAGTATAGCGATAGGCAGCCAACAACGCGTTGACCATGCGCTGCACCAACTCCGGGTTGTCGGCCATGAGCTGATCGTTGGTGACCAACCCATTGGCCGGCAAGTCGATGTAGTCAGCCACAGAGATGACGTTGACTTCCTGGCCGGCCAGACGCAACTGCACCGGACCGTTGCTCACATAGTCAAGCGCCGCTTCAATCCGGCCCTCGCTGACCGCAGCGGCCTGGGTGAAGCCAATGGTCTCCAGCCTGACCTGGCTCTCGTCCACGCCGCCCGCGTAGACCAACGCCTTCCAGGCCACCAGGCTGGCGCCGAACATGCCAGGAATGCCAACGCGCTGTCCCTCCAGCGCCTGCGGCGTGTCCAGCCCTTGCCCGGCCAACGACATCACGCCCACCGGGAACTGGTAGTACCAGGGCAGCACGTAAGTGACGGGCATCCCCTGGGAGCGGCCCAGGATCACCTGCTCACCGCTGGCGATGACGAAGGGCATCTGGTTGACCGCCACCAGGGCAAGAAAGTCAGTCTCCGAGCCGTGCCGGAAGACCACATCCAGCCCTTGCCCGGCAAAGAAGCCTTTCTCCTGCGCCACGTAATAGGGGGCGAACTGCACGCTGGGAATGTAGCCCAGGCCCAGCGTCACCGGGGTGAGCTGGTCGGGTGCGGAGGGTGTGGTCAATAAAGCGGGCGGCGCAACGCAGCCCGCCACAACCAACAGCAATGCCAGAATCAGACTGGCAGGGAAAAAACGTCGTGGCATGATGACTCCAAAGATGGCAGGGGTCGCCAGAGAGATCGTTCAGGAGATCGGCCCGGGCGAAGAGTGGACGGAATCAGAAGGCATCGTCCAACAGGAACCGTCTCAATCAAACACCTCGACTATCCGAAATACCTCTCCATTGCCCCATCGTTCACGCGCCACCAACAGGGGCAGAATGTCGTCAGCGTCACGCTGGGCTTGCTCCAGAGCCGCGCCCAGAGCCGCCTCGTCGTAGCCTGGATAGAGACCCAGCCGGCCCAACAGGTTCTGCTGGCGCAGGATCTCGACGCGAGCGGCGCGTGCGTCATCCTGATTAAGCAACGCAGCGGCCTGGTCGCGATAGAGACTGAAAACCTGGTCATAAGCCGCGCGCAGGTCGGCAGCAATCTGCCCCATCGCCTGCCCCCATTCCGGCACGATGGCAAAGCCCAATGCGCCGCTGCCGATCATATACTTCAGCGCCAGCCACTGGGCGTGATCCAGCGCTACGGCAGTCTTTTCGTATAGTTCAATGGCCACCCGATCACGCGCGGGCAGTAGATCGCGCCGCAGCCGGTCCTCCACCAACAAGGCCCCCGCCAACCTGGAGCGAGCGGCCTCGATCTGGGCAGGATCGCTGCTGTCCCAGGCTTGCAGAAACGCATAAACCTGGCTTTTGCGCTCGTCGGTGGCTCGCTGCAGGTCTTCCGGCACGACCAGCGGGCCAACAAACTGCGGCAGGAAGGGACCGCGCACGAACTTGCCGGTCGGCGCCCCGCGCGGCTGGCTGACAAGCTGATCCAACGTGGCAACCTGCTCAGGTTGACCCAGCTCGCGGTAGATGGCCTGAAGCTGGCGGGCCACGTCCTGGCGCTGCACCGGGGCCAGCAACGGACTGTAGCGAGCCAACACCTCGGCCTGCTGCAAGGCGGGCTGGGCTGCATCGATCAAGCCGAGGCGAACGAAGCCGCGCGCTGCATCGAGCGACACCTGAGCGCGCATAGGGTCAGCGATGGTCGGACTGAGTGCGGCGATGTCCAACATCTGCTGATAGGAAAGCGCCGCCAAATCCGGCGCCGGTATCTGCTCGAAGG
>JAAEKA010000050.1 GCA_014155705.1 Anaerolineae bacterium clx_CAG2 | reverse complement strand
AGGCGATAGGGGGTTCCCTCGACGATTAACTCGCTGGGCAGCGAACGGCGTTGCTGATAGGTTTGCACATACCACTTGAGCGCCGCGGCCAATCCCATGTCGTCCAGAATCTGTGGGCGCAGGTCGGAGATGATCAGGTGTAGCTCCCCAAGGGCATTGGTGCTGTATGTCTTGATCTCGCGCACTTTTTCCAGCAGGCCAAGCTGCTGGTCAAGGACTTTCTGCATCGCTCCGAAGCCAGTGCGCCAGAAACACGCGAGGAGTTGACGCCTCGCGAACAGGAAGTGCTGACCTTCATCGCCGAGGGCTACTCCAACCGGGAAATCGCTGATGCGCTGGTGATCAGTGTCAAGACTGTGGACCGGCACCGCGAGAACCTGATGCGCAAGCTGCAACTGCACAACCGCGTCGAATTAGTCAAGTACGCCATCGAGAAAGGATTGATCAGCGTGGGAGGGTCGTAAGCCGCCGGCCGCCGGCGCCAGGCCGTTGATCGAATGCGCAGCACATCGAGATCGGCGGGCTGGCGGTGGGCCACAATTACCCATGCGGCAGCCGCTCAACCTAGGGAAGTCACCCAAGCCCAAAGATGGGGAAATCACCCGATTGATTCCTTGACCGTAACATGGTACTCTTGTGGTAGAAGCTGAGAAACAGCCAACACCGAAAATGCCAAGGTTAAGGATAGCACGGTCGATTTCCGGCCAAAAGGAAAAGGTGACATCATGGAAAGCCTGCCCAATGTTCTGCTACTGGTTCTGATGTTTGTTCTGAGACTGGGCGTGCCGTTGTTGATCACCGTAGCCATCGCCTACGGACTGAAGCGACTGGACGCCAAGTGGCAGGCCGAGGCCGAGCAAGAGTTCCAGGCCGAGACGACCGCAGGAGCACCTGTTCAGCCAAGCGCCGCTCCAGTCAAGAGTCGCTGATCCGGCGCCGCCTCCTGATCGAGTATGCATGACACGATCCGCTAAGTCACTATGAACCGAATGTCAACCGCCAGCCTGAGGCTCAACAGCCCCTGGCTGGCTTTGCTTCTTTCCGCCGTCATATTGGTCACATCCATCACGCTCACGGTCATGGCCTCCTCCGGACAGGCTGGCGTGGGCGCTCCCCTGCCTGACGCTATCGGCCTGAGCAGCCTGGCGCCGGGCTTTCGCGGCCCCCAACACTGCGCCGAATGCCACCCCTCAGAGTTCTACGATTGGTCCGGCACCACTCACGCCAAGGCATCATTTGATCCGATCTTTCGGGAGTTTCTGCACGAGGCCCAAGAGCCTGGCGAGTGCTTCGCTTGCCACGCCACCGGATACAACGCAGTCACCGGGCAGTTCGTCATGGCCGGTGTGACCTGCGAAGCATGTCATGGCCCCTATCGAGACAGCCATCCGGGCCAAAGCATGGAGATGGCAGCATCGGACGAATTGTGCGGCTCGTGCCACACGAGCACCCTGATCGAATGGGAGGCCAGTCTGCACGGCCAGGCTGGCATTGCCTGCGTGGCCTGCCATGCAGTACATACCCAGAAGACGCACGTTGCAGCTAGCGCCGATGCGCTCTGCGCTGGATGTCATGAGCAGAGCACACGCGACGCCATGCATCTGGCCCACAAAGGGGAGAACATCCGCTGCATTTCCTGCCATCTCTCTCGCCCCGAAGATCAAGCAGCTCAGGCCGTCAGTGGCCATGCCGTCACCGGCCATTCGTTCGCCGTCTCCTCTGACGTCTGCGCCGATTGCCACGAAGATCAGCCCTGATGCGCTGTCACCGCTCCGATCGATACAACCCCATCAGTTGACCGTTGACGCCCGCCGGATGAAAGTCCGGCGCTTTGATTCCCACGCGTGTTGCGTACAACGCGACGTGACACGCCCTGTCCGGCTGGGCGAAGATTCCAAAGATGAACTTTCTGGAGCAGAGTTGAGCCTTTAGGCGGGTCTTTGCGCGCTGCTCATGTGTCTGCCAGACCCGACTGGCGCCTTGACTCCGCGTTATAGTGGGATTTGTTGGTGCATATACTCCAGTATGCTTCAGGATGCTTTTTGCGGAACACTGTCGCCTGACGGTTAGACGCTGCTTTTACCCCAGGCGGCAGCGCAACAAGAAGCTGTTGGCCTCGACACGAAACCTTACCTGACTACACCCATAACTTGAGTTTCATGAAGCTGGATCTAAGGACGCGTCGTAACTGCTCAGCCGGTCGGTCAGAAACCGGGTTTTTCTCATGCGGGAATGGTTCATGTCTTCGCAACCACCTTTCATGGCGCCATGACTTTGGTCTGCGAGACAAAAACCCGGTTTCTAATACCATGCCTGAGCAGTTACGGACGCGTCTATTTATTAGTTCCCGCTTTGGCCGGTCTCCTGACCGAGCCAATCCATGATGCAATGGATGGACGCGTCCTGCAGGGAGGAATGAGCAAAACAAAACGGCGGCGACCGGTCAGGTCGCCGCCGTTTCTCGTGGCTGTACCAGAACCTAGCCGTGATGGCTTCCCTTGCTGTCGAAGATGGCCAGGAAACGCACGCCCAGCAGCCAGGCCATGACACCTGCCCCGATAATGCCGATAGTGGAGAGCCACTCGATCAGGCTGGGGGAATAGGTGACGCCGGGCGGCAGGATCTGGCCAAACATGGTGGCGTTGAAGCGGTTCATCATCACACCGAAAAGCAGCAGCATGGGAGCCGCCAGCGACACCCAGGGTCGCCGGCGCAGCGACGGGATCAGCAGCAGCGCGATGGGGATCATCAACCCCACGCCCACCTCCAGCCACCACCAGAAGCTGTAGGCCCCAGCGCTCCATAGCAGTGCAATCTCACCGCTCACCAACAGATCGCCCAGCTTGAGCGCCAGATAGAACACCCCCACCCAGGCGGCAAGCCGGGGCAAACCAGTGACGATCTCCCGCTTGGCGGGCAGACCGAGAATGCGTGTTGACCCCATGTAGGTCAGCGTGGCCAGGCTCAGCCCCGCCATGATCGATGAGACGAAGAACAGCAGCGGCAGAATCGGCGTGTACCACAGCGGATGCAGCCGGTGGGGCATGTTGAGATACAGCGCGCCCAGCGTCGATTGGTGCAGCGACGACAGCGTCACACCGACGACCGCAATCACCGGCATAGCGCCCCGCAGCAGGCGCAGCAACCGATCGGTCACCGGCAGGTGCAATCGCTCCAGCAGGAAGGGCGCGACCTCCAGGATCAGCACCGTAGTATAGAGCAACACACAGAAACTGATCTCGAACAGCGGCGAATGCACGTTCCAAAAGATGATAAAGTTGTAAAAGCGGTCAGGCCGACCCAGGTCCAGCACCAACAGCAGCAGCACGGAAACATAGCCGGCCAGACCGGCCAGAATCGCCGGCCGTACTGCATCGTGGTATTGCTCTCGGTGCAGCACATGCACCAGACCTGCCATGGTGAAGCCGGCGCCGGCAAAAGCAATCAGCGTAAAGTCGAAAGCGATCCAGATGCCCCACGTGTAGGCGTCGGTCAGGGCCGTGGTGCTGCCCATCCCGACCAACAGCCGGATCACGCCTGCCAGGCCGCCGACCAGCACCGTGGCGCCTAGCAGCACCATGGCCATGCGCCGGTTGAGTACGGGCACTGCCGCGCTGCTGGATGGTTGCTCGACGTGCAGATTAGTGGTCATGGCGATCCTCCTGGGGCAATGTCACCTGTGTTTCACTCAAATGCAGATCGCGCCGCTTAGTCAGCCAGTACAGGCCGGTGGCCAGGGCAGCGACGCTGGCGGCGACGACGGGCGTCTTCTTCATGACAGTCTCGGCGTAGTGCGAGATAGTCTGGTCGCCCAGCTCCGGCAGCCCAAGCTGGCTGAAGGGCACGCCAGCCAGGTAAAGCACCGATGTACCGCCGGCCTCGAACTCGCCATAGACCTGGTCAACATAGCGGCCGGGGTTAGAACTGATGCGAGCGTGCGCCTGCACCAGCAAGTCAGAGCGCCGGCCAAAGCGCAGCGCGCCGGCCGGGCAACTGGAGACACAGGCAGGCACCTCACCCTCTGCCAGCCGCTCCACGCACATCTGGCACTTGTGGATCAGTCCCAAGGGGTTGTTCCAGTCATAGGTCGGCACGCCAAAGGGGCAGGCATACTGGCAGTAGCGGCAGCCGATGCACTTCTTGCTGTCGTAGACCACCGGGCCATCGGCCGACTTGGTCAGGGCGCCTACGGTGCAGGCCGACACACAGGCCGGATGCTGGCAGTGCATGCACTGGCGCTTGACAGCCAGCGGCTCGGCCGAGCCGGCGCTGCCGCGCACATCGATGAAGGTATAGGCGTCGCTGCTCAACGCGCTCGGCGCCACGGTCGGATTGGAACGCCCGTTGGCCTCTTTGCAGGCCAGCGCGCATGAATCGCAGCCGGTGCAGCGGGTCACGTCGATCAGCATGCCCCAGCCGTTGTCGGACAACGGGCCGCTGGCCAGGGCCGAGCTGGTGGGACCGGCCAGCACACAGGTGGCAGTCACAGCAGCCGCGCCCGTGCCAGCCGCTTTCAGAAATCCGCGTCGGGAAAGTGCTTGTTGGGAAGTCATGACTTTCGTCTCCAGGGTCGTTGTACAATAAGTCCAACTGCAAGCATGAAAACGATGCCGACCATCGCGCCGATGCCAATGCCCAAGCCAAGGCTGACCGCCGATGCCTGAGCGGTGCGGCTGTTGACAGACTGTTCGGCCGTGCTCTCCGTCTGGCTTTCGACCTGGGCGCCTGTAGCGGCAGGAATGACCATACCTGGCTGCATGGCCGAAATCAGCGCTGTGGTCTCCTCGCCGTGAAAGGCGCCGCTATGGCAGCTTGCGCAGACTGTAGTGGCCACCTCGAACTGGTGGCTGGGCCCGGACGGCCCCGCGTCGACGTGCGGTGAGCTTGCAGGCGAAGTGTGGCAGGTCACGCAGTCGAGCCCACTCTGCAGATGCACCAAATGGCCGCCATCCTGCACGTCGTCGCGGTGGCAGGAGCGGCACAGCGCCTGGTCATCCAGGCGCAGGTTTTGGGTGTGAGAGCGGTGGCAGCCGATACACTGCACATCTGCCTGAGCATGCGGCGTGGTCTGCCAATCTGCGAAGGTCTCCTCGTGGCAATCGCTGCAGACCGACGAGTCGACGCTCAGGATCATGTGGCCGTTTTCCGGGTGACCTTCCACCAGAGGCCCGTGACAGGCTTCGCAGGTGACGCCAGCGTGTTCAAAGGTTCCGGTGGCCGGGCTAAAGTTGGTGGTGTGGCAGGTCAGGCACGAGCAGTCCTGGCCTTCCTCGCAAGCGACCACATCGCTCTCAATAGCCATGGTAGCGGCGGCATGGGGCGAGCTCTGCCAATCATGCACTTCAGTCTGGTGACACAGCGCGCACTGGCCAGGATCTGTTTCCAGGGGTTGTGGCTCACCAGCGCTGGCTGGCGCAGGAAAAGCCACTAGCGCCAGCAACAAGCAGGCCATGGCCAGGACAGCCATGACAGCACAATTGCGGGCAAACGTGGTTTGGTTTTGCATATCATCCTCCATCAGGATGCACAAGGCCTGAGGCAACAGCCGGTTACATCTGGACGCGTTCAAAGCGCTGCGCCAAGGTACCCATCATCAAAACGATCATCGCAGGCACGCCCAATCGAAGGAACATCATCGCCACCATGGGCAGGACTTCTTCAGCAGGGAAGGGCATCATGTGAGTTCTCCTTATCTTTGTCAACTGGCAACGGATCGCCGCCGTGGGACAAGCCGTTGCTCAAGATGGTGTCTTTCTACCTATCAGGATATCATCAGCAGGGGTGTTTTTCAATCGGGTGTTGTCCCCATCTTGTGCCCAACGTAACGAACAGGTCTGCCAAAACATCAACCGCCTGCTATGGGGAAAATACCCATATCACCCCGGATTTCACCCCAAAATATGATCTAGATCATAGTGAAAAACGCGACTTCGTTGTAAGATTGCAAGGCAGGTCATGTTAGAACCTCTGTCAGTCCACATTGGCATAATTCCGCGTCTTATTGTTTTGCACTTCGGTTAGTTTGTCGTCTCGGCGTCGGTTTCGCCCACTACCACAATTCGGTCGTCAGCGTCAAGGAGAAGGCCGCAAGGCTCCGCTCCCTGCGCTGTTGATAAATCCGCACACCAACGACGGTGTGCATTGCAAGCGGAGAAGGAGACTCTCATTATGAAACGCATCGTCCTGTTTGCGTTGTTGGTGCTGCTGATCGGGCTGCTGGCCGCCTGCGGCCAGTCCGAACCGCCAGCGCCGCAACCAGCCACCACTCAGGTGCCTTGTCCTGAGTGTCCGGCTTGCCCGGACTGTCCGGCGCCAGCGCCCTGCCCCGAAGCTGAGGTCTGCCCGGAGCCTGTCGTCGCCACGGTTCCTTTCGAGGAGCAGTGGGCCAATTCTCCCCATAACGACATCACCTCGGAATCCTTCGTCCACTGGGATGGGGATGATCCGGCGGTGGTGCCAGCCAGTTGCGCCAAGTGCCACAGCGAGCCTGGCTATCTGGACTTCCTGGGCGCCGATGGCACTGAGGCTGGCGTGATCAACGCCGAAAGCTTCCCCACCGGCACTACGGTCACCTGCGCGGCTTGCCACAATGATGTGACCATCGCCAAAACCAGCGTGGTGTTCCCCTCCGGTGTCGAAATTACCAACATCGGCGACGAGTCGCGCTGCATGGAATGTCACCAGGGCCGTGAGTCCATGGTCAGTGTCGACAAGTCGATCGAGGACCTGGGTCTGACCGACAAACCTGACGAGGTCAGCGCCGATCTGGGCTTCCGCAACATCCACTACTATGCTGCGGCAGCCACCCAGTATGGCGCGCAGGCCATGGGTGGGTATCAGTACGGTGGCAAGACCTACGACGTCAAGTTCGAGCACGTCCAGGACTTCGATACCTGCAACACCTGCCATGACCCGCACACGCTGGAGCTCAACCTGGAGCAGTGCCAGACGTGCCACACCGACGTCACAACGGCCGAGGATTTCAAACAGGTTCGTATGCAGGGATCCGAAGCTGACTACGACGGCGACGGCAACGTCACTGAGGGCATTGTGGAAGAGACCGCCGGTGTGCAGGAAATTCTCTTCGGCGCCCTGCGTACCTACGCTGCAGAAGTAGCGGGCGCGCCGATTGCCTACAGCTCGTCTGCCTATCCTTACTTCTTTGCCGATGCCAATGACAACGGTCAGGTTGACGAAGGCGAAGAACGCTATGCTACCTGGACGCCGCGACTGCTGCGGGCCGCTTACAATTATCAGGTTGCCAGCAAGGATCCGGGTGAGTTTGCCCACAACGGCAAGTATATCATTCAGCTCCTCTACGACTCGACCGAAGATCTGAACCAGGCCATTGCCACCCCAGTGGACATGACGGCCATGCACCGCATCGATCCCGGCCACTTCGCCGGCTCGGAAGAGGCCTTCCGCCACTGGGACGAGGACGGCGCTGTACCTTCTGGCTGTGTCAAGTGCCACCAGGCTGACGGCCTGCCGCAGTTCGTCGCCGAGGGAGTCAATACGTCCATGGCGCCGTCCAACGGCTTCCTGTGCACCACCTGCCACACCAACTTCGAGGACTACGCTCGCATCGAGATCGCCGAGGTGGAGTTCCCCAGTGGCGCAACAGTCACCATGGAAGACACCGACAGCAACCTGTGCATCAGTTGCCACCAGGGCCGAGCCTCTACCCTGACCATCGACAACGCGGTGAGCGGTTTGGACGAGGACGTCGTGCCGGAGCAGGCGCTGCGCTTCTCCAACATCCACTACTTTGCTGCCGGCGCTACCCTGTTCGGCGGCGAGGTTCAGGGCGCTTACCAGTATGCGGATCAGGCCTATGTAGGCAAGTTCGCCCACGTGCCGGGCTTCGGCAACTGCACCGAGTGCCACAACACGCATGAGCTGGAGCTGAAGACCGAGAGTTGCTTCACCTGCCATGCAGGTGTGGAGACCCTTCAGGACATTCGCGGCCCGCTGTCGACCTCGGACTATGATGGTGACGGTGACACCACCGAGGGCGTCGCCGGCGAGATCCAGACCTACAGCGACAAGCTGTATGCAGCGATCCAGGACTACGCGGCCAACGTGGCAGGCACGCCGATCGTCTACGACGCGGCCCGCTATCCGTACTTCTTCGCGGACACGGACGGCAACGGCGAGGTCAACGGCGAGGAAAGTGGCTTTACGGCCTGGACGCCGCGCCTGTTAAGGGCGGCCTACAACTACCAGTATGTACAGAAGGATCCCGGCGCCTTTGCTCACAATGCCAAGTACGTCATCCAGTTCCTGTATGACAATCTGGCCAGCCTGGGCCAGCAGGTGACAGTGGACATGACTGGCATGGTGCGACCGGAAGCGCCTGCCGCCGAGTAAACTCGCCCTTCTGGCTGACTTGAAATCGGACAACAGAGACCGGGTACAGAACGTGCCCGGTCTCTTTGTCTGCGGTGATAGTTGATCCCAATTGGACTGAAAGCAAACGGGGGCGATCGCACGTTTCAGCGCCTTGTGTGATAATTCATCTACTGCTATAATGTGCGCATTCGCGCAACCACATTGGCAATTCTTCGTGCCATCCTCGCAACGTTCGCAAAGGAGCGATGTAGCCATGGCAGATCCAGTCTCCTCTCCGCAACTGCCTGCAGTTCCTCCCCCTCCCTCGCAAGATGCGGCTCCAAGAGCGCGCCGCCGCCGCTGGCTCTGGGTTCTCGGCGCTCTGGTGGCGCTGGTGATCCTCTTCGCCTTCTTCATTTTCTCCGTGGAACTGCTGCACTACACCGAGTCCGCGGCCTTTTGTTCGTCGTGCCACGTGATGCATCCCGAAAACACGGCCTACGAGAACTCACCGCATGCGCGCGCCGAGTGCGGCACCTGTCACATTGGCCCAGGCGCTTTGGCCGCCTTTCAAGCCAAGATGGCCAATGTCCGCTACCTGTGGGTTTATCCCACCGGCAACTATGAGAGGCCGATCCCCTCGCCCATTCACAGCTTGCGGCCGGTAGAGGTCGTCTGTGAGCAGTGTCACTGGCCTGAAAAATTCTACGCTGATCGCCTGGTGAATCTTTTTCGTCATGACACGGACGAGCAAAACAGCCTGACCAACATTGCGCTGCTGATGAAAACCGGCGGCGGCACGGAAGATGCTGGTCTCGGCCGCGGCATTCACTGGCATATCGACAATCCCGTCTACTACATCGCTACCGATGAACAGCGCCAGAACATCCCCTGGGTGCAAGCGGAGTACAATGGCGTGGTGACCGAGTACATCGCGACCGACAGCACCTTGACTCAGGCCGACATCGACAGCGCCGAAAAACGCAAAATGGACTGCGTCGATTGCCACAATCGGGCCAGTCACGACTTCACCCGGCCCAGCGACTCCATCGACGAATCTATGGCTGCCGGCCTGATTGCGAACGATTTGCCCTACATCAAGCAACAAGGTGTGGAAGTCCTGGAGCAGGTGTATCAGACCGAAGAGGAGGCTGCCCAAGCTATCTCGGGGGTGGCTGATTTTTACGCCAACTCCTTCCCGGACATCTACAACAGTCGTCAGGTCGATGTGGAGCAGGCAGTTGCTGAGTTGCAAGCGATCTTCGACCGGACGACCTTCCCCTTCATGAATGTGACCTGGGACGCGCATCGAAACAACGTCGGGCACAGGGATTTCCCTGGCTGCTTCCGCTGTCACGATGGTCAACACCTCAGCAAGGACAACGAAGCCATACGCCTGGAGTGTAACATCTGCCACGCTATCCCACAGGTCGCCCTGCCCGGCCAGGACATACCGACGATTAACGCTTTGCCGCCTGGCAACGAGCCAGAGACGCATCTCACCACGACCTGGCTGTCTGAACATCGCTTCCGGTTTGATAGCACCTGCGCCGAATGCCATACGATCAGTGATCCGGGCGGCGCCTCCAACACCAGCTTCTGTTCCAACAGCGCCTGTCATGGCACCGAATGGGTCTATGCCGGCCTGAACGCACCAGCTATTCGGGAATTGGCTGCGCCCCCCAGAGAGCCTGGCGCCGGCCAACCGAACCCTGTACCCCATCCGATCTCGACCGACACGAACTGCCTGACCTGCCATGGGGCGGCGGGTGTGATCCCGGCGCCTGAAAGCCACGCCGCCTTTGACATCACCCAGTGTACGCAGTGCCATCAGGCGCCCCCCACGGAGCAGCCAACCCCAGCCAGCGCCTCCCCGACGCCCGCCCCAGACGCCACGAATCTACCGACACAACCGCCTCCAGAAAGCGGTCCACCGGCCATTCCGCACCCTGTCGAGGATCGCGCAGACTGTGTGCTCTGCCACGGGGAAAATGGAGTCAAACCCTTCCCGACCGATCACGCCGGACGCACCAGCGATACGTGCCAGATGTGTCATCAGCCTGGGCAAGCTGCAACAGAAGCCACTGAACCTGCACAGACCCCAGCGGCCACGCCCGCCCCAGCCGCTGCAGAAACCCCGGCAGCCTCGGCCGCTTCTGGCATTCCCCATTCCATCGAGGGTCAGGAAAACCAGTGCCTGGCCTGCCACTACACCGGCAGCATCAAGCCCTTCCCTGCCAATCATGAGAGCTTCAGCAACCAGATGTGCTTGAGCTGTCACTCGCCGGAGGACTGATCATGCATCGCAGCCCGCCAATTCAGCGCAGCCAGGATTGGACCAAGCTTTTCATCGATGCCTGCTGAAGCCTGCCCAAATGACCCGTTACGAACTCCCCCCTTGGCGGGGGAGTTTTCGTAATGTAGGCGCCGACGACGATCCGACGCAAGCTGGCGTAGCCAGCTCTGCGTCCGGCGTCAACGATACCGAGATCTCTTGGAGTAGCACCATGACAGAACCTTATTACTGGCAAGGCGAACATATCCGATTGCGCCCTATGCATGCAGACGATGTCGTCCTGTGGCTGGCCGAGGAGCGCTCGGACAGCGAGGCTGTGCGCATGCTCAACCCAGGCATGGATCTGCCCAAGTCAGAGCAAGACGCGCACGCCTTCGCCGAGCGCTACGCCGAGTTTGGCCACCGCCACGAACGCATCATGTTCTCGATCGAGACGCTGGAGGGCGAACTGGTGGGCGGCATCAATATCCACTCGATGGACCAACGCAACGGGACCTTCGAGACCGGATCCCGCATTTATCGCGCCTTTCGCGGTCGCGGCTACGGCTTCGAGGCCAAGATAATCGTGCTGCGCTATGCCTTCTACGAAATGCGTTTTCAGAAGTACAACATCCGTTGTTTGGAGTCCAACCAGCCGATGATCCGCCATGCTGCACGTCTGGGCTGCCAGCCAGAAGGGCGTATCCGTCGCCACAACTACACGGATGGTCGCTTCTACGACGACTTGCTTTTTGGTCTGACGCGTGAGGAGTTCGATGCGCTGGAGCAACGGATCGCGGCGGGCGCAAGAAGTCGGATTTCTTGGGAGATATCGGACTTCTTGACGACCCTCAACACCCCTCGGCTGACCATTCGCCGCTTTAGGCCCGAAGATGCCGACGACCTGTACGCCTACCTGTCGAACCCCCAGGTCTACCGCTTCGAGCCGGGTGAGCCTATCGACCGGGTGCAGGCTGCGCAACGCGCGGCTGGCATGGCCGGGTCGTCGAACTTCTGGGCCGTCGAACTCCGAGATGCCAGCAAGGTTATCGGCCAGCTTTATCTCAAGCAGGTCGAGCCGGCCGAGCACCTCACCGGCGAGCTGGGCTTCATCCTCAATCCCGCTTATCAACGCCAGGGCTACGGATCGGAGGCGGCCGGTGCGCTGGTGCAGCGCGCCCTTACTGACGGCGGTATGCACCGCGTCGTGGCCCACTGCAACCCGGAGAACGCGGCCTCGTGGAAGCTGCTGGAGAAAATCGGCTTCCGTCGCGAGGGATTGCTCAGACAGAACGTCTTCTTCCGACGCGACGCCGCCAGGAAACCGCTGTGGACCGACACCTACGTGTACGCCAGACTGGCCGGCGAATAAGAGATCAGTCAATGACTTATCGAGGGCACCTGCCTCAGCCGTCCGATCCTTCAGCATCCTAAGAACCCTGTCCATCTGACCAGTCCAAGACTCCCCCGTTGCAGGGGGAGTTTTTCGTTCACCTATGGGATGATAGTGCTGTAGACCACAGCTATCGACATCCATGATGTCGCCACCAACGTCGATGTCAGCCAGTACATCCGGCAGAGAGGGCCATGATGATGGGCACTATCCGCGAGATAACTACGCTCTTACAGGCTTTCCAAGAAGGCTACACGCGTCGCGACGCCAGCCAGGTCGATGCGTTCATGGACCTCTTTACCGACCACTGCGAAGTCATTGGCGCCAACGGCATCAAGCCAGGCGTCGACGAATGGTATACGTCGTGCACCAGGCCGCTGGCTGGAAATTCGCCCAGGTCAACTTCTCGTTCCCAACCGTCTACTTTCCAGACGTGCGCATTTTGGATGTCGACTAGCCGGCCCCACAGCCACTATCATCTCGAGGATCAATCATGACGTCGTCGCTAACCCTAATCAATCGAATCATCTTTTTTCTCACCCGGCTATTGGCTTTTGTCCTCAGCTTGCTCTTATGCCTGCCGGTGATCTTGCTGCCGCTGGCAACGGCCGTGCCGGTCCTGTTATGGCTCCTGTTGGCCATTCTGGCTGCGGCGTTGCTGGTCGTGCAGTTCCGCCTGAAGCCAGCCTGGAAGGGTGCAGCCGTTTCGCTGACCGGCCTGATGACGGTTGCCGTCGTGGCCGTGATCGCGTCACAGGCTTTCGCTGCGACGCCGCCCATCGTCGACGCTCAGGGCGAGCCGCTGCCGGGCAGCATCGCCACGCTAGAGCAGGTCACGCTCAACGACAGCCAGCAGTGGATCTCTATCCGTGGACAGGACGCCAGCAAGCCGGTGCTGCTCTTCCTGGCCGGCGGCCCGGGCGGCAGCCAACTGGCGACCGCGCGCTACGCCCTGAGCGATCTGGAGGAGCACTTCGTCGTGGTCAACTGGGAACAGCCCGGCTCTGGCAAGTCCTTCGACGCCGTGGATCGTTCCACCATCACGCCAGAGCGCTACATCGAGGACGCCCACGCCTTGGTGCAGCACCTGCGCGAGCGCTTCGGTCAGGACAAGGTCTACGTGCTGGGCGAGTCGTGGGGCAGCGCGCTAGGCATCATGCTCGTACAGCGCTACCCGGAGTTGTTTCATGCCTTCGTCGGCACCGGGCAGATGGTGGCATTCCTGGAGAACGACCTGATGTGCTATGATTTCGCCATGCAGTGGGCCCAGGAGCGCGGCGACGCGGCGAAGGTGGCCAAACTGGCCGAGCAGGGCCCGCCCCCCTACTACGGCGACGGTGTGGCCTGGAAGGAGTCTGCATTCCTGATGGACACCTTCAACTACATGAACCAGAACCCAGCCATCACCGACAACGGCGCCAACACCTTCCGCGACCTGGCCGCGCCGGAGTACGGCCTGTATGACAAGGTCAGTTGGTTCCGCGGCGTGCTGGACACACTGGGCATTGTCTATCCACAACTGTGGGATGTGGACTTCCGCACCCAGGCGGCCGATCTGGACGTGCCTGTCTACTTCTTCATCGGCCGGCACGATATCAATGCGCCCGTCTGGAAAGTAGACGGTTGGGAACGAGAAGTTGACCTG
>JAAEKA010000005.1 GCA_014155705.1 Anaerolineae bacterium clx_CAG2 | reverse complement strand
AGGAGAAGCGCCGCCAGTACGCGTCGCTCCCCTCGCCGGGAGCGTGGATTGAAACCCCGCGCGGCGCATCTTGCCCCACAGGTTATCGCGTCGCTCCCCTCGCCGGGAGCGTGGATTGAAACGCCGGCGCGCTGGCCAGCACCCACGACCCGCGCACGTCGCTCCCCTCGCCGGGAGCGTGGATTGAAACCGGGGTCTGGTGGGGCTAGCACCCGGGCGGGGCGGGTCGCTCCCCTCGCCGGGAGCGTGGATTGAAACCTGAACACGTGCACGTCGATCTCGATTGCTCAGGTCGCTCCCCTCGCCGGGAGCGTGGATTGAAACCTGCCGGTTGCCCTTCCCGATCACTGTCACCTGGTCGCTCCCCTCGCCGGGAGCGTGGATTGAAACATCCGCTCAACTCCTCCGCCTCGCTGCGCATCTGGGTCGCTCCCCTCGCCGGGAGCGTGGATTGAAACTCTTCAATGCGCAATACGTTGGTATGTTCGTCCAATGTCGCTCCCCTCGCCGGGAGCGTGGATTGAAACCGATTATCGAGGCGCAGGCGTGCGGCGCGCCGGGTCGCTCCCCTCGCCGGGAGCGTGGATTGAAACATCCGCTCAACTCCTCCGCCTCGCTGCGCATCTGGGTCGCTCCCCTCGCCGGAAGCGTGGATTGAAACCAACTTGACCAGTTGAACGCCAAGTTGGCCGAGGTCGCTCCCCTCGCCGGGAGCGTGGATTGAAACGACTACATGGAGAGCATCGCCCGGCGGCGCAATCGTCGCTCCCCTCGCCGGGAGCGTGGATTGAAACGGGTTGCACGTCGGCCCCAGCACATCCGCATCTACGTCGCTCCCCTCGCCGGGAGCGTGGATTGAAACGGCGACATGGAGGGCTATCTGGAGGGCACGGCCTCGTCGCTCCCCTCGCCGGGAGCGTGGATTGAAACTTCCCCGTCGTCGTGCACGATGATCGAACCGGGGTCGCTCCCCTCGCCGGGAGCGTGGATTGAAACGCTAACTGTGGTACACTTGTTTTTGTGGGGTGGGTGGTCGCTCCCCTCGCCGGGAGCGTGGATTGAAACTCATCGAGCCTGACGCGACAGTGCAGCCCGTCAGGTCGCTCCCCTCGCCGGGAGCGTGGATTGAAACAAGAGGTTAGATGCGGTGCGGGTTGCCATCCCAGTCGCTCCCCTCGCCGGGGGCGTGGATTGAAACATGGATACTTCCTTAGCGCTTGGCGCACGCCAGCGCGTCGCTCCCCTCGCCGGGAGCGTGGATTGAAACGCATGGGGGAAGTCCTTACTAGAGCGCCTTAGACTAGTCGCTCCCCTCGCCGGGAGCGTGGATTGAAACGCCTAGGCGGGGGCATTCGTCCTGGACGCAAGTATCTTCTATGCCAGCCGCCGCCGCGCCACCGTTAGCCCGGTACACTTTGGCCGCACATTGCTGGTACACATTGGCCGGTCAGAGGTGGTACACTAGCGTCCGACATTTGACAGGCTCTACGTTCCGCGTGCCCAGGCGTCTCAATCCACGCTTCCGGCGAGGGGAGCGACGAGTTCGTCGTTGACCTGGCGACGGGATGGAGCGTTTCAATCCACGCTCCCGGCGAGGGGAGCGACC
>JAAEKA010000499.1 GCA_014155705.1 Anaerolineae bacterium clx_CAG2 | reverse complement strand
GCGGCCCAACGGCGACGCGGCTGTGGTCATGGGCGGCAAGGACTACTCGCCGCCTGAGATTTCGGCCATGATCTTGCAGAAGATCAAGCATGACGCCGAACAGTATCTGGGCGAGACCGTCACCCAGGCTGTGATCACCGTGCCGGCCTACTTCAACGACAGTCAACGTCAGGCCACCAAGGACGCCGGCCGCATCGCAGGGCTGGAGGTGTTGCGCATCATCAACGAGCCCACCGCCTCGGCGCTGGCCTACGGGCTGGACAAGAATGTCGAGAAGCGCATCGCGGTCTATGACCTGGGCGGCGGCACCTTCGACGTCTCGATTCTGGACGTGGGCGAGGGCGTGTTCGAGGTCAAGTCCACCAACGGCGACACCTTCCTGGGCGGCGACGACTTCGACCAGCGCATCATCAACTGGGTGGCCGACGAGTTCAAGATGGACCAGGGCATCGACCTGCGCCAGGACCGTATGGCCTTGCAGCGGCTGAAGGAAGCGGCCGAGAAGGCCAAGATCGAGCTGTCCACGGTGATGCAGACCGAGATCAACCTGCCCTTCATCACCGCCGATGCCAGCGGTCCCAAGCATTTGCAGATGAATCTCAGCCGCAGCAAGCTGGAGCAGCTCACAGCCGATCTGGTGGAGCGCACCATGGGTCCCTGCCGCCAGGCTATCGAGGACGCCAACCTGAAGGCGTCGGACATCGCCGAAGCCGTGCTGGTGGGCGGCCAGACGCGTATGCCGGCCGTGCAGGAGGCGGTGCGCAAGTTCTTTGGCCGCGAGCCGCACAAGGGGGTCAACCCCGACGAGGTGGTGGCCATCGGCGCGGCCATCCAGGCCGGCGTGCTGGGCGGCGAGGTGAAGGATGTGCTGCTGCTGGACGTGACGCCGCTGACCTTGGGCATCGAGACTCT
>JAAEKA010000498.1 GCA_014155705.1 Anaerolineae bacterium clx_CAG2 | reverse complement strand
CCACCAAGTTCTTCTTCCAGGACATCAACTCCACCAAGACACTCGCCAGTTTGTACAGCTTTGAGAATGAGGAGTTGATCTTCCCGGACATTCACCACGCCACCAAGTTCTGCCTGCTCACACTGACTGGTTCTTCCGATCATGTTGCTGCGGCGGATTTTGTCTTCTTTGCGCGCCAGGTTCATCATCTCAGGGATGATTGGCGTCACTTTGCCCTCAGCGCAGCCGATATCGCTCTGCTTAACCCCAACACCCGCACCTGCCCCGTCTTCCGTAGCAAACGCGATGCTGAATTGACCAAGGCGATCTATCGCCGTGTGCCGGTGCTGATTACGGAAGGCCCACCAGAGGAGAACCCGTGGGGCGTGAGCTTTTTGCGCATGTTCGACATGTCCAACGACTCGCACCTGTTCTGCATGCGTGAGCAGTTGGAAGCCGAGGGCTGGCGGCTGGTGGGCAATCGATTTGTGCGAGACGGAGAGGTCTTCCTACCGCTGTACGAAGGCAAGATGTTCCATATCTTCGATCATCGCTTTGGAACATACGAAGGCCAGACACAGGCCCAAGCGAATCAAGGAAAGCTGCCTGAATTGGATACCGGTCAACATGCTGACCCGTTTCTTCTTGCGTTACCAAAGTATTGGGTCTCTACCCAGCACCTGTCTGATCGCACCGCGAACCAAAGCCGCACGTGGTTCATTGCATTCAGGGATATAACCGGTGCAGTTGTCCTACGTACTGCGATTTTCAGTGTAATTCCTGCGGTTGCTGTCGGCAATAATGCCCCACTTCTTCTTGTGGCAAAAGATCTAAATGAAAAGGCTCCGTTACTGTCCGCTTCGGTTAGCTCCTACGTGTTCGACTACGTCACGCGTTTTGGTGTGGGAGGAACTCATCTCAACTTCTTCATTCT
>JAAEKA010000497.1 GCA_014155705.1 Anaerolineae bacterium clx_CAG2 | reverse complement strand
CGGCGGTGTTTTGGGGCGCGGCCTTTCACCGCCTCTTCTACCTGCTGTGGGTGGTCATCCCCTGGCTGTTGTTGCCCCAAACCGAGATCTGGGTCTTCATCCTGGTGACGCTGCTGATGAGCCTCCCTGGCACCGTGCTGGCGGTTGGTTTTAACGCGCTTTTTGCCGATGCCGTCCCGTCAGAATGGCGGCCGCACGTCACTGGCGTCCGCAATGCGGTGCTGTCGGTGGCGTTTATTATCACCAGCCTGGCCAGCGGCGTGATCCTGACGACCCTGCCTTTCCCGCTGGGCTATCAGGTGGTTTTCGCCATTGGCGCGCTGGGGGCAGCCATGAGCACCGTTCACCTTTTTTTCGTGCGCCCTCTGTCCGATGGCCGGCAGCGCCCAGTTGGACGTTGGTATCGCCTGGGCGACCTGGCTTCGCCTGGCCGTATCCACGGCGTCACCGATCAGGGACGCACGGCCATTGGCCTGCGCTTTCTGACCCGCAGCAGCGGCAAAAGTATGCTGCGGCTGGAAATCTTGCGCAGTCCCTTCGGCATTGTTCTGGGCGGACTCTTCGCCTTTCACCTGGCGCAGTATCTGGCCATTCCCCTCTTCCCCATCGCCTGGGTCAATGAGCTTGGTTTCTCCGATGGGTTGATCAGCCAGTCGCAGGCGCTGTTCTACGCTGCGGTCTTCGTCGGCTCTACGCAGCTCAGCCGCATCACCGGACGGTTGGGCAACCAGAGGGTTACCGCGTTGGGCGTCATGTTGTTGGCCGGCTATCCGGCTGTCACAGCAGTGATGCAGGGGCCGACGATGTTCCTGCTGGTGTCGATGCTGGTTGGGCTGGGCTGGTCGCTGGCTGGGGGCGGCATCGCCAACTACATCCTTTAGCGCACTCCCAGCGAC
>JAAEKA010000496.1 GCA_014155705.1 Anaerolineae bacterium clx_CAG2 | reverse complement strand
GATCTCCACAATACGCAGAGGGCCGTCCACGTCGGGCTGTTTGCGCAGGTTGAGCGTGGGCAGCTCCTGCTCGGTGACGATGCGGTCGGTGATGGGCAGGTTGCGCTGCACCACCCGGTTGGCCAGCCACTCGGCGCCGGCCAGTTGCTCGTCGCTCAGGCCGGGCTGGTCGAGATCAATGGTCAGGCTGTGTTCGCTCAGATGCCAGGCCACGGTCAGAGCGCCGGCCGTCTCGATGAATGCCTGGGAGAGAATATGCTGGCCGCTGTGGTTCTGCATGTGATCCCAGCGCCGCGCCCAGTCGATCTGACCATGAACGTCGGTCCCGACGGGCAGGGTTGCGGCCAGCAGGTGCCAGATCGTCCCGCCGTCGCTGCGCACGTCCAGCACGGCCACGTCGTTCAGCGCGCCTGTGTCGTAGGGCTGGCCGCCGCCCGTGGGATAAAAGGCGGTGCGGTCCAGCGCCACGGCCGGCTGGCCGTCGATCTGGCAGGCGTCGATCACCTGAGCGCCGAAGGTGGCGAGGTAGGGAGTTTCGTAGTACAGTCGCTGAGTCATCAAGTCGCCATGAAGGATCGAATCGTACGCATGATTATACCACAGCAAGCATCACCAGACCATTTGAGCCAGGCAGAGTCCGGCGTGCCGTACCGTGGTCACTTGTTTCTTGACAGCCATCCCTGCGTTGGCCGCACAACCGTCCGGGCGGGCACGGTCAGGAGACCGGCCCGAGCGATTTTTAGGTTAGTTGCGAAGATTCAGGGCTGCTGTCGATCGATCGCTCGTCGCACCTCGCGTGTCAGGCTGGCGAACTCGGGGGCGCCCATCAACTCCAACGTGCGGGGGTAGGGCAGGGGGACAGGGATCTGCGCCACGACACGGCCCGGCCGGTGGCTCATG
>JAAEKA010000495.1 GCA_014155705.1 Anaerolineae bacterium clx_CAG2 | reverse complement strand
TTCGCCGCTGCGCTGGCCATGAACGCCCGCATGGGCGCCAGGCCCTGGCTGGCCCACACGCAGCAGCAATACGCCGCCATGCTCGTCGCTCGCGGCGCAGCGGCCGACCGCGCGCAGGCTAAAGCCTTGCTGGATGCAGCCCTCCTCACAGCCTCCGAGCTGGGCATGCAGTCGCTGGTCGAAGAGTGCGCCGTGCTGGTGCAGTCAATCCCCTCAATAGCTGCGCCGTGAGTCGTGAAACGTGAGACTTTCCGCTCGCAGTCTTCACGCAGCACGTTTCACGGCCGGACGCAGCACCACATCCCTGGCTGGACGCCAGTAAAGGAGAGTGTCATGCCCGTCTTCCTGATCGAACGCAACTACGCCGAACAGTTGGAGGTCACGCGCGACATCGCGTCGGGGGTCAACCTGATCAACGACGAAGCGGGGGTCAACTGGTTGATCTCCTTCCTCAGCGCCGACAAGAAGAAGACCTACTGCCTGTACGAGGCGCCCAGCGCCGAGGCCATCCGCGAGGCCGCGTTGCGCGCCGGTCTGCCCGCCGACGTGATCATCGAGGTCAGCGCCGTGCATCGCACCGGCGATGTAACGGCCGTGGAACCGGCGATGTTCACCTGAGGACACGCCATCAATAACTTGGGCGTGCTCAAACTCGGTTGATCGGCCCAGAAGTTCGACTTCTCGGAGAAGTCGAACTTCTTCTCCACCATGACCAAACCAGCTCGCGACTTAAACATTGGACGCGTCCCAAGAACGACGGCTGCAGCGACGCCCCTTCTCTGCCGCAATGTCATTGCAGCCATTCTGGCGTGACCTGCCGTAGACCGGATGGTGGTCAGCGCAGGCGCGGCCGCGCCTGGCGTTGCGCTGGACGCGGGCTGCGATGGGCTGATCCGGGTGCTGGTCAACCCGCCATCATGCGGAATCTTTTGAGTATTGCTTGTAGCTCGCTAGTTCGTAACGTTTATCGTAACGAAGTCGTAACGCCTCGCTGCTATGCTGGGTCGCGACCGGCGGTGAGGCCCCGTGCCTGCCCGCAGCCAACCAGCGTTCTTGGAGGTGTTCGGTATGAAGGCGTTACGAGTGGCATTGCTGATTCTGTGTCTCTTGATCCCCGGGACGGCCGCGGCCGCCCCCGAATCGTCTCCCCAAGCCAGCCCCTGCGCGCCCGGCGCATTCTATGACCCCGCATGCGACGTCGACCACGACGGCGACGTGGACATCTTCGACATCCAACTCACAGCAGGCCACTGGAACCAGCGCGGCACATGGGTCAGCGACAACGGCCACGACCACCTGGGACAGACGTGGACGGGCAACAACAACCGGCTGGCCATCCAGGGCAGCTTTGGCTTCCCATCCATCGCCCCCCTGGTTCTGACCAACAGCGGCTCCGGCGATGGTCTCTGGATCACCGGGGCCGGTTTCAAGGGCGTGACGGTCTCGTCGGCCGGCACAGATGGTGTGTACGTCGGCGCAGCGGGCAACCCCTCCAGCCAGAGCGCATCCAACCTCAATAATGGCTTCGAGGTGGCCGGCGCAGAAAACAATGGCCTGCATGTCGGCGTCGCAGGTCAGTCGGGGGTGTATGTGAACTCAGCCGGTGGATCCGGTCTGTTCGTGGATTTGGCGCTTAATGGCGTTAACGTCAATACAGCAGGGGCCTACGGGGTACGCGTGAACTCGGCGGGCCTGGATGGTGTGCGCGTTTCGTCAGCAGGTTTCGATGGGGTCTATGTGGGCGCCGCCGGCAATCCCAGCACGACGCTCGCATCTACCAGGAAGAACGGTCTAGAGGTGGCTGGAGCAGAAGGGTACGGTCTGTTCATAGGGCGCTCTGACTTCACAGGCGTATACGTGGATACGGCCGGCGGCTCCGGCGTGTTCGTGTACGAAGCGGATGGCGTAGGCGCGTATGCTGACACCACGGATTCCAGCGGCGAGTGGGGGGTAGCCACCCTCGACAAGATCACCGGCAGCAACATCACCCTCAGTTCAGTCACTATCATCGCCCAGGTGGCCGGCGAGCATGCCCTCAATCCCGGCGACGTGGTGGCGGCCTGCGGCGGCGCCGAGCCATTGCCCGGCAGCACCGTTTCCCTGGCCCTGGTGCGCTTGGCCGATGCGGCCTCCCATCATGGCGTCGTGGGCGTCGTGGAAGGGCGCGTAACCCTTACACCTCAGCAAGGCGGAGACGAGGTAAGCCAGAAACCCGTGTTGCTGCCACAGCGCGTTGCTGGGCCGGCGCAGCCTGGCGATTACGTCGCGCTCACAGTCCTGGGTGTGGCCCTGGTCAAGGTGGAAGCAGGCG
>JAAEKA010000494.1 GCA_014155705.1 Anaerolineae bacterium clx_CAG2 | reverse complement strand
GGCTGGTTTCTCGAGGGGTCAACGACAAAGAGGAGATGATGTGACTGTTAATCGTGGTGATGCTTTGGATGCCACCCAGTTGCCGGAAGGCTTCCAAGGATGGCTGCAGTAGTTCTTCATAGGTGGGAACAGACATAACAACTCCTTATACTCCGACGCGTCCATCGAGCCGCGCAGGATGTCGGCGGCTTTCATCAGGAAGGATTCGAGTTGGGAGAGGGTGATGCGCTGCTGCATGAAGTGTCCGTGCCGCTGATTCGATGAGATGCGTCATTCTACCATTGCAGCAGGAACAAGTCAACGCCAGTCCCGGCTGCATCGTGCAGCAGCGCGACTGGTGTTGATGGTTGCGGCAGCCGCTTCCGTGCCTTCCTCGTTCACATCGTCACTGCCGCCTGGAGGGTAGCAAACTCCGCTTCGAAGGCCCCGACAATCGCTTCCGGGTCGGGCGCCAGCCGGGCGTTGGCCATCAAGCCCATCGGCAGGTCGGGCGCATACAGGCCGAAGCGATTGCCCAATGCCTCCGGCGATTCGCCTGCCGGCCGGAGGTTGACCGGCATCATCGCCCGCATCCTGACCTTGGAGGGGTCCTGGTCCTGTATGTAGCGCTGCAAGGCGCCGGCCAGGGTGGACACCATGACGTCGTTGACCGTTGCACCCGTGGCCCGGCTCAACGCTTTGACCGCGTCCAGGGGCAGCGGCTGCGACCAGGCCATGCGCCGGGCCACGCTCAGTTGACCTTTGAACACACTGTGCGAGTCAGGCCGCATCAGCGTCACCCGCGTCATCGATTGGGCTGCGCCTGCGGCCATTTGGGCCCATGTCACGGCGCGCGTGGGGTTGCGCAATAGATCAACGCCCTCGTGGGCCACGGTCTGCGCTGCGGATAGAGCAGCGCCGGCCGGCCGCCACAATGCGACTGCCAGCCCCGCCGGCCTATGCTCGTTGCCGGGTTGCGCCGCGGGCCAGGGCGCATCGGTCGCGTCGTCGCACAGCGACAGCAGCACGTGCAACAGGGCGATGCCGTCGGCGATGCAGTGATGCAGCCGGCAGAAGAGCACGCTGCGCTCCCCATAGTTTTCGATACTGCCCTGTCAACGAGATTTGACGCAGCGCGGCAGGCGAAGCGACGAGACCTGCACCTCAACGGCCGGCGTTGCACCCGACCCTCGACCAGTTGCCGTTCCATCCCTCCTCTGGTACAATGTCCCATCAACGGGTCCAATCGACCAATCTACCAATCAACCAGTCTCCCCATCTGCTATCCCACCATGCGCCTCGGTTTTCCCGTCAAAGTCCTCGGCCAGGCCGGCTTGAAAGAGCACGACAGCCGGCGCTGGCAGAACAACCCCCACCTTAGCGTCAGTCTGGCCTATCTGCGCGATATTTTCGAATACCTGCGGCGCGAGCGTATTGCTATGTATCGCATCTCGTCGGACCTGGCGCCCTACCTGACCCACCCGGAGTTGACCCAGTTCCACGGCCAGATCGAGGAATGTGCGGCCGAGTTGGCCGCAGTGGGGCAGTTGGCGCAGGAGATCGGTCTGCGCCTCTCCTTCCACCCCTCGCAGTACGTGGTGCTGAACTCGCCTGACGAGGCGCTGGTCGCCAAGAGTGTGCTGGACGTGGTGACGCAGGCCGAGATTTTGGAGCGCATGGGGCTGGGCGACGAGGCTGTGGTGGTCCTGCATGTGGGCGGGGTCTACGAGAGCCGCGAACGGGCGCGCGAGCGCTTCGTGCTGGCGTTCGAACGGCTATCGGAACCGGCGCGCCGCCGTCTGGCGTTGGAGAACGACGACACCCGCTTTGGTGTGGCCGACACGCTGTGGATTCACCATCGCACTGGCGTGCGACTGATTTTCGACAACCTGCACCATCACAACTTCAACCCGGACTTCATGCCGCTGCGTGACGCGCTGGCCGCTTGCCTGGCCACGTGGCCGGCCGGCGTGCAGCCCAAGGTGCATTTCAGCTCGCCGCGCACGGAGATGCGCGTGGCTGAGCAGCAGGATGCGGAGACCGGGCGTCGCGTGCAGGTCTTGCAGGCCCCGATCTGGACGCGCCACTCCGACTACATCCACCCCTTCGAGTTCATCGCCTTTTTGCGCGAGGCGGCCGGCCTGCGCCCGTTTGATGTCATGCTGGAGGCCAAGGGCAAGGACCTGGCGTTGCTGCGCCTGCGTGCGGACGTGCAGCGCTACGCTCCCGACCTGGTGGGAGGAATCGAATGAGCGAAATCCAAGATGACGACGCCCCGGTGTTGGTGGCCGTGGTCAACAACCAGCG
>JAAEKA010000493.1 GCA_014155705.1 Anaerolineae bacterium clx_CAG2 | reverse complement strand
AACAGGGCCAGACCGACTTTGGCGTTATAGGAGAGCGGCGACAACACCACGGCCGGGCGCCGTCCTGCCTGTTCGTGGCCGGCTTGCGGATTGAAGGTGAGCCACACGACATCCCCGCGGCTTTGGCGCGAGGATTTCCTCGATGGTTTTACTCATCAGAATCATCTCCGCTGAGATCCATCGGGCGGACGAACTTCTCAATGAACGCGATCTCATCAGCGGAGATGCCGTATTTGGCGTAGAGGTCCTCGTCCGCCCATTTCCTCGTCCACTCCTGGATCGGCACGAAGGTGTAGACCTTGCGGTTTGTGTGTTGGGATGGCTTGTGCAGAAGGATCAGGAGGCGAGTCAGCCGACAGGAGAGGTAGGACAAGACACTCTCGGCCTCAGTCTTCGAGTCGAACGGCCCAATGTAGTTGTACGTCCACGATGAGATACTCCCAGGCTCTCCGATGAATGGTGTGCTAAGGATCCTGTGCGGGTAAGTGTCCCTGTTTCCGGTACCGGGAGCAGCCGCGCCAACGAAGACTTTCCACTTGTCGAAGACGGCCCGTTCCTTCGTGATTTCCGATCTTGCTACATACCCGACCCCACCGTTCCTGTAGACCTTGAGGTCATCTTCTGACTTCTTCTCTTTGCCCCTGAAGGTGGTGTCGAGCCCAAATGCGGCGATCGAGCTGACCAGATTCATGAACTTCTTCGTCTCAGGAAGCTCCAGAGAGTCTTCGCCGCCCGTTTCGACAGCAGCGACTTTCTTGAGGATCGACAACCCTTCATTGAAGCGGACGAAGACATCGGCGCCATCTTCGAGGAGTGGTCGGATTGCAGTCGAGGGAGGATCGTTCTTGTAGTACGTGGTAACGCGACAGGATCCCGGGTTATCGCGATCCCACAGGAAATAGCAGACGCCGCCTTTGAGG
>JAAEKA010000492.1 GCA_014155705.1 Anaerolineae bacterium clx_CAG2 | reverse complement strand
TGGGAAGCATCGGTTTTCCAAAGCATGGGTAAGGTCTCCTGATTGATTGATGTAAATTGTTTAGTATCGCTAACTATAATCATTTTACATCAAACTATCAAGCATCGAAAGTTATACTGCTTACAATTCCGACGCATTACGCCATGAAACGTAACTGCTCAGGCATGGCATTAGAAACCGGGTTTTTGTCTCGCAGACCAAAGTCATGGCGCCATGAAAGGTGGTTGCGAAGACATGAACCATGCCCGCACGAGAAAAACCCGGTTTCTGATCGACCGGCTGAGCAGTTACCATGAAACAAAGAAATCTGCCATCATCACGAAGATGATGGCAGATTGATCGGCAAAGGCGCGTCAGGCGAGGAGGGGCTACATGTTACTGATCAACGCCTGCCCAAACTGACTGCACTTGACCTCGGTGGCGCCTTCCATCAGGCGGGCAAAGTCATAGGTGACGATCTTCTGGCCCAATGTCTTTTCCACAGCCTGAATGATCAGATCGGCGGCCTCATGCCAGCCCAGATGGCGCAGCATCATCTCGCCGCTGAGGATTACTGACGAGGGGTTGACCTTGTCCAGCCCGGCGTATTTGGGCGCGGTGCCGTGGGTGGCCTCGAAAACTGCGCGGCCGGTGACGTAGTTGATGTTGGCGCCAGGGGCGATGCCGATGCCGCCCACCTGTGCGGCCAGCGCGTCGCTGATGTAGTCGCCGTTCAGGTTGAGCGTGGCCAGCACGTCGTACTCGGCCGGCCGGGTCAGGATTTGCTGCAGCATGGCGTCGGCGATCATGTCCTTGACGACGATGCCATTGGGCAACACGTGCCAGGGGCCGCCGTCCAGCGGGGTCGCGCCGAATTCCTGGGCCGCTACCTTGTAGCCCCAGCCCATGAACGCGCCCTCGGTGAACTTCATGATATTGCCCT
>JAAEKA010000491.1 GCA_014155705.1 Anaerolineae bacterium clx_CAG2 | reverse complement strand
GTTTCCAGGTGCCGGGCACCTGATTTCACGCAAAGTCGGCATTCGCAAAGCCAAGTGCCCGGCGCCTGAGGTGGACGCCACCAGCATACCACACGCCAGTTACCGTGGAGTTACACAACTTTCAGGTTTGTGTCATGCTGAACGGGTCCAACACACAACGTGATAGCAGAGACACCTTGTCGTGCAGCCACTTCTGATCGCAGCACGCGCCGTTAGCGAAGCAGCCCCTTACGCATTACTCGTTACTTGTTACACCCCCATGCCCATTCTCCGCACCAAGCTCACCCCACCCCACCTGCCGCGGCGCACGCTGGAGCGGCCGCGTTTGACCGCGCGGCTGGCCGAGGCGCTGGACCACCGGCTGACCATCGTCCACGCCGAGGCCGGCTATGGCAAGAGCACCGCGCTGGCCCTCCTCGTCGCGTCGGGCCAGCCCACGGCCTGGCTGCACCTGGACGCGGAGGACGCCGAGCCGCTGCTGTTCATGCGCGCCCTGTTGGCCAGCCTGCGCCTGGCCCTGCCCGGTCTCTCCGACGCGCCCGAGGTGACGCTGGAAGCGGACAGTGCGGCCAGCGGCGAGGTCCGCTGGGCTGCCACAGTCGACGCACTGGTCAACGAGCTCGACTTGCACCTGAAGGGGCCGCTGCTGCTGGTGCTGGACGACGCGCACCACATAGCCTGCGCGCCGCAGATCCTGGATGCGCTCAACCGACTGCTGGACCGCGCGCCCCATGATCTGCACGCTGTGCTGGCTCTTCGCCGGCTGCCCGTGCCGCTGCCCTCGCTGCCGGGCTGGCGCCTGCGCGGCGAAGTGCTGGAGATCGATCGGGCTGACCTGTCCTTCACCCGCGACGAGATGACCGCCCTGTTCAGCCAGCACTACGGCGTCGCCCTGAGCGAGGAGCAGGTCGCGCGGCTGGCCGAGCAGACCGAGGGCTGGGCCATCGCCCTGCCGCTGGTCTGGCAGAGCAGCGCGCACGACCCGGCAGCGGCCACGAATGGTCGCCGCCGCTCTGCTGCCCGCCCCGACGATCTGTTCAGCTATCTGGCCCACGAGGTGTTGGCCCAGCAGCCGCGGCAAGTGATCGGGTTCTTGCGGCAGACGGCGGTGTTACGGGAGCTAAGCCCGGAAGTGTGCGACTGCCTGGTGGAATCAAGAGGAACTGTAGAGATTGGGGGAACTACGGAGGTGCTGCGGCAGTTGCTGGACAGCGGCTTGTTTGTGGTGAGTTTGGGTGAGGGGCATGCGCGCTACCACCACCTGTTCCAGCAGTTTTTGTTGCATCAGCTTTCGCCGGCCGAGGCGCAAGCGGCGCACCGTCAGGCTGCGGGCTGCTATCTGGATCGAGACCAACCAGAGGACGCTCTGCACCACCTGCTGGCAGCGAATGCCTGGGATGAGGCGGCGCAGGCGCTGCGCGGGCTGGGCCAGGAGTTGGTGCGCGCCGGCCGGCTGGACACGCTGGCAGGCTGGATCCACGCGCTGCCGCCCGACGTGCTGGAGCGCCACCCGCCGCTGCTGGCCTACCTGGGCGATGTGGCCCGCCTGCACAGCCGTTTCAACGAGGCGCTGGGCTGGTACCAGCAAGCCGAAACCCATAGCCGCGCTCAAGGCGACCTGAGCAGCGCAGGCCAGGCTCTGCGCGGTCAGGCCAGGGTCTACCTGGACACGGTCAACCCGACGCAGGCCGAGCACCTGCTGCAAGAGGCGCTGCGCCTCTCCGACGGCCAGGAGGATCGCGAGACCCGCATCCGCTTGCTGGAACTGCTGGCCGAGAACCGGCTCAACCTGGGCCGGCTGGAGGACGCCGAGCGCTTCCAGGCCCAGGCCGCGGCCCTTCGCGAGGAGGTCAGCAGCGAGGCCGAGCTGGCCGTGCGGGTGCTGGTGCGCACCGGCCGGCTGGCAGAGGCGCGGCTGATCCTGGAGGAGCGGGCCGAAGCTGAGCGCCGAGCGCCGGTGCTGCGCCCACGCGCCCACCGCGAGACCTCCTTGCTGCTTTCGTTGCTGCTGGCTTTCCAGGGCGACGGCGAGGCCGCGCTGCGCACGGCCGTGGAGGGCACCGAGCGCGGCCAGGCCCTCAGCTCTCCCTTCATCACAGCGGTGGGCTTCATGCGTCAAGGGCACGCCTGGCAGTTACAGCCCACGCCCGACGCGGCCGAGCAGGCCATCCGCTGCTTCCGCGACGCCATCGCCATCGCCGAGGACCTGGCTGTGCCGCGGCTCAAGGTCGAGGCATTCTGGGGGCTGTGCCGCGCCTACGGCTACAGCGGTCACCTGCCGGCTGCCGAGGCCGCCGCGGCCCAGGGCATGGCCATCGCCCAGCAGACCGGCGACGAGTGGGTGACCGCGCTGATCCGGCTGGCCATGGCCGGCAGCTACGTGCTGGCCGGCCGGCACGACGACGCGGCCCCGCTGCTGTCCGCAGCCGCTGCGGCCTTCCGCGAGTGCAGCGACACCTTCGGCGAGACTGCGGCGCGGCTGTGGCAGTGCCTGCTCTGGCAGGCCACCGGCGACGCGGCGCGGCTGGAGCGGGGCGTGGAGGAGCTGCTGCGGCCGGCCCGGGACCACGGCTACGACTGGCTCTTCCTGCGTCCAACGCTATTAGGCCCGCCGGACCCGCGGCGGATGGTGCCGCTGCTCTTGCAGGCACGCGGCGGCGAACGCTTCCGATCCTATGCCGGCAGCCTGCTGGGCCGGCTGGGTTTAAGCCGGCTGGAGCTGCACCCCGGCTATCAACTGCGGGTGCAGACGTTGGGCGCGTTCGTCGTCTGGCGGGGCGCGGAGGTGGTTGCCCCGCACGAATGGCGCCGTGACAAGGCCCGCCAGCTCTTCCAGTTGCTGCTGACGCGGCGCAAGCGGCTGCTGGAGCGCGACCAGATCGTGGAGCTGCTCTGGCCGGGTCTGGATGGCGAGACGGCCGAGCGCGACTTCAAGGTCGCTCTGAGCACGCTCTACCGGGTGCTGGAGCCGGCCCTGCCCGCGCGCGCGCCCTCGGCCTACGTGTTGCGCGAGGGGACGCTGTACGGGCTTCGGCCG
>JAAEKA010000490.1 GCA_014155705.1 Anaerolineae bacterium clx_CAG2 | reverse complement strand
GATGCCCTGCGGACCGTCTATAGCCAGCATTGCGTTCTGATTGTGGATTCCTGGGTCTAGCACCTTGGACACGGCACCAATTGTCCAGTGCTTCAGGTACGTAGCAAAGACAGGGCAAGGATGCCTATCCGTCCGTTCGCTGTCCTCGAAGAAGCTAAGCAATCGCCCTAGATGGTCGTTACCGTCCCATTGCAGTCCATTTAGGTAATCCCGGATCGGGTGATACCGATTAACGCTCGCATAAGCCGTCCAGGCGTCCTCAGCGATGTTGACGGTATCTATGTTGTAGTCGCGCAGGTGGCTCTTGATCCTGGCCACCGTGGCGTCGGTTAACGGCTCGCCGTTGCATTCTACGGTGTCGTCAAGATCATTCATGCGGAAGGTGTAACCTATTTGCGCCAACGTATGGATGTAATCCTCAGTCTTCAGGCGCTTGCGGCTGCCATCTGGTCCGCCTAGAACAGCCCGCGATAGCTCTGACGTTGCCGCAAATTGGTACAGCTGAGCCACCGTACCGCCAACTGCCAGAAAGTCGTCAACCCCTTGTTTACTACCATCCGGTTTGCTGGGCAACACCACCGGAACCACGTATGCGCCGCGGTTGGTCAGTATGTTCGACAGACGCCGGAGGGCTTGCTGAACAGGTTCCTTGGTCATCACGTCGCTGTCAAACGCAATGAACACCTTTCGGCGCTCTCCAGTGTCCTTGCGCTTCCAGGCGATGTGATCCAGGTCGGCAGTTATCGTACTAGCGCCCCATGTGTTGCGGCTCATGAAGCCATACACACCGCCAGGCAGCGCCACAGCGCATAGGCTGGCGCTTGCCAGCGCGTCGCCCTTCTTAACGCCCTCTGTGATCCACAGATCAAGCGCAGGATCGGCCAGGGCAGCGCGGCATAAGGGGTTGACATCTAACCTGTTGGCCGCTCCCTTGGGTTGTTCATACTTCAGCACTTGCTGCGTGAAGGTTCCGTCTGGCAGCTTCTTGCCCTTCTTGTCAAGCGCGCGGGGGATATCTGGCCGTATCATGACGGCACGGCTGCTGCCATCAGGTGGGCAGATCGGTATAACCAGCACGTCACCCCGCGAGACCCCCAGCGCTTGCTTATGGTCGAAGCCCAGTTTAGTGAGCGCCTCGATTGTCCCATTGCCCACGCGCAAGGTGTGATAACCCCGTGCTGCTATGACCTCGCTCGTAATTGCCGACTCGTCGCGCAGCTTTTGGAGATGCCGATCTGTTAGGGCCAGGTCGGATTCTTGCATAGTTGGTTAGCCTCGTGGATAGAAGGGACAAATCTCGATATCCAAGTGAAGGACAAAACGGCCCGCGTTTGCGCCGTGGGCCGTTTTGTGCGTCTAAAACCGGGGGGTTTCGTCATTGTCAACGGAAAACCGGATTCTGAGACCCGACTCCCAAAGCGCGGCCTCTATGGCCAGAACGCCGCCATCGAGTTGTTCAACAGCTTGCAAGGCCGCAAGCAGCCTCGCCAATGTTTCGATTCCGCCGCCGTCCAAAATCGCGGCTTGCAGCGCCTCAGTGATATGGTTGACAGCGCCGCCAAGAAAGGAAAAAGCATCCTTTACGTCCGGAAGTTCGGCGTCGCCGACCAATCGTGAGTCAACTGATTTCGATTCGTTTTCAAATTGCAGCAACATTGTTCTCACCTCGCGGAGAAATTGCCGGCTAACTGCCGGTTGTTGGACGAGCCGGGTTGCCCGTCTGTACGTGATTCTGCTGTGCCGCCTGCCAGATTAGTCGCCGCAAGACGGCCGCCTGCGAGGCACCTTCTCGGCGTGCCAACAAGAGAAGTATTGACCTCTCGACATCAGAAATCATCAACGGGAAACGGGTTCTCTTCATCGCAATTCTCCAAAAAAAGATTGGGCCAGTGATGTCCATCACTGACCCAATCCTACCATTTATAGATGTGCGGGTCTACGTAGAAGCGCGTAACTCCGCAAAACTCCGCGAAAGGCAGTAACCCTCTACGATTTACAGAACTCCTTTATCCATCCCTGTTCTGCATATCGATCATACGTTCGCGTATCTGTTCCCGCGGCATTGCACGCGTCACGTTTGGAGACCCTCTCTTTGATCATGATTCGATGCGCTTCACAGACCCGCTGCAAGACATGTGTCCTTGGTTTCTCTGTTGGTTTAGGTGTTGCACCAGAATGCGTCCGAAATTCCTTTTGCAGCCCTTCCCAGCGCCCTCGTAGATTGTTCCAGCCAACCTCATGGCATACAAATGTGATTTTCGTGCGATTTCTAGGACGGTCTAGGAAACGCAGAAATCCCACGGTCTCCATCGTCCTTTTCTGTGGAGATGGCTCATTTGGCGCGATCTCCTTATCCCACCAGCCAGGAGCATACACGCTGATTTCGATGTTCTCTACCTGTTCTGGTGGGATAGCTTGGTAAGCTTGCCGGGGTTTTGCCAAAGGTTGTGGCCCAACGCCCCACGGTTTATAGCCGTCCGGGTCAAGCGGGGGTGAAAATGCCGGTGTTCCTTCTTCTCGCAGCAACCTCTCAGCCAAGCGCGCAATGACCTTCACTGTTTGAGCAGGATTGCCATCAACAATTACCTTCTCCTCATGGCGAACAAATCGCTTCGCCGCTTGACGCCCAGTCGCGCCTGTGCTATCATCAACGTGATCCTCAAGCATTTTGTCCTTCCTTCTTTGGACGCCAGCCACCGGTTGCCACGCCAGGCTGGCGTCCTGCATTATTTGTGTCACGTACATTTTAGCATCAGTAGGACGGGGCTGCAATGCGGCATAGTTATTCGCGCATACTAATCGCCGTTGCAGTTGAACGTATGATCAGCTTGGCGCTGGGCGAGCGAGTGTGTATAATGCCTTTCGTAACTTTCAAGGCATATTGAACGATCTAGGCCATGGCACCCATGCGCTGTCGCCAGGATCGCCCCAGGGCAACGACGCCCAACGCCGCAAGGCGCTGCAAGCGCGAGCCACCTACGGAGAGGGAAAGCGATGCCACGCAAGGCCAAGCCAACCTACGACATCGACGCGTACGAGCACGCTAGCAAGATACATCGACAACCTCACGG
>JAAEKA010000049.1 GCA_014155705.1 Anaerolineae bacterium clx_CAG2 | reverse complement strand
TGGTTGGATCGATTACGGTGACCTCAACGTCTATTTGTGCGCCTCGGATGTGACCGTATTGCCGTTTCAGCGTATGACAGCCACTGACAATATCTGGCCGTCGAAGCTTAACGATTATCTGGCTGCGGGCAGGCCCACTGTTGCCACCAATATGCGCATTCTGCGACCCCTGTTTAGCGCCTACGACATTGGCCTGCTGACCGAGGACACACCGCACGCCTTTGCACAGGGCGTCGTCACCCTGTTGCTTAGCCCAGAGGTGCGCGCCCGCCAGGCTGTCAGCGCGCGTGCGTTGGCCGAAGGCGATCTCTCTTGGGGACACCTGGTCGGCCAACTGGAGCAGTTCTACGTCGATCTCATCGAACAGATGGCGCGCTGATGCGCATGACCTGCATGGGACGAGTTGGCCGCAGCGCCAGCCAGGCAAGTATGTGGAAATCCAATTCCACTGGGTCTGCAGAGCATCCAGTCAATCGGGGCAGTTTGCAGATGCGATCGCAATGCGCTTATACTGGCTCGCGGTTGTTATTCAGAGCCTTGCTAAGGAGACAGAAGAATGACATTTTGGCCTGATAAAAAGGTGTTGGTCACGGGCGGGACCGGATTCATCGGTTCACACCTGGTGGAGATGTTGGTGGCTGCTGGCGCCCGCGTGCGTGTGGTTGGACGCTTACGCAAGGGGTCGCTGGAGAATTTGGCCGCCGTGCGCCAGGAAATCGAGTTTCTGACCGGCGATATCAGCCAGCTCGACGTAGCGCGCCGCGCAGCAACTGGCCAGGATATCGTGATGCACCTGGGCGCTAAGCTCACTGGCATCGGTTACAACGTGGTTCACTCTGGAGACATGTTCTATCAGAACGCCGTCGTCAACTTGCAGATGATGGAAGCGGCCCGCTTGGAGAATGTCGAGCGTTATCTGTGCGTCAGTTCAGCCTGCGTCTACCGGCGGACAGCCCCGGTGCCTACCGGTGAGGACCAGGGCTTTCTCGAGGACCCTGAGCCCACCAACTTTGGCTACGGTTGGTCCAAGCGTCTGGCCGAGGTTCAGGCCCGCGCCTATGCCATGGAATATCCCATGCAGATCGCAATTGTGCGACCCTACAATGCCTACGGCCCGCGTGACGACTTCGACTGGGATACATCGCATGTCATTCCGGCCACCATACGCAAGGTTTTCGAGCGCGATCGGGTTGTCGTCTGGGGCGACGGCAGCCAGTTGCGCACCTTTGTCCATGCACGCGATGTGGCGCACGGCATGATGCTGGCCATCGAGCGCTACCCCGAACCTGATCCGATCAACCTCAGCAGCGACGAACTGGTTAGTGTCAAAGACCTGGTGTTGATGGTGCGGCGCTTGTCGGGCCGCGATGTGCCGGTCGAGTTCGACACCAGTAAGCCATCAGGCCAGGCCATCCGCGGGGCTGACCTGAGCAAGGCGCAGACTTTGCTTGGCTACCGGCCGCAGGTGTCGCTGGAGGAGGGGCTGGCGGAGACGATCGACTGGTACCGCCGCCACGTCATGCCGCCGCAAGCTAAAGGGTGATAAAGGAGTTGGGCCTTGACTAAAGCGCTTGTTACCGGCGGCGCGGGCTTCATCGGCTCACACACCGTCGATCTGCTGCTGGCGCGCGGCTACAGCGTGCGCGTGCTTGATGCGTTGGCGCCGCCCGTGCATCAAGACGGCCGCGTGCCCGATTACCTGAGCCCTGCGGTTGAGTTCATGCGGGGCGATGTACGCGACCGCAAGGCCATGCTGCGCGCCCTGGAGGGCGTGGATGTGGTTTTTCATCTGGCGGCCTACCAGGACTATCTCACTGACTTCAGCCGCTTCTTCGATGTCAACGCTACCGGCACCGCACTGCTCTACGAGCTGATCGTTAACGACCGCCTGCCGGTGCAAAAAGTGGTGGTGGCCAGTAGCCAGTCGGTCTATGGCGAGGGCAAGTACCGCTGTGCAGTGGATGGCGTGGTCTATCCTCCCTTGCGGCAGGAAGCGCAACTCAAAGCCCGCCAGTGGGAGGTGCTCTGTCCCATATGCGGCGGCTCTGTGCAGGTCGAGACCACCGACGAGGCGCAGGTGCGCCCGCACAACCAGTACGCCATGTCCAAGTATGCCCAGGAGATGATTGCGCTCAACCTGGGGCAGCGCTACAATATCCCCACCGTGGCCATGCGTTACTCTATCACCCAGGGACCGCGCCAGAGCTTCCGCAACGCCTATTCCGGCATCTGCCGCATCTTCGTCACCCGCATGCTGGCCGGCCGTGCGCCCGTCGCCTATGAGGACGGCGGGCAACTGCGCGACTACGTCTATGTGGGCGACGTGGCGCGGGCTAATGTCCTGGTGCTGGAAGATCCGCGCGCCGACTACCAGGTCTTCAACGTGGGCGGCGGCGCGGCGACCAGCGTCCTGCAGTACGGAGTGCTGGTCGCCCAGGTGCTGGACGCGGACCTGACCGTGGCCGTGCCGGGCGAGTACCGCTTCGGCGACACGCGCCATATCATTTCGGATATCAGCCGGCTGCGCGCCCTGGGCTGGGAACCGGCCACGCCTCTGCCAGAAATCATCGCCCACTACGCCGCCTGGGCGCGCGAGCAGCCCGGACTGGGCGACCCCTACGCGCAGGCCGAGCAGGTGATGAAGCAACTGGGCACGGTGCGCACGGCCGGTGCGGGTTAGCTGGGCCGTGTGGAGCGTGGATCTGTGGAGCGCAACCGGACAGATGTATTGCTGTTGGCCTTGTGTAACGGCGACCTGAGCCCGGCGGCGCAGGCGCAGGTTGCCGGCCTGTTGGCTCAGCCTATCGACTGGCAGCGGCTGAGCGAGCTGGCCGCGTTGCATGGAGTCGTCGGGTTGGTGCGGCGCAATCTGCTGGCGCTGGAGGCTGCGTCCCAAGTGCCTGAACCGGCCTGGCGGGCCATGGAGCAGGCTGCGGCTCAGATTGCCTTCGACGGCATGGTGCATCTGCGTCAATTGGCGAGCGTGGTCGCCGCCCTGCGCAGCGCCGGCATCGAACCGCTGTTGCTCAAGGGCTATGCCCTGGCCGATCTGGTCTTCCCTGATCCGGTGACGCGGCCTTCACACGACCTGGACGTGCTGGTGCGGCCAGATCAGGTCGCGCCGGCCTGCCAGGCCCTGGCGCTGATGGGGTGTACGCTGCCCGATCAGGCCACCGTGGACGTGCAACTGGCCCATGCCTACGATCTGCCTGTCGTGCTGCCGACTATGGCAAACCTCGCTACATTGCTGGAGTTGCACTGGGACCTGGCGCCGCGCGGCCTCTTCAGTCTCGATTTGGATTTGTGGCGGGCGCGCGCGGAGAGCTTCAACCTGGCCAGCCAACCGGCGCTGCGTTTTTCGCCAGAGGACATGTTGTTGCATCTGGCGCTGCACATGCGCAAGCACCGCTACATCGGGCTGCGCTGGCTGTGCGACGTGGCTGAGCTGTTGCGTCGTTTCGCCGGACCGGCTGCGTCCCGGCCGTTGGATTGGGAGTACGTGGTCGGCGCAGCGCGCACGGCCGGCTTGACCGTTCTACTCTACACCGGCCTTGTGCAGGCCCAGCGACTGCTGCACGCTCCGGTCGATCCGGCCCTGTTGGCCAGACTGAAGCCGGCGGCCTGGCGGCGCAGGCTCTTGCAGTCGGTGTTGTCGCAGGAGGCCCTGCTGGCCCCGTTGGAGCGTAAGGACGCCGGTTGGACCAGGTTGGCGCCCGTAGAGATCCTGCTGATCGACCGGCCGCCCGCCATGGCGCGTGAACTGAGCTATCGCCTGCTGCCGCCGCCCGAGGCCGTTCTGGGCGTCGAGGCGCTCGGTATGAGCCGCGGCCGGCGGTTGGCCTTCCAGGTCCGCCGCCTGCTCGACCGCAGCGCAACGATGGTTGAGTAGACTCCCGCGGCTGTGGCTTGTGCTGGCTCGGTCAGGAGACCGGCCAGAGCAGGTGTATGACACGCTGGCTCGGTCAGGAGACCGGCCAGAGCAGAATAGACGAATCACACAGTCACCCATTTACTCACTATGCTAATCGCCCGCGCCCCTGTGCGCATCTCCCTGGCCGGCGGCGGCACCGATATACCGGCCTACTACAACCAGTTCGGCGGTCTGGTGATCAACACCACCGTCGACAAATACTTTTACGTCTTCCTGCGCGCCTTCAGCGATGGCGAGTCGTTGCAGATCGCCTCCTCAGACTATAGCACCTTCTATCGCCAGGACGCAGCCGCGGCCATCGAAGACGCGCCGCTGGAGGGCACGCTGCTCTTGCCGCGCACTATCCTGCGTCATTTCGGCGTCGAACACGGCCTGTCCATGTTCCTGGCTTCGGAGATCCCGCCTGGCACCGGCCTCGGCTCCTCCAGCACTGTCACCGTGGCGATCATCAAGGCGTTGAGCACCGCTCTGGGACAGCAGCTCAGCAAGGCCGAGCTGGCCGAACTGGCCTGCCAGATTGAGATCGAGGAGATGGGCATGCCCATCGGCAAGCAGGACCAGTACGCTGCGGCCTTCGGCGGCCTGAACGAGATCGAGTTCAGCGCCCAAGGCTGCCGTGTCACGCCGCTGGATGTGTCATGGGAGATCAGCCAGCGCCTGCAAAGCAATCTGATGCTTTTCTTCACCGGCCACGCGCGCAACTCAGCCGACATTCTTAAGGAGCAGACCCAGGCCAGCAAGAAGTCCACCTCTGGCACGGTCGAGGCGCTGCACCGCGTCAAGGCCATGGTGGCCGACGTGCGGCAGAGCTTTGTCAGCGGCGATCTGACTGCCTTTGGCGAGCTTCTGCACGAGAACTGGATGCAGAAGAAGCGCTTTGCCCCTGGCGTCACCAACCCGTTGATCGATCAGAGTTACGAGACGGCGCGGGCGTTAGGCGCCGTCGGCGGCAAGATCACCGGCGCGGGCGGCGGCGGCTTCCTGATGCTCTACTGCGAACGACCCCACCAGGCGGCTGTGACCGCTGCGCTGGAGAGCCTGGGGCTGTTGCGCATGGATTTTCGTTTCGACAGCACGGGCGCACGCGTGTTGATGAACGCCGGCCTGCGCCTGCCCGTGGCGTCTTCAGTCACGCCCAACGGTCAACCGGCCGCGCTGAGTGGCGTCGACGTCAGGTCTGGACGTCCCATTGGCCCATCGGGCAGGTCGGCCGTGCCCGGCCTGCAGGCGCGCTAGCACTGCCCAGCCCTGTGAGGAAGGTTCTTTGATGAGTAAGTCGAGCAGTCGGCGGTTGGTGGGGGCGCTGTTGATCCTGGATAGCGTGGGTGTGGCGCTGGCGCTGCTGGCGGGCTACTGGCTGCGCATCGCCAGCGGCCTGCTGCCTGAGCGCGCCTTTGAGGAGTTTGCCGTTTACCTGCGAGTCAGCGCGCTGATTATACCCATCTTCCTGCTGATCTTTGCCTTCAACAACCTTTACGACGCGCGCCTGGTGCGAGGCGGCATGGAAGAGTACGTTCAGATCGCCAGGTCCTTCATCTATGGTGTTGTGGCGGTGATCGTGCTCAGCTACTGGGTGCGAGTTGCGACCCTGAGTCGTGGCTGGTTCCTGCTGGTTTTCGTTTTCGGCATCCTCTTTGTCGGCGGCGGGCGTTTCCTGGTGCGCCGGGTGCTGGCCTGGCTGCACCGCCGCGGCCGGTTGCGCACCCGCATGCTGATCGTGGGCGCCAACGAGCAAGGTCAGGCCATCGCGCGCCAGTTCCGGGCTGCGGCCGGCGCGGGCGTTGACGTGGTCGGTTTCATCGACGATTTTCTGCCCGTGGGTGCGCCTGTGCCCTTGGGCGATGACCCGGAGGCGACGCTGCGTGTGTTGGGTGGGCCGGACCGGCTGCATGACGTGGCTCGCCAGAATCGGGTGGCCGAGGTGGTGGTGGTCAGCAACGCCGTGGCCTGGGAGACCTTCCAGGAGATCATGCAGCGCCTCAGCATAGACCCTGAGCAAGCCCCCTTCGAGATCAAGCTCTCCCCCGGCTTCTACGAGATCCTGACCACCGGGGTTCAAGTGACGCAACTGGCCTACGTGCCGCTGTTGTTGGTCAACCGCGAGCGCATCACCGGCGCCGACAAGGCGCTCAAGACCGGGCTGGACTATGGCCTGGCGTTGGTCAATTTCGTCATAGCGGCGCCGTTGCTGGGCCTGCTGGCGTTGGCCTTGCGTGTTTCGACCGGCGGCCCGGTGATCGAGCGCCATCGCGTGTTGGCTTGCGGCGGCGGCGAGTTTACCACCTGGAAATTTCATACGGGCCTGGGCGAGACCCCGCGACCCTGGTTCGCCCACCCGTTGGCGCTGGCTGGCGGCGGTCAGGTGACTGCTGTGGAACAAGCCAGCGGTTTGCAGCGCTTTCTCTACAATACCGGCCTGGACAAGATTCCGCAGTTGCTCAATATCCTGCGCGGCGAGATGAGCTGGGTCGGGCCGCGCACCGTCTCCCTGGGACAGGTGGAGATCCATTCCCCCTGGCTGCCCAACCTGCTGACCGTCAAGCCGGGCATCACCGGGCCGTGGGCCGTGGGCGGCGACCGCACGCTGGATGACGAGATGCGGCTGACTATGGTCTACATTCGCAACTGGACCATCTGGCTGGACCTGCAAGTGCTAGCCCAGACTGCCCTGCGTGTTCTGCGTCTGGAGCGCGGCAAGGCCCGCCTGCCTGAGCGATAGCCATGGACCCCATTGCCTGGATGATAGATCCCAGTGCTGATTCCGCGGGACGGCGCCGGCCGGCGGTGTTTCTCGATCGGGACGGTGTGCTGAACCAGAATCGGGCCGACTACGTGCGCACGTGGGAGCAGGTAGTGTTCTTGCCAGGGGTATTCGAAGCCCTGCAGCGGCTGGCCGCCAGCCCGTTTGCAGTGGTCGTCATCACCAATCAATCGGCAGTGGGGCGGGGGCTGATGACAGCCGAGGGGCTGGCTGCCATCCATCGCGCCATCGTCCGTCAGGTGCAGCAGGCTGGCGGTCGCATCGACGCGGTCTATGCCTGTCCGCATCGACCGGAAGATGGTTGCAACTGCCGTAAGCCGCGGCCCGGTATGTTGCTCCAGGCGGCTGTGGACCTTGCAATCGACCTGGAGCAATCCTATCTGGTCGGCGATGCCAGAAGCGACGTTCAGGCCGGTCTGGCTGCCGGCTGCCGGCCGGTCATGGTGCGCACCGGGCGCGGGCTGAAGCAGATGACCGGATTGGCGGCTGATGGTCTGATTGGGACGCCGGTAGTGGCTGATCTGGCCGCAGCAGTGGCGTGGATTTTGAGCCATGAAGGTAGTACGGAGTGGCTGGCGTCATGAGCGGCGTCCAAGTTCGACCAGCATCATTGGCGACAGGTATCTTGACTCGCTTTCCTGGTGGAAATGCATTTCTTCAGCGCAGAAACGACAGACAGGGCGGTACATTTTCCGCCGAGTACTGCTACTCTGTCTGGCTGCGCCACCTGATTTTCGCTCACGAAGTAGGCGTTGTCCGGGGGGTTCCACCTGTAGTGGCCGAACTGGGGCCGGGTAATTCACTGGGCGCAGGGCTGGCTGCTCTGCTCTCGGGGGCCGAACAATATCACGCGTTCGACCTGGTTCGTCACGGCGAGATTGGACATAATCTTGTCGTGCTCGACGCGTTGGTTGCGCTCTTTCGCACGCGCTCCGTCGTTGTGGGCGGCCCGTCTGATGTCTGGGATTTTCCCGGCCATATCCTGAATGAACAGATGCTCGCGCGTACGCTGGCCCCTGAACGCGTGGAGACTTTGCGTACACATTTGCTGAGTCTGGACAAAGCAAATGGCGGCTCGGAATCAATCCACTACCATGCGCCCTGGTATCAGCCTGGAGTTCTCACGCCCGACAGCGTTGATATGATCTTCTCCGTCAGTGTGCTGGAGCATGTCGATGACCTGTTGCACACCTATCAGGCTGCCTTCCAGTGGCTGCGGCCTGGAGCGTTCATGGCGCACCGGATCGACTTCGGCGCTCACAGGCACGCCACCCCTTGGAACGGCCATTGGGCTATTTCACGCCGGCTCTGGCAGATCATGCGCGGTCGCCGTCCCTATTTCATCAACCGCCAGCCCTGTGGCGTGCATATCGATCTGTTACGTCGCAGTGGCTTTGAGATCGTGCGGGAAGTGCGCCACAGGGATCTCAGCGGACTCCGACGTTCGCAGTTGGCTGCCGAGTTTCGATCGATTTCGGATGAGGATTTGGCGACGCGCAGTGTGTACATCGTGGCCAGGAAGCCGATTTAAGCCGCGTACACGGAGAAACCGGGAGTATTCGTGAGCGCTTCGTGTTTGATCCAGCCAGTACAAACTCCCGGTTTCTGGAGGACACCCGTTTTAGGTCGGAGATCGGAAGCCAGACATCTGCCGGGATGATCGGGATTTTCTCCTTGCTTTCATGCCTCACCCGGCCTCGCAATGCCCCCCAGGATGGCAGCGACTGATACGTTTGGAAAGGTTAGGGGTTGTGGCATTTTGCCTGCTATGTGCTATAATCTGTGTGTGGCGGCCGTGCTGCCAACATCTTAACACTCACCACTGATAGACTTCCCTGTGCGCACGCCTGGATGCCCAGTCCTGCGCACAGGGAAGTTGATCAGCCCTGGAGGCTTCATCAACCGTGTACTACGAGTCGCCCGGATCACGCGCCCGCGTTGCGCTGGAGGCCGCGCAGCGTTTCGAGCAGGCCAGCGGCCTCACTTTTCGCGACAAAACCCTCTTACAGCGTGCCCTGACCCATCGCTCCTACCTGAACGAAACCCGTTTTCTGTTACAGGCTGACAACGAGCGGCTGGAGTTTCTGGGTGACGCCGTGCTCGATTTCATCGTCGGCGAATATCTCTATCACCGTTTTCCTGAGATGCGGGAGGGAATGCTGACCAACCTGCGCGCAACCCTGGTGCGCGAGGAAACGCTGGCCGAGTTCGCCCTCCAGTTCGACCTGGGCCGTCATTTGCAGATGGGGCGCGGCGAAGCGGAGAGCGGCGGTCGCGACCGCCCTGCCACTCTCTGCGCCGCCTTCGAGGCGCTGGTGGGCGCGCTGTTTCTGGATCAGGATCTGGACGCGGTCAAAGCATTGGTTTTCTCACTGGTAGAACCAGCTCTGCCTGAGTTCGTGGACATTGCCGCCTATAAGGACGCCAAAAGCCGCTTACAGGAGTGGAGCCAGAACACGTTTCGTGCTACTCCCCGCTACCGTACCGTGGAGGCGAACGGTCCTGACCACGACAAGCAGTTTATCGTCCACGCGGTGATCGATAACCACGTCTGGGGCATCGGCGTCGGCCGGTCCAAGCAGGTTGCGTCCATGGAGGCTGCGGCTAATGCCCTGCAATATGTGGAGGTCCACCAATACGACGACGTGATCCCTCCCCCCAATCGGGAAAGCCGTGAGATCACCGATCTGGCCGTGACCGATGAAAATGGCTCCGACATCGTCTCAGCTTAACGGCCCCTGGCTGGTTACAGGCGCCACTGGCCTGTTGGGCCGCGAGGTGGCGCGCCAGGCCGCCGGCCGCGCGGCGCTGTGGGGTACGTGGTTCAGTCGGGAACTGGCCAGCCTTGACGGAGTCGGGTACGTCCAACTGGATGTCGGCGATTCAGAGGCGGTGTGGCGCGTAGTCCAGCGACTGCGGCCGCGGGTCATCATTCATACGGCTTATCGCAAGGAAGGTCCTGACCTGCAGCGCGTGACCGTCCAGGGCGCCGCGTATATCGCCCACGCCGCGGCCGAGATCGGCGCTCGTCTGGTGCATGTGTCGTCGGATGTGCTGCTGGATGGCGAGCATGCCCCCTATGACGAGAGCGCACGGCCTGGACCGTTGCACCCTTATGGCGTCGCTAAAGCCGACGCGGAAGCTCTCGTGCAGCGGGCCGCGCCGAACGCCGCCATCGTGCGCACCTCGCTGATTTGCTGTGTTCAGCCGCCTGATCCCATCAGCGCCTGGGTTATCGACAGTCTGCTCCTGGGCCGGCCCATCACCCTCTTCACCGACGAAATCCGGTCCGCGGTGTGGGTGCAAGACCTGGCCGCTGCGTTGATCGAACTAGCGGATCAGTCCTTTAGCGGTGTGCTCAATGTGGCCGGCCCGCAGCCGTTAAGCCGCTATCAGATGGGCCAGCGCCTCGCACGCCATTATGGTCTCGATCCGGCCGGCATCACTGCCGGCAGCAGCCTGGCCAGTGGGCTGCGCCGCCCGCGCAACTGTACACTCGACATTACACTGGCCCGGCGCCTGCTGCGCACCCGCCTGCGCAGCTACGACGAAGGGCTGGCCGATGCCGCACCGTCTCCTGTCATGCGTGGGCCGGTCTCCTGACCGAGCCCACCGGCGACAGCCGGGCGGCGGCACGATGAAGAGACCGGCCACAACTGTTGAAGACTCATGAGCGACCAGCAAGAATTGCCAGCCAGCGAGACAGGCGCTTGGGAGCAGGCGCTGTCTGGCGATGAGCCCGACTACCCCGACGAGAAGGTGCTGGACGACTGGATCGTCTACCCGTCCATGGCTGCGGGCGTCGTGATCACCACCTTCTTTCCGGTCCTGCTGGGCCAACAGATTTGTCTGCCCCTGCTCAGCGCGGCGGTGCTGATCCCCATGTTTCTATGGGCGCTACGCCAGGGACGGCCTCGCAAGGCGATTACGCTGGCGCTGTTTTGGGTTGTGGTGCAGTCGCTGTCGGTGATCGTGGCCAGTCTGCTCTTCGCCGATACGGCCGCGCGCGCCGTGCAGGGCGGATTGGAATACCGCACGGCTTGGCTGGCATGGATCGAGGGCGGTCCGCTGGTGCAGATGGCCCCAGCATTGGACTACGCCCGCCAACTGATCGACCTGGCTGTCTATGCTGTCGCCATGGCCTTGACCGGCGGTGTGGGCGGGCTGTTGCTCTTGACAGTGGCGCTAAATCGCCTCAATTTTACCCTGGCGTCGCTTTTGACCACAGCGCAAAACCCCGTGCTGCTGGCCGTAGCCGCCTGGCCGCTGTGGATGATCGTGCGGCTGGTGGGCTACCTGATTGTCGGCGCTGTGCTGGCTGAGCCGGTCGCCAACCTGGACCTGCGGCCGGCTTACCTGGGGGAGTGGTTGCGGCGCCGCAAGCGCCTGCTGCTGGCCGGTCTGGGCATTATCTTGCTGGGCTTTCTCTTGCAGGCCCTGCTCTCGCCGCTTTACCAGACGATACTACAGAAAGCACTTGGGTAGCAGGCGTTTGCAGAGTGTCCGGCACATGCTCCTGTCTACCAAAAGACCATGCGACTAAAACAACTGGAACTGCAAGGCTATAAAACTTTCGCCACTAAGACAGATTTTGTCTTCAAGGGTGGCTTGACCGCGATCATCGGCCCCAACGGCAGCGGCAAGTCCAACGTCGCTGACGCCATCCAGTGGGTGCTCGGCGAGCAAACCTATGGCCGGCTGCGCGCCAAGCGCAGCGAAGACATGATCTTCAACGGCTCCAACGAGCGCGCCCGGCTGGGCATGGCCCAGGCCAGCCTGACCCTGGACAACAGCGACGGCTGGCTTAACCTGGACTATGGCGAGGTGGTCGTTACCCGGCGCACCTACCGCTCTGGAGAGAACGAGTACTACCTCAACGGCACGCGCGTACGTCTGCGCGATATCAGCGAGCTGCTGGCTCAGTCTGGCCTTGCCAAGCGCACCTACACCGTCATCGGTCAGGGCTTGATCGATCAGGCGCTCTCCCTTAAGCCTGACGAGCGCCGCGCCTTGATCGAGGAGGCAGCGGGCATCACCGGCCACCAGGCCAAGCGCGCCACCGCTCTGCGTGAACTGGAGGAAACCCGCCTCAACTTGCAGCGGGTGCAGGACATCCTGGGCGAGACCGAGCCGCGCCTGCGCTATCTCAAGGTGCAGGCCCGCCGCGCCGAGGAGCGCATGCAGGTGCAGGCCGACCTGGATGCCCAGTTGCGCCTCTGGTACGGCTATCGCTGGCACCGAGCCCTGCAAGCGCTGGAAGGCGCACGCGGGCAGGAGGACAGCGCTCGCATCGTGGTCGAGGCGCGGCACGAACTGCTGCGCCGCCTGGACCAGCGCGACGCCGACCTGCGCCAGCGCTACAGCGATCTGCGCAACCAACTGGGCGACTGGCACCGCGAGAGCAGTCTGCTGCACCGCCAGGCTGAGACTACCCAACGCGAGCTGGCCGTCAGCAATGAGCGCTTGCGTCAACTGGAGGCGCGCCGCCTGGATCTGCTGGGCGAGCTGGGGCCGCTGCAGGAGCGTCTGCACGCCCAGCAACAGCAGGTCCAGACAGCCGAAGGCGCGGTCGGCGCAGAGCAGGCCAACCTGCGTCAACTACAGGCTGCCATCGCTGAGGCCCAATCCCGTCTGGACGCGGTTGAGGCCGAACGCCGTAGCCGCCAGGGCCAACTGGCTGTGGTCCAACGCCGTCAGGCCCACCTGCAGAACGAGATTGCTGCTCAGGAGCGCAAACTATTAGAGCAGGACAGCCGCAAGCGCAGCCTGGGAGAGGAGCGCCAGCGCGTGGAGGTCGAGCTGTCTGCAGCTCAGGCCAGTCTGGCCGAGTTGGCGCCGCAGGTGGCCGCCTACCAGACGCGCCTGGCCGCGTTGGAGCAGGAAGGGACCGCGCTGGCCGACCGCCGTCAATCCCTCGTGCAGGCGTTGGCCCAGGGCGAGACTGATCTGGCGCGGCGGGCCGAGCAATTAGCTGGCCTGCGGCGCAGCGCCGACCGCCTGCACGACCAACTTGATCTCTTGCACCGGCTCAAGGATGAGGGCGAGGGCTATAGCGGCGGCGCTCGCTCGGTCATGCGCAGCCTGGGCGACCAGCGCGGCTCCCCCCTGCGCGGCATCGTCGGCGCGGTAGCAGACCAACTCCAGGTGCCGGCCGAGTTGGAGTTGGCCATCGAGACTGCGTTGGGCGGGCGGCTGCAGGACATCATTGTCGAGCAGTGGGCCGACGCTGAGCGGGCCATCGACTGGCTCAAGCGCAGCAACGGCGGCCGGGCCACCTTTTTGCCGCTGGACACCCTGCGCACCGGCCAGCCCATGCGGGCGCCCAGCGGGCCTGGTGTGGTTGGCCTGGCCTCGCAGTTGGTCAAGGCCGAGCCGCGGCTGGCCAAGCTGGTGGACTACCTGTTGGGCCGCGTCGTCATCACCAAGGACTTGCCCACTGCGCGGCGGGTGCTGGACAGTTACCCCGAGCGCCCCACCGTAGTTACGCTGGACGGCGACATCGTGCGGCCTGGCGGCAGCGTCAGCGGCGGCAGCGTGGCGCCGCGCCGCGACCAGGGCGTGCTGGGCCGGGAGCGCTCATTGCGCGAGCTGCCAGAGCAGCTTCAGCAGGCCAGGGACGCGGTCGCCGCTCAGGAACAGAATCGCGCCGAGCTGCAAGCTCAGCTTGGGCAGCGCCGCCAGGAATTGGCTGAGTTGGACCGGGAGTTGGCCGGCCTGGCCCGCCGCCAGCAGACTGAAAGCGCCGCCCTGTCCCAACTGCAAGGCCAGTCTGCCCAGCTTGAGCAGCAGGTGCGCCGCAGCCAGCAGCGGCTGGCCGCTGCGCAGGAGGAGCAGACCAGCATGGCTCGCAGGGCCGAGCAGGCCCGCGGCCGGTTGGCCGAGCTATCGGCGCAGGTCGAGCAGGCGACCCAGGCCAGCGCC
>JAAEKA010000489.1 GCA_014155705.1 Anaerolineae bacterium clx_CAG2 | reverse complement strand
AGCCAGCGCCCTGCAGACGGCCATCGGCCTGAACACCTACGGCGCGGGCAACCAGGTCTTGGCCGGCAATCGGGTCGCCGACGACTTCACCGTGACGGGCGGCGGTTGGTTCGTCGACACCATCACCTTCTTCGGCTACCAGACCGGGTCGAGCACGACGTCGACCTTCACGGCGCTCAATCTGCGCATCTGGGACGGGCCGCCCAGCGATCCGGGCAGCATGGTGGTGTTCGGCGACACGACCACCAACCGGCTGGCGTCGTCGACATGGAGCAACATCTACCGTTCCATCGACACCAACCTGCTGGACAGCACGCGGCCGATCATGGCGCTGGTGGCCACGGTGAACACCTTCCTGCCAGCCGGCGCCTACTGGGTGGACTGGCAGGCCGACGGCACGCTGGCTTCCGGGCCGTGGGCGCCGCCGGTGACCATCCTGGGGCAGACGGGTAAGCCCGGCGCCAACGCCATCCAGTTCACCAGCACCGGCTGGGCGCCGCTGATCGATACAGGCGCGGCGCTTGCGCCGCAGGACCTGCCCTTTATCGTCGAAGGGTCGGCCGACTGCACTGATCTGACCGACCTGCCCTGGCTCTCGGTCAGCCCAGCCAACGGCGTCAACGGGGGCGGCGCCAGCACGGCAGGGACGGTGAGCTTCGACTCGACCGGCCTGGTCAACGGCGCGTACACCGCCAACCTGTGCGTCTTCAGCAACGATCCCGACCCCGGCCCTGGCAACGGGACGGAACTGGTGATCGTGCCGGTGGAGCTGACAGTCGGTGGAGCGGCCGGCATCTCGCTGGTCAAGACGGTGGGCACGACGCCCGGCGTCTGCGCCCCCACAAGCAGCATCACCGTGCTGGCTGGCACGACGGTGTACTACTGCTACGAGGTGACTAACACCGGGAGCGTGACGCTGAACCTGCACAATCTGGTGGACGATCAGTTGGGCACGATCTTCAGCGGCCTGAACTATGCGCTGATCCCCGGCTCCAGCGTCAACACAGTGGCGGCTGGGTTGAGCATCCCGTACGTGGCCAACGCCAGCGTGACCAACACCGCCACCTGGACTGCCTACAACGCAGGCGGTCCGACGACGACGGCGACGGCCTCGGCCACGGTGACGGCGACGCCGCGCACGCCCAACATCGACGTCGATCCGTTGTCGCTGAGCGCGACGCAGCCGGCCCACACCACCC
>JAAEKA010000488.1 GCA_014155705.1 Anaerolineae bacterium clx_CAG2 | reverse complement strand
GGCAACCGCTGGCTGGCCCGGCAGGGGCTGGACGCCGTGCTGCTGCCCCTGCAACCCGCGCCCGGCGAGAACAGGTCCGCGGCCGCCAAGGCGCTGCACACCGTCACTCCCTTTGCCGCCATGCTCGACGCCCCCGCCTCCGCCGCTGAAATGATCGACGCGCTGCGCTGGCTGTCAGGCCGTTGGCATGGAGAAGCGTCCCATGGCTGACCCGGCGACCGATCGTTTCGTGGCCCAGGTTCCCGGCCTGCTGGCCGAGTTGGAGCGCCGCGCGCAAGCTCTTTTCGATCTGACGCTCACCCCTGCGGTGGACAGCCTGCCTGCGCTGGAACAGATCGCTCACTTCCTCTGGCAGGCGCGGGCCAGCTTCGACCAGCAAGATCAGCGCATCAACATCCTGCTGCTGGGCGCGTATCTGGGCGAGATCGTGCGGCGCGACCGGGGCGGCGCCTGGCGCGTCGACCCTGCGCTGGGCCTGCCGCTGGTCGATCTGCCGAGCGGAGAGGTGTGGAGCCCGATGGAGATGACAAGAATTCGGCTGACATTGGGACAGACGCGGGACTTCCCCTTACCCTCCTCCTGAGAAACGCCGTGCTGCACACCAAGCACACCGCCATCAAAGGTCATCTCCTCGACGACTCACGAACAGATCGAGTACTGACAAAGGTAACAGAATGACAAGCCGCGCGCTGCGGAGGCGCGTAGCACGCGGAATGTCATTCGCTAGCGGGGAAACCAGAAAAAGCGACCGAGGCGCAGACCAGCGGGGAGAACGCCAGACTGGCCGCCTGGGTTGACGACCCATAGATCAACCATGCCAGCGCCAAAGCTGGCAGGCAGGTCGACTTCCAGCGTTTGAGCATTGATCCACGTCACGTCGGTCAGCGAAGCGGCGCCGATACGCACGATCGCGCCCGGCAGGAAGTTGTCGCCCTGGATGGTCAGCCGAGCCGCAGCGTAGGGAGGTAGGGCTTCAGGCTCGATCGAAGCAGGCACAGGAGTAAGCCACGAACCCAGCGTGATGCTATCCAGCAGCAGCGTCTCGTAGAAGTCGCCGGTGGCTTGCTGCAAGTCCAGCCGGACCGTGACCGTCTGGCCGCGCCAGGACGTCAGATCGACCGCGTGCAGACGCCAGTCGGCCCCCTGCGTGGCGCTATAGACCTCGGTTGACGTCACGCCATTCGTCACGGAGGCGACGAAGCGAGTCTCGCTGTCTGCCATGGCGCCATCGATGCGATACCAGAAACCCAGGGTAGGACGATGCATCTGGCTGGGGATGGCCACCGTCTGCGCCAGCGAACTGGTAGCCGGTTGGCCCAGGCGCGCTGTCGTGCGATAATACGTCACGCCATTGCCGCTCATGCCGTAGCCGAGCATCTGCAGCACGCCATCTGAGCCAATTGCAATCTCATACTGGCCATCGGCAATGCGCAGCGGTGTAGACCAGGCGCCGTCTGGTTGCCGCACGGCGTGATAGAGACCGGCGTCGGGTGCATACTGAAGCATTCCCAACACGTGAATACGGCCTTGTGGGTCGACCGCGGCGCGGAACGAGCGCTGCATCTGCGGCAACGCCTGGGCCGCCGACCAGAAACCGTTAGGTTGGCGATAAGCATAATACACCTGATATGGCCAGTTCCACAGCACGTGGACGCCGCCGAGGAGATCGGTCAGAACGACCTGCGGCTCAAAGCTGTATCCCCAGGCCGTGTAGACTCTCTGTGCATCTGACCAACTACCGTTGGCGTGTCGGGTACGGACATAAATACCGCTACTCGTTCCGGAGTCTTGCCAAATCAGATGGACGGCATTGTCCGGCCCAGCGGTGATACCAGGACCAGAGTAACCGTTGCCGGAGTCAAGCGGCACTGGAGGCTGCCAGGCGCCGTTGGCTACGCGCTCGATGTAATAAATCCGGCTGGTTGAACCGCACAAACTGCCATAGCACTGATAGATAACATGGACATGGCCGCGGCTATCCACAGCAATATCAGATTGATTACCCAAGGCGATCACCTGGGCCGAGGTCCAGGCGCCGCCGGGGCGCCGGCTGCTGAAGTACACGCCTTGCTGGCCTGACCAAACGACATAAAGGGTATCATTGGAGTCAATGGCGAGCTTCGGCATGGCTCCATAGTGAAATGGACCTGTGCCGCCGACCAGGGTCGGGGTAAGCACCTGTCCGCTATGCAAGCGCGCACTGTGGAACACGGCAGGGTAACCTGTCGAGGCATCCCAACCCTGGGAGACAATGTGAAAGTTGCTGTGGCTGTCGACAGCAACGTCGGCCTGATCCAGAATGCCGCCAGACCCGATAGGAATCGGCTCACCCAGACACGGAGCCTGACATACCTCGCCCAGCGCAGCGGCGCTGGCGCCCCATTGCCCCGGCTGGGTCGTCCTAACCGATCCGCTGCTCTGCCAGCCAGCTAATGGCTGGCCGCTGACCTCGAAGCCGCCGTTCTGTATCCGATCATCGACCGGCGGCAGGGAGATGTCGACGGCGCGGTCGGCGGTCATGTTGAAGGCGCTGGCCGGCGCTGCGCCATAACCCGTCAGGTCGGCGCTCAGGGTATGCACGCCGTTGGCCAGTAGCAGGGTTTGATAGCGTCCCCGAGTGTCGCTGCGGACGGGGGCGGCAGGTGTTGGGGCGACGACTACGTCGACGCCGGCCAGCGGGATGCCGCGGCTGTCTGTGACCCGGCCGGTTAGCTGCCACGAGTAGAGCGTCGTTGCGGCGTCGCCGTTGGGCGCTGACCGCCAGGCTTCGACGTTGCCAGCATGATCGCGTGCGCGCACGCGAAATGCGACCCCTGTGTTGGGCGCGCCCGTATAGGTGGCGGTAGTCTGGGAAGTGTTCTGCAACCAGTTGCTCCAGCTCCCGCTCGCGCCAACGCGCACTTGCACGTCGAAGCCGGCCAGGCCTGCTAATCCAGCGTCAGCGCCCGACCAAGCTACCGGAAAACCAGATGCACGTGAGAAAGTGGGCAGCCGGGTCATCTGTGAAACAGGCGGCTGGGCGTCGATTGACCGCCAGTCGTTGATAACGTCCAGACCGGAGCCGGGCAGAAGGGTCGGGAAGCCGCCGCCAAAGGGGATGCGCGCCATAGTGCTGCCGCTTATGTAGAGTTGACCGCCAACCGCCACGTACTGCACC
>JAAEKA010000487.1 GCA_014155705.1 Anaerolineae bacterium clx_CAG2 | reverse complement strand
AGCCCTTGCCCAAGCTAAGCGCCGCGCCATCGCCGTTCACTGTGTCGCCCCGGCTCAACAGCGCCAACGCCTGGGGATGGCTGACCACGGCGTTGAGGGGGCCGTTGCCGGCGCGGCGGCTGACTAGCGTCAGGGCCGCGCCGTGCGGCGTGACCAGGTTGACCGCCTCGGCAAAGGCCGACTCGACGGTCGCCTGAAAGCCAGGGCGGCGAAACAGCGGGTTAACGCGGACGCTGATGGACTCGATGTGCATGGTCGGTCTTTGCCCGGCGATTGTACCACGTATGAGAGGATTGCGCTAGCCGGCCAGCAGGGCCAGCACGATGCCGCCGGCCAGGGCCGAGGCGATCTGGCCGGCGGTGTTGGCACCCATGGCGTGCATCAGCAGGAAGTTGCCCTCGTCATACTCCAACCCCACCCGGTTGACCACCCGGGCCGACATGGGAAAGGCTGAGATGCCGGCTGCGCCGATCAGCGGGTTGAACTTGCCGCCGCTGAGCAGGTAGAAGAGCTTGCCCAGGCCGACGCCGGCTGCGGTGTCCAGCGCGAAGGCGACGATGCCCAGCCCCAGGATCAGCAGCGTGCTGACCTGCAAGAAGCTCTCGGCTGCCATGGTGGAGCCGATGGCCAGGCCCAGAAAGATGGTGGTGACGTTGGCGATCTCGTTGCTGGCAGCTTCGGTCAAACGGTCCACCACCAGCGACTCGCGCAGCAGGTTGCCGAACATCAGCATGCCCACCAGCGGCGTGGCCATGGGGACGAACAGCCCGGTTGCCAGGGTGACGACGATGGGGAAGAGCACCCGCACCGGCCTGCCCACCGGCCGTGAGGTGTAGGGCATGCGCACCAACCGCTCCTTGCGCGTGGTCATGGCGCGCATGATGGGCGGCTGGATGATGGGCACCAGGCTCATGTAGCTGTAGGCGGCCACGGCAATGGGCGCCAGCAGATGCGGCGCGAGTTGACTGGAGACGTAGATCGACGTTGGGCCATCGACTGCGCCGATAATGCCAATCGACGCGGCCTCGTTGAGGCTGAAGCCCAGCGCCAGCGCCACCAACAATACGCCGAAGATGCCAAATTGGCCGGCCGCGCCGATCAGCACCATGCGCGGATTCTCGAGCAGCGGGCCGAAGTCGGTCATGGCGCCGATGCCGATAAAGATGAAGAGTGGGAACAACTCGGTCTTGATGCCCACGTCGTAGAGAATGCCAAAGATGCCTTCAGGGCTGGTCATGCCGGTCAGTGGGATGTTGGCCATGATCGCGCCGGCGCCGATGGGCAGCAGCAGCACCGGCTCATACTGCTTGGCCACGCCCAGGTAGATCAGCAGCCCGCCGATGGCCATCATGGCGACGTTGCCGAGAGTCAGCGCCGAGATGCCAGCAGTGACGATTGTCCAGAGATCGAAGTTCATGATAGGCCTCGGTTCTCAGCCCGCCGGCCCGGCAAAGCGGACCAGCGGATCGCCATAGGCCACTTTGGCGCCGGTTGCCACCAGCACGGCCTCGACCTCGCCATCGCGCGGGGAGCGGATACTGTTGCGCATCTTCATGGCCTCCAGCGTGCAGAGTTCGTCGCCGCGACTGACGGTGTCGCCCGGCTTGGCCCGCACCTCGACGATGGTGCCGGGCATGGGGGCGTCGACGGTGGTGACGCTGGCGCGTTCGCTGTCAGAGACGTGCGGCGTGGGCGGCTGCGCAGGACGGTGGCCGGCCGGCATGACAGCCTCGTGCGCCGTGCTGGTCGGCACGATCTCCGGCCGCACTGTGGCCTCTGAAGCCGCACCCTGCCATTCGACCTCAATGCTGAAGGGGCGGCCGTTGACGATGACCTGAACAGGTGACTTGCTGGCGTCCTCCACCTCGACCAGGTAGGTTTTGCCAGAAATTCGAATACGAAAACTGCGCATGAGAATGGCTCTTTCTTGTGTAGTTGTGGGCGGCCGGCGCTTGTCGACAAGCCCTGCCAAAGGCTTGAGATCGTTGGCAAGCGCCGGGCGCAGGTGCGGACAACTGTTCTAGCCGTTGCCGCGCCGGCCGCGCGGCGGCTGCCAGGGGGTCAACTGGCGGCCATAGCCCACAGCGACCCAGCGGGTCAGAAGCGGCGGCAGACGCCACTGCAAGCCCGCCTCTGCCTCCTCTTCGGCGTGCAACAATGCCAACGCCGCCGCAATCGCTGCCAGTTCATCGTCTGTGGGCAGCGCTCCTGACTTGTTCTGCTCCAGATCGGCCAACGCCGCAGATGCTGTCGATGATGGGCCGGACCGGCCGGGCAGATTCAGCCGTCCTAGCACGGCAATCAGCGCCCACAGCGCGGCCAGCGCAGCAAAGACCATGCCCATGCCGATGGCCGAAATGATCAACCCTTGAACGAAAGTTTCATTCATAGCAAGCTGCTCTCCTTCATTTCCCTTCTGTCCCTCTCCCTTCCGTCACACAGGCATCAGTCCGTGCTTTTTGGCCGGGTTGCTCGACACCTTGCCGCGCAGGATGTCCAGGGCGGCGATCAGCCGCGGCCGGGTCTCGCTGGGCTCGATCACCTCGTCGATCTGGCCCATGTCGGCAGCGGCATAAGGCGACATGAAGGTGCTCTGGTACTGAGCTACGATCTCAGCCCGCAGCGCTGCGGGATCAGCGGCCTGGCTCAACTCCTTGCGATACAGGATGTTGACGGCGCCCTCCGGCCCCATCACTGCAATCTGCGAGGTGGGCCAGGCGAACGCCAGGTCAGAGCGCATCTGTTTGCTGCTCATGGCGATGTAAGCGCCGCCGATAGCCTTGCGAATGACGATGCTGATCTTGGGCACAGTGGCCTCGCAGTAGGCATAGATCACCTTGGCGCCGTGGCGGATGATGCCATGATGCTCCTGCTCGACGCCCGGAAGGTAGCCCGGGCAGTCCACCAGAGTCACGATGGGAATGTTGTAGGCGTCGCAGATGCGCACGAAACGGGCGATCTTGTCGCTGCTGTCGATGTCCAGCACGCCAGCCAGGTAGTTGGGCTGGTTGGCCACGATGCCGGTGACGCAGCCATCCAGCCGGCTGAAGCCGGTGATGGCGTTGCGGGCATAGTAGGGCTGGACTTCGAAGAAGCTGTCGCGGTCTACGATGCGGTCGATGACAGCGCGCATGTCGTAAGGCTCAGTGTCGGCGCTG
>JAAEKA010000486.1 GCA_014155705.1 Anaerolineae bacterium clx_CAG2 | reverse complement strand
TCAGATATGGCAGGCATATGTGACTGGGCCAAAGACAACACCGAGAACCTGGAACAGGAAGTTACGAAGGCGCTCTTGACGCCATTTCTGTATAAGGAAAGGTTGCTGGGCGTCCAGGCAGATGAGTTTTTCGGACCACCAGGCACTCAGTATTACCTACGCTTGGCGAAGCTGCATGATCAACCTGTGTTAATTGCCGAGTAAAGTGCTGAACACAGTCCCCATTTGCTTGGACGCCGCCGCAATTGATACAGAAACGGCCTGTGCCGCTCATTTCCGACGGCCCCGCGATATTGGATGTACACGATCCCATGGACGGAGCAAGGATCTTCCTCAAAGGTCCCACCCAGTCGGAGCTGATCCCCATGGTCGAGACGGCCTACGCCGCTGAGCATCTGCTGCAAGAGGCGCTGGCCAGCTACCCGGGCTGCTGCCGGGCGACCAGATCAGCGGAGGCCGGTCTCACGCCAAGGCACAGAGAGCGCCAAGGGCGATGCTACCGACGCTTCACCGGTCCCTGGCCGTGCGGATGATGACCATCCCGGAGTTTCTCGATGCCTGACGCGCAACCGAAAACACCCGTCGCGCGCAACCCGGTGCAGTGTAGCATCTGCGGCTGCCAGTCGCCGCTGTTCACCTTCTTTGTGCTGGACAAGGAGGGCAACTGGCGCTGTCCGCGCTGCCAGGCACAGCACGAGAAACACAAGCAGCGGCTTAGCTATTTGATGATCCTGATCGCCTATGGCCTCGCCCTGGCGATCTTTGGCCCGCTGGCTCTGCGCGGCGATAGCGCGGCCGCCTACATCCTCGTCAACCTCCTGCTATACCTGTTGTTTCTCTCATTGCTGGTCCCCCTGCACGAGTTGGCGCACGCGGCCGGCGCGTGGGCTATGCGCGGGGTGGTCTTCGCCCTCTACTTCGGCTACGGCTGGGGCATGCGCCAGCGCCGCTTTGGCTCGCTGGTGATCGGCGCCCAGCCCCTCCCGCTGACGGGCTTCTGCGTCGCTGGCTTTCCCAATCTGCGGCGCATCCTGGGCCGCACCGCCGTCTACATTGCGGCGCCGCTGGTGCTGCACACCCTGATCGTGCTGGCCTTGCTGCCTGGCTTCCAGCCTATCCGCCTGGTCACGGCGCCGGCATGGCTTGAGGTCTTCGTGATCGTCAACGCACTGGTGTTGGTGCTCAACCTCCTCCCCCGGCAGGCGGCGGTCGGAGCCATGCCGATGGCCAGCGATGGCCTGCACTTGTGGCGGCTGGCCCGGCGCCAGATCAAGGCCGAAGACCTGCACGCCTCCTACTTCCTGCTTGCCATGATCTATGCCTACCAGGCGGGCGACTACCCGGGGGCCGCGCAGGCCAGCCGGGCCGGCCTGGTTCTCTACCCCGACCAGCCCCATCTGCGCAACGGGCTGGCCGCCAGCCTGCTCAACCAGCACGACTACGACGCTGCGCGGTCGGTGTTGGAGGAACTGCTGGCAGCCGGCGACACCGTGTCGCCCGAAATCCGTGCGATGGTTTGGAACAACGTGGCCTACCTGACGGTCGAACAAGGCGCAACCGGCCCGGCCCTGGACCAGGCGCAGGACTACGCGCGCCAGGCCTATGACTTCACGCCCTGGATGTCTGAAGCCCGCGGCACGCTGGGCGCGGTGCTGGCGGCCGAGGGTCAGGCGGCGGAGGGGCTGTTGCACCTGAGGGCGGTTTATCCCGATCTGGCCAGCGACGCCAGCCGCTCCAGAAACCTGTCCTACCAGGCCCTGGCCCAATGGCAGCAGGGCAATGTCGCCGCCGCGCAGGACCTGCTGCGCCGCGCCGTGCAGCTCGACCCTGATAACAGCACCGCCCAGCGAGTTCAGGCGCGGTTAACACCGGATGCTGACCAGCCGGGCCATTGACAGCTCACGCCAAGACGCAAAGGGCGCAAAGGAAGAAGATGGCCAGAACCTGGCGGCCTTTCCACCAGCATCATGCGTCTCTGCCTGGCAACGCCCGATCTTCGCGCGTTGCGCGCTCCCAGGCGGCGGCATCGTCGATCTCCGCCAAGGCACGGAGCTCAGCCAATCGCTCCAGGGCCGCGGCCATGCGTGCGCCCTGACCATTTTCATGCACGTCGACCTCGCTCAACGGCTCGTCCAGGAGCGTTACATGCACCGCGATGGGCCGGTCGGTCGGAGGATGTTGGCGCGAGCTCCCGCGCCATTCCAGCCGGTCGCCCCGCAGAATAGCCGTATAGGTAGGTAGTATCGCCTCTTGCATCGCAGATGCTCCTTAGCGCCAAAGCTCGCCATGATCTTGCAAAAGGTGGCTGCAGTTGGCTTGCCATCTCAACGGCAGCATCGTGCTGGTCATCATCGGTGTTGACCAGCGCTAACACGTAGCTGGTGTCGATGAAGATCGGCGCCCTCATCGCTTGTCAACACCATAGAGATAGTGATCGTGCTGCTCGGCCAGATCGGACACACCCAGGTTGGCCGCCCGCGCCAGGATGCGCTGGAAGGCTTGCGTCGTGGGTTGCTGGGTGGCTGGCGCGGTGTCTGTCGTGTCTACCAGCCGATCCAGAAGCTCGACCACATCGGTCTGTTCCTTGCGAGCTCGCGCTTGCAGGCGTGTATAAAGTTGTGTCGGCAGTTTGACCGTGACTGTAGCCGTGTCCATCGTGCGCTCTCTCCTCGTGCAGGATTGCCAATGCTATGCTATTATATCTGACGTGCTGATTTTGGGAAAACACTTTGGTCATTCGTAGCGCGCTTGTTCGTGTTAGCGCTGGCGAGATGAGCGCAGGCGCACGTGCGTGAACGGAGCACAAAGATGTCGGTTATGATTATCACCGAATGCAGCGGGCGATGAGGCGCCGTGAACAGGACACAGTGCTCATCGGGGCGGCGACCTGCCAGGTCGGATGGTCGATCATTTTGGGCGTTTGATAGAGACCGGCGTGCTGAGGCGTGTGCAGGGCCGTGGTTGAGCCGGTTCCCATGGCCGCACAGCGCTCCATGGCGCCTGCTGGCCCTGTCTCCCGCACTGCAATCAGGTATACTTCTGCGGCCATAGCTCCAGACCTCTAAGGCCAGGCGATCACCTGGCATGGCATTTCAACCACAAGAGAGGATTTCTTCGTGACTACTCCACTCG
>JAAEKA010000485.1 GCA_014155705.1 Anaerolineae bacterium clx_CAG2 | reverse complement strand
GCTGCTGATCGTCGAGCTGGAGGGGGAGGCGCTGGAGGTCGAGGCCGATTTCGCGGTCCTGCTGGAGGTGCTTCGCCAGTCGGGCGCCTACCAGGTGCGGCCGGCCCAGAGCGACGCAGAACGCATGCTGATCTGGAAGGGGCGCAAGAGCGCATTCTCAGCCGTGGGCCGGCTGACGCCGCAGTACATCGTGCAGGATGGCGTGGTGCCGCGCAGCAACCTCGGCGCTGCCCTGGCCCGGATCAGCGAGCTGAGCACGCAATACGCCATCCCTGTCGCCAACGTCTTCCACGCCGGCGACGGCAACCTGCATCCGCTGATCTTCTTCGACGCCCGCACGCCGGGCGAGCTGCACAAGGCCGAGACCATGGCCAGCCAGATCCTGCACCTGTGCATCGAGTTGGGCGGCTCCATCACCGGCGAGCACGGCGTGGGCCTGGAGAAACGCGCCTACCTGCCGCAGATGTTCAGCGAGGTTGACATGGCGACGATGACGCGACTGCGCCGGGCCATGGACCCCAAGGAGATCGCCAACCGGGGGAAGATGTTGGAGGTGACAGGCGACAGGTTGCAGGTAGCAGGGGATGTTGGGCCGCTTCACGCCATGGGCTTCACGGGCGCCCTGGTGCAGCCGCAGTCGGTTGGCGAGGTGCAGGAGGCGGTGCGGGCGTACGCGAAGATCGCGCTGCGCGGCGGCGGCAGCAAACCCGGTTTGTCCGCGCCAACTGACGGCGTGACGGCGCTGGATATGCGCGGGCTGAGTGGGATCGTGGAATACGAGCCGGACGAGTTCGTCTTCACGGCGCTGGCCGGCACGCCGCTGGCCGAGATCGCGGCGCTGCTGGCGGAGCACGGCCAGTATCTGCCTTTCGATCCCCCCTTCGTCGACGCAGGCGCTACACTGGGCGGCGCGACTGCGGCGGGATTGAGCGGGCCGCGGCGCTACCGCTACGGCGGCGTGCGCGATTTCGTCATCGGCGTGCGCTTTGTGGACGGCCGGGGCGACGTGGTGCGCGGCGGCGGCAAAGTGGTCAAGAACGCGGCCGGCTTCGACCTGCCCAAGCTCATGGCCGGCAGCCTGGGCCGGCTGGGCGCGCTGGTGGAGTTGAGCTTCAAGGTCTTCCCGCAACCGCCGGCCTTCGCCACCCTGCGCGCTGACTTCCCCACGCTGGCTGCGGCTGTGGACGCCACCACCGGCCTGACGGTGATCATCTACGGCAACCTCAAGCAGTGGCCGCGCGACCTGTTTCGCTCGACGCTGCAAGCCCTGTTCCTCTTCAGCAGCAGCCTGGTGATCGCCTCGCACGCGGTGGCCGGCAACCTGACGCGCGCCACCTGGCTGAGCTATCTGCTGCTGGCGCCGGCCTTGCTGCTGGGCGTGGGGGCCGGCGCCTGGGTGGACCGCCACATCAGCAACCAGCACTTCCGCATCCTGGTGCTGGCCCTCATCTTCGCCACCGGCGTGCTGCTGCTGATCTGAGCACAGCTTGCGGACAATGGATTGACAATTCAAAAGGAAGGGGATATCATGCTGAGCATCAGTCTTGACAGCAAGTGTGTGCGAGGAGGCGTCTTTTGGATGCAACGGTTCGAGTCAGGCAAGGCGGCACGCTGACCCTGCGAGCTGAGCTGCGGTTGAGCATGGACGAGCTGCTTATCGAACTGCGCGAACAACGTGAGCGCTATTTTACCGAACGCTATCTCGCGTGAGGGCGTTTCGGTTTCCCACCTTTCCCACCTTTCCTTCTTTCCCCCCTCTCTCATTCCACCGTCCCGAAAGGAGCACCGCATGACCGCCGCTACCGTCCCGCCCCTCTCCACCAAGCGTGAGCGTCTCGCCTGGTACCTGTACGACTTCGGCAACTCGGCCTACGCCTCGGTGGTCTACCTGGCCGTCTTCTCGACCTACTTCAAGAATGTCGTGGTCGGAGGCGCCGAGGGCTCCCGGCTGTGGGGCCTGGCCATCGGCGTCGCCTTAGTCATCGTGGCGCTGATCGCCCCGGTGCTGGGCGCGATGGCCGACTTCTCCGGCGCCAAGAAGCGCTTTCTGTTGGGCTTCACGGCGCAGGCCATCACATTTACCGGCTTGCTCTTCTTCGTGCAGGCGGGGGACGTGGTGGCAGGCATGCTTTTCTTCATCCTGGCCGAAATCGGCTACCGCAGCTCGCAGGTCTTCTACGACGGCTTCCTGCCTGAGCTGGCCCGGCCGGAGGAGATGGGGCGGGTGTCGGGCAATGGCTGGGCCATCGGATCGGCCGGCGGCGTTATCGCCCTGCTGATTGTGCTGCCGGTGGTGCTGCTGATGCCGGGCGAGTTCTCAGCGCGGCTGGCCATGCTGATCACGGCCGGCTTCTGGATCCTTTCCACCATCCCGCTGATCCTCTGGCTGCCGGAGAAGGCCATCAAGAAAGCGCTGCCGGCCGGGGAGACCTACCTCTCAGTGGCCTTCAAGGAGGTCGCGCACACGCTGCGAACCACCAGCCGCTTCCGCGAGATGGTCAAGTTCATGGCGGCGTTTTTGCTTTTCGGCAGCGGCATCGCCATCGCCCTGGAGTTCGCCGCCATCATCGGCTCGACGCTGTTCGGCCTGGGCCAGGAACTGATCATCGTCTTCGCCATTATCGTGCAGGTCACTAACGTCATCGGCGCCTATGGCTTCGGCCTGCTGATCGACCGCATCGGCGGCAAATCGTCGCTGATCGCCTCGTTGCTGGCCATGATCGGCGTGGTGGTCTGGTTGTTCTTCAACCAGACGCAGATCGGCTTCCTGCTGATCGGCGCCGCGGCCGGCATCGCCATGGCCGGCGTGCAGTCGGTCAGCCGCACCATGGTCGGCCTCTTCGCCCCGCCCGGCCATAGCGCCGAGTTCTTTGGCTTCTTCACGATGGTGGGACGCATCGCCTTCTGGGTCGGCCCGGTAACCTTCGGCTGGGTGGCGGCCGAGTTGGCGCTGATGTACGAGCGCCAGGGCGTGGCTGTGGAGCCGGCCGAGCAGCAGGGCCTGCGTATGGCCGTGCTGGTGATCGTGCTCTTCCTGGTGGTCGGCCTGGCCGTGGCCTTGACCGTCAACGAGAAGAAGGCTCGCGAAGCCGCCCGCGCCAAGGACC
>JAAEKA010000484.1 GCA_014155705.1 Anaerolineae bacterium clx_CAG2 | reverse complement strand
CAGGCGATTGCGGCGACCGGTTGGCAACATCCCCAGCCAGCGCCAATAAAAGGGGCTTTTGCGCACTTCGCTAACGCGGGGAGCGTCAAATCCAAACAGCACTTCCAGCCCCATCACAATCGCCCCTCGAGTATCGCTACGATTTGCTCTTACTCTATAAACTCGTCTCGCCGGCCCTCCTGGATGGCATTTGCCAACCCGATTTCTTCCAATGCCTCGACCATGATCTCGGAAAACCAGTCGCGTCTTTCCTGGACCAGCTCGAGCACAATCTCTTTCAGGAGAGACTTGGCCTGTACTTCATTCAACGTGAGTTCCATAATTCTCTTCTCCTGCTACGTCTGTTACGGCGCCAATCAGGCTTCGGTCCCAGTCCACAGTTCAGAAATCGGCAGGGTTTCTATTGTGCGCCACATCAGCCCCTTTTGTCAAGTAGTTTGTGCTAACCCCGCCCCTCCGTCCTTTGCGCATGGCTGCATTTTGCGCTAGAATGGCAGGCGACGCGACAACCGACGCACTCGAACAGCCGCCAACGGAGCCTGCTCTTGCGAGTTCCGCTGCGTTCCTACGAGTTCCTCCAGTTCCTCCGAGTTCCCTTCCCAGGAGGCCCCATGCCCCGCACCATCCGCGCCCCCAGGGGCGTGCAACTGACCAGCAAAAACTGGCTGATCGAGGCCGCCTACCGTATGTTGCAGAACAACCTGGACCCCGAGGTGGCCTTCGACCCGGACAACCTGGTCGTCTACGGCGGCCGCGGCCGGGCCGCGCGCAACTGGGACTGCTTCGACGCCATCCTGCGCTCGCTGGAGCAGTTGGAGCCGGATTGGCAGGGTAAATGAGCGAGTCATTCCAAAGCATCAAACAAGGCTTAGCTGAGGCGATCGGGTTCGCCCAGGGACAGACGACCGGGGCGATTGTGCAATAGAATGAAAGGCGCTTGACATGAAAATCGGTCCCCCGGCGTGGGCGATGAAGAGAGCTGAGGCGGAAGATTATAGCGCGGCGCGAGACTTGCATCTCCGAGGCGCCCTGCAAATCAAGTGGCCGGACTTGAAAGAGCTGCGAGCTTGGAGCAAGCGCCAAGGGTGGCGGGCGCCCAGGTTTGGCTTCGAGGCTGCCTTTCTCGCCAGGCTGTTCGACAGCCAGACGAACTTCGTGCAAGCTATCAACGCAAGTGGCATCGAGCTAACCATCCCCCTGCGAGAGTACACCCTCTCGGCGGAAAGGCTTGGGGAGCTTGATGCACTCTACGAAGCACGGTCATCCAGCGGACGACCGGTCAGTTGGGGAGGGCTGGTCGAGGAACTGCGCGAGATCCGGCGTGCGGTGGAAGCGGGGGTTGTGATACAGGTTGAAGGTGGGCCAACGATGGGGAGCTGGCAGGACTTCTATACCTGGGCGCACGGGCGGTACCACATGCTCGAAGACGGCGCTGACAAATGGATTGGCGATGATCGCTAAGGGGAGGTCTTCACCCCGCCGTGGATGGTTGAGGCGACGCTCGACCTGGTGAAGGACTTCCAAATGCCAATCGCATCCCCCTGAATTTGACAGACACGGCGACTCGGCGTATCTTCTATGTAGATACCATAACAAGGAGACAGCTATGGAAACCCGTGTGCAGCGCTGGGGCAACAGTCTGGCCTTGCGGATTCCCAAGCCACTGGCGGATGAAGTTGGCCTGAAAGACAACTCTCCCGTCCAGCTTTCACTGCACGATCGCCACCTGGTGATCGTGCCCCTGCTCAAACCCACGCTCAGCCTGGAGGCGCTGCTGGCCCAAGTCAGCGAAGACAACCGGCATGATGAAGTGCTAACCGGCCCTGCGGTTGGGGGTGAAGCGTGGTAGGGTCGTCCTCCTATGCGCCGCGCCGCGGGGATGTCGTGTGGCTCACCTTCAATCCGCAAGCCGGCCACGAACAGGCAGGACGGCGCCCGGCCGTGGTGTTGTCGCCGCTCTCCTATAACGCCAAAGTCGGTCTGGCCCTGTTGTGCCCGATTACCAGCCAGGTCAAGGGCTATCCGTTCGAGGTGAGCATACCCGATGGTCTGCCCGTCGCAGGCGCCGTTCTGGCGGATCAACTGAAGAGCCTTGATTGGCGAGCCAGAGACGCTGCGTTTGTCTGTACATTGCCAACGACCGTAACGCGCGAGGTGCTCCAGAAGGTTGGCCTGCTGCTGACGGAATAGCGCCACACCTTCCTCCTGTCCAGCGAACTACGCCATGCGATTCAAATATCCCCGGAAAAAGAATACCGCTCCCCGTGGTGTCGTCCTGCGCGACAGTGAGGATGCCGAGGGAACGCGCCTCCTTGAGGCGTTTCTAAGCAGCGATGGCGACATCCTGATTCAGGGCCGGGACTACGGCGACGGCGTAGAGAAGATTCTCGGCCTGCGTGAATACGAGTGGGCGTGGAAAATTCCCGCCGGTCACGTTCCTGCCCTGCTGCGTGCGCTGGAAGCTGACGATGATGTCCTTTCGGCTCTCAAGAGACGCTTCAGCGGAAACGACGCTGCGAATCTCGGCGAATTCCTCGACGCCCACGGCATCGCGACCGAGAAGTGGTCCCGACTCGGCGACTAGTCTCCGGCTATCACGCCGCGCCGCCTGACACGTCGTTGAAGCGGAGCCAGGCGCCCGCCGTATTGGTCGCCATTTCTGTTGACCTTCAGTCTCTCGTGTGGGTTTCTTCCTCTCAAGTCTGAATAGACCACCTTGATATGAATCACTACGTTTTCGATGACGAAGCGCTGACTAATGCGCGCGAATTATGGATTGGCTTTGGACTCAGACCAGATTTAGTTGGTCAAGGGCATGGGACCAAATTTGTGATGGCTTGTGTTGACTATGCCATCCAGAACCGTCACTATCGCGGCGAATATGTGCGGCTGGGCGTGGCGCTGTTCAATCACCGAGCAATCAAAACCTATGAAAAAGCAGGATTTGAAAAATACGAACAGACAGTAGGTGAAATCAGCGGAAAAACTTATGACGGTAGTTTCGCTCATTTTACAAAGGCGAACTGTCTAATCACGGACCGGCCAGTTGGGTGTAGACGGTGTCTGATATGCCCAGCAGGTCCAATATGCATCGTTGCAGGTCCGACAGAGG
>JAAEKA010000483.1 GCA_014155705.1 Anaerolineae bacterium clx_CAG2 | reverse complement strand
AACTGGCTCAAAAGCCGGCCGGGCGTCAATTCCAGCAATTCCAGCAACCGCGCGATCGCCGGCGCGATCAACGGCAGCGGCAGCCTGCGGATACGCGTGACCGCAACCGGCGACGCGACCGCCTTGGCGGGCATCATGCGCCTGGTGGAGCAGGCCCAACAGAGCAAGTCGCGCACGCAGATTCTGGCCGACCGGGCGGCCGGCTGGCTGTTCTATATCGCCTTGGGCGCCGCGCTGCTGACGGCGGTTGCCTGGACCGTGGCGCTGGGCTTCAATGCCGAAACGATCCAGCGGGTCGCCACCGTGTTGGTTATCGCCTGCCCGCATGCGCTTGGCCTGGCAATCCCGCTGGTCGTGGCGATCTCGACCAGCCTGGCAGCCAACAACGGCATCCTCGTGCGCGATCGCCTTGCGTTGGAGCTGGCCCGGGAGATCGATACCGTTATCTTCGATAAGACCGGCACACTGACCAAGGGCAATTTTGGCGTAGTAGGCATGGCCACGACCGATGACTATGACGCGGACGCTGCCCTGGCGCTCACCGCGGCCATAGAGGGCGATTCCGAACATATCATCGCCCGCGCGATCCGCCAGTCTGCCGAGGAGAAGGGGCTGACCGTGCCGACCATCGACAGCTTCGAGGCCATCAAGGGCCGCGGTGTGCGCGCCGCCAGCGCCGGGCGCTCCGTTCATGTCGGCGGGCCGCGGCTGCTGGAATTGCTGGAATTGACGCCCGGCCGGCTTTTGAGCCAGTTCGCCGAGGAGGCGGGCGGCAAGGGCCAGAGCGTGGTCTATCTGGTGGACGATGGCCAGGTCAGCGCCGCGTTCGCGCTGGCCGACTCCATCCGCCCCGAAAGTAAACAGGCGGTGGACCGCTTGCACGAGCTGGGCATCCAGGTCGTGATGCTGACCGGCGATAGCCAGCCGGTGGCGGCAGCCGTGGCCGCGGAGCTGGGCATCGACAGCTTCTTTGCCGAGGTGCTGCCGGAGCACAAGGACCAGCAGGTGACCGCACTGCAACGCGAAGGGCGCAAGGTCGCGATGGTGGGCGACGGCGTCAACGACGCGCCAGCCCTGACGCGCGCCGACGTGGGCATTGCCATCGGCAGCGGCACGGACGTTGCCATCGAGTCGGCCGGCATCATCCTGGTCAGGAGCAACCCGCTGGATGTGGTCAAGATCTTCGAACTGAGCAAGGCCAGCTATCGCAAGATGAAAGAGAACCTGCTGTGGGCCACCGGCTACAACGTGGTGGCGATCCCGCTGGCCGCCGGCATGCTCTACCCGACCTTCGGCATCCTGCTGTCCCCGGCCGTCGGCGCGCTGTTCATGTCACTGAGCACGGTGATCGTCGCGATCAATGCGCAGACGCTGCGCCGGATGAAACTAGGCGCGATCGCAACGTAAAACCAGTCATTCAACGGGAAAACCCTGAGTAGATTGGTTTGAATCGACCCTCGTGTGAGTAATTCGTCACAAGACTGACATATTGGCGCTAAGAGTCTGTCACATCGGCAAGCTATAATGCTTTCTGAGTGTGGCTTAAGTCTGGCATTTCCATGGCGTGTTCCATGACAAGCCCGGCGCCTGCAACCTGCCGCCTAAATCATCGTTCCAGCGGAGATTTTATGCAAAAAAGACTGTGGTTTGTTTTGATAATGGGTATTCTCATCAGCTCAGTAGTCGCAGCCTGCGGCGCCAGCACCAACCAGCCGGCTGCCGGACTGCAGATGGCGCCGGAATCGCAGCTCCCGCTCCAGATCAAGAACGCGCCGGCCACTGTGAAAGAAGCCTACCGCTTCGCCGTGGCCAACCCGGAGCTGATGAAGGAGATTCCCTGTTTTTGCGGCTGCGTCGCCGGCGGCCACAAATCCAACTACGCCTGCTACGTCAACGAGGATGGCAGCCCGGCCGGCATCTTGCAGTACGACGATCACGCCTTGGGCTGCGGTATCTGCGTCGATATCACGCTGGACGTGATGAAGATGGTGCAGGAGGGCAAAACCGTGGACGCGATGCGCGCGGTGGTCAACCAGCGCTATGGAAGCTTCGGACCTTCGACCGATGGCGCAAAGTAGAGTCAGTCGCAGCCTGGCAGCAGCGGCGGCGACAGCCATGCTGGCTCTGGTTGCGCTGGTTCTGCCCCTGCCCTCCGACGCGACAGCGGCAGAAGAGCGCGAGATCACACTGGACGCGCGCATGTTCGCCTTCGAGCCGGGGCGGCTAAACGTCAACCAGGGCGACCGGGTGACGGTGATCCTGCACTCGACCGACGTGGTGCATGGCCTGTACATCGACGGCTACGATGTCGACATTGTCGCCGAACCGGGCCGGCCGGCCCAGGTCACCTTCACAGCCGACAAACTGGGTAAGTTCCGCTATCGCTGTTCGGTCAGTTGCGGCGCCATGCATCCCTTCATGATCGGCGAGCTGATCGTCGGCCCCAACATCCCCTTCGGACGCGCCGTCGCAGCGCTCTTCATCGTCGCCATCGGCGCCGTCGTTACCCTCGCCCTGCGACCCATTAACCATTAACCGTTCCCCAATTCACCATTACCTATTCTCATGTCCCTTCCCCCCACCCCATAACACGTAGCCAGAACAGCGAGACATCCTTGTGTTATGCATTACGTGTTACGCGCCCGCCTGATTTCATGCAGGCGCTAACCCAGGTACAACCAAATGAAGGCCAGCGTCGTCAGCGTCAGGAACGCCGCGATGGGCAGCACGGCCTGTAACGTCCGCGCGCGGGCTTGCTCCTCCGTGATACGCCAGGCGGTGTGGATGCTGAAGGCCAGGCCGGCCAGCAGCACGGGTACCTGCAGGTAGGGCACGAACGCGGGGAGGATGGGCGTCCAGGGTACGTCCCGCAGGCCCAGCAGATTCCAGCCCCAGCCGAAAGGATCGGCGATCACCGGCAGGGCGTAGCTGATGTTGACCAGCACGAAGCCCAGGCTGAAGGCGATCCAGGCCGCCAAACCCAACGGCGCCAGCGTGTAGGCGTAGTCGATCAGGTACTGCTTAGGCTTGATCTGTTTCAGGCCGGACAATTGCCGGCTGGCCGAGGTGGCCGC
>JAAEKA010000482.1 GCA_014155705.1 Anaerolineae bacterium clx_CAG2 | reverse complement strand
TTCTGAAGGGTAGTTCATTTGACGAGGACGGTATCGAAATTGGGGAACGTAGCTGTCAACATGCGATCAACTTTGGAACCATCATCGGTTTCCGTATTTGCTCAAAATGAAAAGCAACCGTCTTCGACTGGCAGGCTGAGTTTCCGCAGGTATTTGCCGATGGCGGCTTCGACGTGATCGTGGGCAACCCACCTTATGTGCGCCAAGAAGGACTAGGCGACTTCAAGAGTTACTTCGAGAAGCATTACAAGACGTTTCGCTCGACGGCAGACCTGTACGTCAACTTCATGGAGCAAGGGCACCGTCTGCTGAGAGAAGGTGGTTTGTTTGGGATGATCGTGTCCAATAAGTGGTTGAGAGCTGCATACGGTGAGCCACTGCGAAGATTCCTTGCAGAAGAAGTGTCCGTACACAGAATCATGGACTTTGCTGGTCTCCCGGTGTTTTCTGGAGCCACAGTGCGCACGATCATCCTCGTCTCAGCCAAGGAGACGCCAAAGGGTGCCCCGATTCGCTATCTTGCACCAATGTCGTTGGACGAGTTTGGGATGATCAAAAGCGCTGATCAGCTATTGGACGTGTTTGAAGAAAGGGCGGTCGTCCTGTCCGCCGCCAGTTTGTCACCAGAAGGTTGGTCTTTGTCCGGAGCAGAGATATCTCAACTGCTGGAGAAGATGCGATCTCGCTCGGTTGCTTTGAAAGGCTACTTGCCGGAGGGCAAGACGTACTTCGGCATCAAAACAGGGCTTAATGAAGCTTTTGTGGTTGACCAAGCAACACGCGACAGATTGATCGAGGAAGACCCCAGGAGCGCAGAAATCCTTCGTCCCGTCCTTGCAGGAAGAGAGGTTCGTCGTTACTCAGTCGATTACAAACAGAAGTATCTCATCTGGACGCACATCGGCGTCACCATTCGCGACTATCCGGCAATCTTCAGTCACCTAAAAAAGTACCAAGATCGGCTGGAGAAACGGTGGGACAAAGGCACGGTTTGGTGGGAGTTGCGGGCCTGCGACTACTATGCCAGGTTCTCCAGGCCGAAGATCATCTACCCGGATATTGCGACGAGTTGCCGATTTACTCTGGATCGGGATGGCTATTTTAGCACCAACACAACCTACTTCATACCTGGTGATGACCTGTATCTCCTGGGCATCCTGAACTCACGGTTGGCAAGCCGTTACTTCTCCCACGTTTGCGCTGGCCTTGAAGGAGGAGGAACGGTCTACCTGCGCTTTTTCGGCCAGTATCTTAACGACTTCCCCATCCGCACCATCGACTTCACCAACCCCACCGACGTGGCGCGTCACGAGCGCATGAGGAGCCTGGTGGAGCGCATGCTCGACCTGCACAAGCGGGTGGCCGCGGAGCAGGTGCCGCATACGAAGACGATGCTGCAACGCCAGATCGAGGCGACCGATAAGCAGATCGACGCGCTGGTGTATGAGCTGTATGGGTTGACGGAGGAGGAGATTACGGTGGTAGAACAAGAAGGCGATCGGAACCTCAATTCCAAATCTTGACACCGTGAATTGTTGAGATACGATTCGCTACAGTATGCTATCTTGCTCAAGGCGCCCGGAATGTCGGGGCCACGGAGGTCTTCATCTATGAGCCCAAGTTCCCTAACCTCTCAGGACGTGTTCGATTTTCAACGGAATTTCCAAGAGAATGGATTTCGAGTGCCTGAGAACAAGGCGGTTCAAGCCTACGCCAACCTGATGAATGATCATAACATATCTCCGATTGATAGGGCACAAGAACCAATAATGGCCTATCTTGAGGTGAGTGCCGAAAAATCTGGGGTAATCGCGTGGGCCAAGATCCTGGTGGCTCCTGTGAATACTGTTCGGGTCAATTATGTTGAAATAACCGACTTTGCGGGACAGACATTAACCGCAATATTGGCAGGCGAAATGATCATCACTCGTGATCGCATTGTCTGTTTCTACAACTCGAAGTCTGTCGACTCGAAACACATCAATGAAGCAACAGATATTGATCTTTCACGCCTTTCTGGGGTGTGGTACGAAGATGATGTCCTAATTCTTCGGTTCTTGAAGCCCGATATCGATTTGCGCTTATCTATGATCTTTCCCCGACCTTCTCCAGCTCAGTTGATTAGTCAGACATCGTCCTACGCGGCACAACATGATGTAGCCAACCTCGAAAAGAGGAGCGCAGGGGCACGGTTGTTGCTCAACGAATTCTTCGCAAAGGTGGCCTTGGCAAACCAAGTTGCGCCGCAATATCCTTCGCCCGAGAAGGTTTCGGGCGTGCGACCGCATCGTGAAGTAACTCGTTTTGTGTCCTCGAATTACGTGCGTGCGTTTTGGACGATGCCGCATGGTGAACCTGAGTGGATTACCATTCCCGCTGGCGATTTCCTTATGGGAGTCGCAGGCGAGACCTATAACTTCTTTCTAGCAGAATACCGGATTGCACGAACTCCTGTGACCTGTGCCCAGTATGAGATATTCGTGAGCTCTGCCGGATATCCACCACCAGAGTGTTGGGGAGACAATCGGTGTCCGGAAACCAAACGGGATCACCCGATAACCGGAGTTGGATGGAACTCCGCGGTCATGTACTGTCAGTGGCTTTCCGAGAAACTTGGCATAGAAGTTACTCTCCCAAGCGAACCTGAATGGGAAAAAGCAGCACGAGGTGCAGAAGATGACCGAGCTTATCCTTGGGGTACCAAATGGGATCCTTCAAAGTGCAATTGCAGGCAACTAGGAATTGGAGGTACTACCCCAATAGGCATGTTCACTCATGGTACAAGCCCATACGGCTGTCTAGACATGCTGGGAAACGTCATGGAATGGACACGAAGTATCTACGACATTCACGAATTCCCTTACCCTTACAAATCGGATGACGGGCGCGAGGAGGTGTTTTACAGAGAAGACCATCCTATGAGACCCAGCGGCTTCCCGACATATCGTTTCCCGCTCTCTAGTACGGACAGAGTTCTGAAGGGTAGTTCATTTGACGAGGACGGTATCGAAATTGGGGAACGTAGCTGTCAACATGCGATCAACTTTGGAACCATCATCGGTTTCCGTATTTGCTCAAAATGAAAAGCAACCGT
>JAAEKA010000481.1 GCA_014155705.1 Anaerolineae bacterium clx_CAG2 | reverse complement strand
CGAATTTGGAAATTCGTCTCTTGGGAGGGCTGCAAATCACCTGCGGAGACGGAGATCCACCCCGCTTCGTCTCCAGCAAGGCGCCCGCGCTGCTGGCCTATCTGGCTGTCACCGGCCGGCCGCACCAGCGCGATGCATTGGCCGGTCTGCTGTGGGGCGAGATGCCCGACGCAGCCGCAGCCAACAACCTGCGCCAGACCCTCAGTAATCTGCGCAAATTGTTCGATCCCCACCTGTTGATCAACCGCGACACGGTGGCTTTCAACCACACTATTCCCTACTTCAGCGATGTCGACTCATTTACAGAACTGCTGCGCCTGAGCGGAGGCCAGCCGGCCGGACAGCGCATGGGGCTGCTGCGCCAGGCGTTGGCCTTGTATCGCGGCGACTTTCTGGAAGGTTTCTATGTACGGGACGCGCCCGACTTCGAGGATTGGGCGCTGGTGGAGCGGGTGCGACTGCGTGAGCTGGCGCTGCACGCGCTGGGCTCCCTGACCCAACTGCTGCTGGAGGACGGCGACTGCCAGGAGGCTATCACGACCTCAGCCCGGTTGCTGGCCATGGATCCGTGGCGTGAGGAGGCGCACCGCTGGCGCATGCTGGCGCTGGCCCGCTGCCAGCAGATCAGCACCGCCCTGGCCCAGTACCAGAGCTGCCGCGCTGTGCTGCGTCGCGAGTTCGACGCTGAGCCCTCTACCGAGACC
>JAAEKA010000480.1 GCA_014155705.1 Anaerolineae bacterium clx_CAG2 | reverse complement strand
ACGACATCGCGGACTTTCTGGCCCTGGCGCCTATCGATCCTGACACCGTCTACGTCATGGGCAGCGCCTACGGCGGCGCCATGCCGCTGACGGCTCGCCAGGTCGCGCAGACCGCCGTAGGCAAGAGCCTGGCCGTCTTCGCGCCGCGCGCTAGCGGCCGGGCTGCGGACGAAATCGTAGCAGTGGCTTGGATGGGCGTGCTGGCGGCGGGCGAAACCGTGGACTTCGGCTTCCGGGTTCGGGTGACCGCCAACAGCGGCGAGGTGCAGCACGATGTGGCGCTGTTCGACGACGCGACCTTCCTGGTCACGCTGTCCAGCGATGCGCTGTCCATCGTGGACAACAGCGCTTACCCGGTCAGCCGCTCACGCCGCTTCAACGTGGACCGCGACACCTTCCTCAACGGCGCTCAGCCCGCCGCCTTCTACGGCAGCGCGCAGACCCTGTGGACCGGCTTCTTCGGCCAGATGCGCCCGCTGGTGCACACGCCCATGAGCGGCATCCCGGGCGACGCCTACGTGGATGTGGCCTACCTCTACCTGTACGTGGTGGAGGGACGCGGCTTCACCAACTGGTCGAACTCGGTGATCAACGTCGAGGCGCACCCGGTGACGACACAGTGGATGCCGGACGCGGCCAACTGGTGGACGCCGTGGAGCATGCCTGGCGGTGACTACGGTCCGGCCGTGGGTGCGAACCAC
>JAAEKA010000048.1 GCA_014155705.1 Anaerolineae bacterium clx_CAG2 | reverse complement strand
GCCCGGTTGGAGTAGGCGAAGACATCTTCGTTGACCGAGCCATCAGCGCCAAAGAAATCGTAGAGGCGGAAGTTGGCCACTTCGGCGAAGACGTAGCGCTTGTGCAGCAGTGGGAAAATCTCACGCTCGTGGCGGGCAATCAGCCACGGGTCAGGCGTCTCATCCCACATGGGCCGGCGGAACTCCATGCCATACTTCTCGGTGAAACCCTCGACCTGGCCGTGGCCGAACATAGGCAGACCGGGCATGGTCGACATCAACGTGGCGACGCCAAAGTACTTATCCTCCTTGCCGAACTGCGCCACAGCCGTGTCCTCGTCGGGGTTGTTCATGAAGTTGACGTAGCGCTTGAGGATCTCCGGGTCGAACTCGACGGTGTTCTTGATCACCAAGCGGTACTTGGCGTTGTCCTCCATCTTGAGCATGTTCATGAAGGCGCTGTTGTAGACCCGGTGCATGCCCAGCGTGCGTACGAAGTAGCCCTCCATCATCCAGAAGGCCTCGGCCAGCAGCAGGGTGTCGGGCACTTCAGCGGCCACCCGATCCACCACCTCACGCCAGAACTCCTCAGGGAAGACGGCGTTGAACTGGTCCTTGGTCAGACCATACTCGGCGCGTGAGGCGATGTCGCCGCCGCTGCCGGGCTCCGGGAACCACAGGCGCTGATAGTGCTTCTTGGCGAGGGTCATGGCCGCGTCGAAGCGGATGATCGGGAACATGCGCGCCACGTGCAGGATGGTCTGGATGACCGTCTCGCGCAGCTCAGGCAGCAGATAATTGAGCTGGGCCGTGTCGTTCCAGGGCATGCTGGTGCCGTCGTTGCCATGGTAGATATAGCGCACCTCGCCGGTGTCGAAGTTACGACGCTGGAAAACCACGGCTGCGTCGGTGCGGCTGTAGTAATGGTCCTCCAGATAGATGCCCACGCCCGGCACATCGGACAGGTTGGGGCCGTCGAAGCTATAGGCTGGGAAGGGGCTGTAGGGCAGTTGCACGAACCAGTCGGGATGCTCGATCACCCAGCGGCCGTCCATGCCCACATGGTTGGGCACCATGTCGCTGGCCAGCCGAATGCCCCGCTGCCAGGCCCGTTGGCGCAGATCCTGGTAGGCATCGTAACCGCCCAGGTCGGCCGCGATGTCGTAGTCGTAGAGCGAGTAGGCCGAGGCCACTGCGTCCGGCTTGCCCATCATCTGCTTGATGCGCTGCGAGGCCTTGCTGCGCTCCCACAGGCCGATCAGCCACAGGCCGGTGAAGCCGCGTTGGGCCAGGATGTCCAACTCGTCGTCGGGAATCTGGTCAAGGGTGCGGATATCCCGCTTGTATTGCTTGGAGAGTTGGTCCAGCCAGACGTAGGTGTTCTTGGCCAGCATCACTGTCTTGGGCATCCAGTCCAGATCTGCGCTGAAGCGCTCGGCCTCGGTCACCAGTGCGGAAAAGTCAGGAGCGTAGGACGGCCCAGGCCCCATGAAGCTGGCTTTCTCTTCCTCGGCGATGAAGTCCAGGCTGGACAACAGGCGGAAGAGGTATTTGCCCAGATATTTCGCCCAGTGGGTGCGAATGTACTCGAGCTGGCCTTGCAGTGAGTTGGGCGAGGCGCGCATAGGCGCCTGCAACAGCTCGATCAGGCTCTCACTGCCGCCTCCGTAGCCAGGTTCTCCGGCGAAGAACTGCCGCAGCCACTCGATAATCTGCTTGTACTCGGTCTCCTCAACCAGGGTCGAGTCGTCGTACAGCTCGCGATAGGGGGAGTAGGCAGGATTGATGTTGGTCAGCCAAAGCAGCAGCATCTCTTCCAGCGCGACGCCGCGGTTGGGGTCGCCGCCGGTCTCAGCGGCCAGGAACTCTTCCACTGTCTGCTGGCCGCGGTAAACCGCCATAGCCGGGAATTCGCCCTCAAAGGTCAGCAGCGTCTCGTCGACCGGTTCGGCCTCAAGCTGCGCGGTCAGGTAATCCAACGCTTTGGTCAACACCGTGGGATTGCTCTGCTGGCGGTAGACCACGATCATCATGTGCAGGATCTCGTGGATCAGCGCCATAGCATTGATCTGACTGGCCCTGACCGCCTTCTCTGGAAAATGCACCAGGTCGCGCTTCTCGTTCATCTGCTGTGCGAAAAGCCGCGCCGAGCGAAAATTGGCAACGACGACTGTGCCGCGCAATGAGAACAGATCATCGTCGAACTGATAGAAATCACGCGAGTCGCGCGAGACGTGAAACTCCCGACGAAAATCATGCGGGGGATGCCACAGCGGTGTGTGCGTTCTTTGCATGGGGTCCTTCCTTGGCTTGCGAGAGGCCGGTAGATATCTGTGAAAGCAGTTACGTATTGGCATAGCTTACCATAGTTCCATCGTCCCAACAAGTTGTTCACATCTGAGTCTTGCCGTTGGGGACAAAGGTCACTTGACAAGAGCCGCTGCACCGGCTATGATCGCGCCATGTTCGCCAAAACCCTACGACCCGTGCTGCCCTTGCTGGCAGGGCTGGCCTTGCTGGCCGGCCTGGCCGGCTGTAATCGCAGCGATCCAACCCCCACACCATGGCCCACGCCGCCAGCCGTCGCGCCTGCTACCGCAACCCGCGCCAGCAGCGACGAGCCAGGCGTCAGAACAGCAGCCCCGCCAGCCAGCCGTACCACCGAATCCAGTGCTGCTCCTGGCTCTGGCGCTACGGCCAGCCCCACCTTGCCGCCTACCGAGCCGCCCGCGGCCACACCCATACCCACCGACACGCCCCCTGCCCCCAGCGACACACCCACGCCGGACATGCCTGTCTCCGCCCGCTATGCCGAAGCGCGGCGGCTGCACCTGAACGGCGACTACGAGGCTGCCCGCGCGCTGTATGCCGCCATTGTGCAGGACGACCCGGCCAGCGGCGAGGCGCAGGAGGCCCGCTGGCGGCTGGGCCAGGCCTACCTGGAGGACGGCCAGCCGACCGAGGCTTTCGTGGTCCTGGACCTGGCCCGTCAGCAGATTCCAGCCGAAGCGCTGCCGGCGGAGGTCGATTTCTGGATCGGCGAGGCGCTGGGCCAGATCGGCAACCCGGCCGGCGCGGTCGAGGCATACCAGCGTTACCTGGCGCAAGATGCCACGCTGGCCGGCGCGGTCAATCTGCGCGTCGGCCGGCTGCTGCGGGAGGCCGGCGACGCGGCCGGCGCCATCGACGCGCTGAACCAGGCTGTCGCAACCGCTGCCGACAACTTCGTGCTCTTCGCCGCGCGCGAGGACCTGGCCGGGCTGTACGAGCAGCAGGGTGACGTCGAAGCCGCGCTGGCCCAATTCGACCAGATCGTGGCCGTCAGCCAGTTCGCCCGCTACCGGGCCGAGATCCAGCAGCGGGCCGGCGCGTTGCTGGAGGATGCGGGCCAGACCGGCGCCGCGCTGGCCCGCTATCGCCAGGCCATCCTTGAGGAGGAGCGCAGCCCCGGCGCGCTCAACGCCGCCAACGCGTTGGCCAGGCTGGGCCAGCCGTTGGATGATCTGGTCTACGGACGCATCCTGCTGGGTACGGGCTACGCCGCCGACGGCATTGCCGCCATCTATCGTTACTTCGAGGCCGCGCCCGACCATCCCGCCGAGCCGCACCTGTTCGTGGCTGAGGCCTATTTCGGCCAGCGCGAGTACACCAGCGCCCTGGCCGAATGGCAGACGCTGTTGGACACCCACCCTGAATACGGCGACCGGGCCGGTGTGTTGATCCGCATGGCCATGGCGCAAGGCCGGCTGGGCAACATGGGGACGGCGCGCGATCTGTACCGCCAGGCTGCGGCTGCATCGGCAGCCAAGGCGCCGGCCGCGCTGCTGGAGTCGGCCCGCCTGGCCGAACGTGACGGCGACTGCCGCACAGCCGCCACCGAGTACCTGGACCTGGCCCGGCTCTATCCTGCCGCGGCCGAGGCGGGCGAGGCGCTGTACCGCAGCGGCGTCTGCCAGTACCGGCTGGGGCAGACCGCCAGCGCGGCCGAAAGCTGGCAGCGGCTGATCGACGGCTACCCAACCAATACCTTCGCCCACGCAGGCCGCTTCTGGGCCGGCAAGGCGCTGTTGGAGCTGGCCGACGGCGAGCAGGCAATCAACCTGTGGCAGCCCTTGCAGCGCGAGGCGGCCGACAGCTACTACACGGCCCGCGCGCTGGAGATGGCGACGAACGCAGGGCTGGCCGGCGCCGACAGCCTGGCCATCCAGGCAGCGCGGCCCGCTGTGGACGATGACGGTTCTCAGGAGGCGGCGGAACGCTGGCTGGCAAGCTGGGCTGCGCCGGGCGCGACCGACCCGGCCAGCCTGCGCCAGTTGCCCGCAGCCGTGGCAGCCGACCCCCAACTACGCCGCGGCGAGACCTACCTGGCCGCGGGGATGCGGGCCGAGGCGATCCGCGAGCTGGACGAGGTACGCGAGCGCTACCGCGATGACCCGTTGGCCCTGTACGCCCTGGCGCAGCGCTTCAGCGAGCTGCGGCTTTTCCGCCACGCGACCCTGGCGGGCATCCGCGTCGGCGCACTGAGCCCCGACGGTCTGTTCGGCGCGCCGCTGTACATCCAGCGCCTGGCCTATCCCATGCCCTACGCAGACATCGTCGAGGCTGAGGCGGCGGCGCAGGGGATTGATCCGCTGCTGCTGTACGGCCTGATTCGCCAGGAGAGCTTCTTCGAGCAGGGCGCACGCTCCTCGGCCGCAGCCCAGGGGCTAACGCAGGTCATCCCCAGCACAGCCGAGTGGATCGCCAACGCCATGGGCTGGCCCAACTTCCAGCCCGGCGACATCTACAAGCCCTATCTGAACGTCAAGTTCGGCGCCTACTACCTGAAGGCAGCATTAGACATGTTCGACGGCAACCCCTATCCCGCGCTGGTGGGCTACAACGCCGGGCCGGGCAACGCCCGCTTCTGGCTGGACGAGGCCAACACTAGCGACAACGACCTGTACGTCGAAGAGATCAGCCTGGCCGAGCCGAAGCTATACGTGCGCCGTGTGCTGGCGCACTACGCCAACTATGGACGGTTATATAGCAGCGCCGGCCCATGAAGCCTACTCCCGATCACCCGTACTTGGAGGACGAGATTGTCAGACAACAGCGAAAAACCCACAGTCAAAGATGAACTGCGTCGCCAGTACCAGCAGGAGCAGTCATCCGAGTCGCGCCCGGCCGCTCCGCGCGACTGGCAGAGCCTGGTCGAGGAACAGATCGCCAAGATCGACTGGAGCACGCTGCCCGGCAAGGGCAAGCCGCTCAACCTGGCGCGCAACCCTTATCTGGACGAAAGCGATGAGCTGACCCACGGCCTGCTTCGCAATGCCGGCTTCACCCTGCCCTGGATCGAGGATGGCAAGAAGATCGACGCCGACGTAGCCGCAGCGCGCGCCAAACTGGCGCAGGCCCACGCCAGCTATCTGGAGGCGCGCGACGCCGAGATCTGCGCCGGCCACCAATGGATCGAGGGCGCCTGGCTGGCGGCCGTGCGCGACTTTCGCCAGCAGGCTGAGACCATCAACCGCGCCATTCGCGACTTCAACCTCAAGGCGCCCAACATGCATCTGCACAAGTTCGTGCTGCGCATCGACCAGGAGCTAGCTCCCTACGGGGTGGACGACGAGTAGCCCTACTCTCCAGCCTTGGGAGGCATATACGACCCCGACTAGCCGCGCATGCCGGCGGCGCGCCTGCTCCCCAGGCCCTGAGGGGCCTTCTCAACTTCAGCCGGCGGGTTTGCAACCGCCGTTCCGAGAGTAACGCGCGGGGACCATGTTGCATCCAATGGGTTGGAGTCAGGCCCGCGCACGCTTACTGCGCTGCGCCAACCTGCCAACTGTGATGCCGGGATCCTTCGCTGGTCTCTCAGCGCCGCGTGCGTCACATGCCAGACCCGCTCAGGATGACTCTGGCTCGGCCGGAGACCGGCCAGAGCAGCAATCGAGGATTGGAGATCGGCCGGAGCAGTAATTGATCTGCACCTTTGGAGGCAAGTAGAGATGGCAACTTCTGATACGATATCCAGCGCGGTGATCGAAGTCAGCGACCGCGATTTTCAGCAGACGGTGATCGAGCAGTCCCGCCGCGTGCCGGTCGTGGTGGACTTTTGGGCGCCCTGGTGCGGACCGTGTCGCATGATCGGCCCGGTGCTGGAACGGCTGGCACGCGAGGCCAACGGCGCATGGATCCTGGCCAAGCTCAACGTGGATCACAACCCGCGGACGGCCTCCCGCTACGGCATTCAGGGCATCCCGGCCGTCAAGGGCTTTCGCAATGGCCAGGTGGTGTCCGAGTTCGTCGGCGCCGTGCCAGAGCCGCAGATTCGGCGTTTCGTCGACCAATTGGTGCCCAGCGCGGCCGATACCATGGCCGCCGAGGGGCAGCGCCTGGAAGCTAAGGGTAACCTGGCGCAGGCTGAGACGGCCTATCGCCACGCCCTGCGCGGCGACGCCAACCACCCCGCTGCGCTGCTGGGTTTGGGCCGCATGCTCTTCCAACAGGACCAGTTCGACGAGGCTCTGGCCACCTTGCAACGCGTCCCCATGGGCAAGCCGGAGCGCAGGGAAGCCGAGGGTTGGATTGCCAAGGCCAGCTTCCGCCAGCAGGCTGCGCTGAGCGGCGGCGAGGTAGAGGCGCGACGCAAGCTGGCGGCCAACCCTGACGACCTGGACGCGCGGCTGGCGCTGGCCGCGGCCATGGCCGCAAAGGGCAGCAACCGGGAGGCGCTGGAGGGCTACCTGGAGGTGGTGCGCCGCGACCGGGGTGTATTTCGCCAGCAGGCCCGCCAGTCTATGCTAAACCTGTTCACCCTGCTGGGCGACGAGCACGAGTTGACGAAGGAATATCGGCCTCAACTGGCTATGTTGCTGTTTTAGTCGCGCCGCCGGTCAAGGGGCTGTGTGATTTGTCGCAAACGCCCGGTTGTGGTAAAACTACAGCCACTCAGGCCGTCGCCATTTCGGTCGTTCGACGCCTGACGACCGACCCCACGTTGTCATCCAGCCCACGCGCACACAGGCCCAAAGGTGGCCTGAAGGAGCGACTTCGCTATGGCTGTTCAAGCCGCCACATCCGGGAGAGGCACAGACCGGCGCTTCCACTGGTGGTGGATTCTGCTGGTCATTGGCGTGCTGTTGGTGGCGGGCGTGTTTGCCTTCGCCATCTTCCAGCCAATCAAGGTGCTGCCCCGTATGCGTTTGGCGCCGGGCTTTACTCTGGTCGACCAGAACGGCCAGCGGCTGACCAGCGAAGACATGCGCGGCACGGTGGTGCTGTACAACTTCCTCTACACCGGCTGCGGCGACGAATGCGACCGCATGAACGCCACCATGCAGGAGGTGCAGCAGCGCCTCCACGACACCGACCTGGGCGGCCTGCCCGTAGAGTTCGTCACCATCAGCTTCGACCCCGCCAACGATACTCCGGAAACCCTGCAGCGCTATGCCGAGAGCCTGGGCGCAGACACTAACCAATGGCGCTTTGCCACCGGCGAGGAGGATCGCCTCAAACAGTTGATCGGCGGCGGCTTCGAGGCCTATTACACGCCCGACGGCGCGGGCGGCTTCCAGTTCGACCCGACCTTCGTCCTGGTCGACGGCTGGGGCATCATTCGCGGCAAGTACCGCTATCAGGTGGCCGTGCCCGACGCTGACCGCATCCTGCGTCACATCGGCGTGTTGGCCGAGGAGGTGCAGAAAGCCACCGGCCCTAACAAGCTGATCTACGAGGCAGCGCATCTGTTTCTCTGCTATGCACCCTGAAGCTCGTCATGAGCAGTGAAGGATACCCATGCGATCGTTGATTTTTTTGCTGGCTGCGCTGCTGGCGCTGTTGACCGGCTGCCAGCCCTATGAGTACCACGGGCTCTATCTCGACTCAGCCATGTCGGTGCCCGCTGTGACCCTTACCAACCAAAACGGTCAGCCGGCCAGTCTGGCCGATTTTGGCGACAAGCTGGTGCTGGTCTACTTTGGCTACACCTTCTGCCCCGACGTCTGTCCCACGACTCTGGGCGTCGTCAATCAAGCACTCGAACTGCTGGGCGACAAGGCCGACCAGGTGCAAATGGTAATGGTCTCGGTGGACCCTGAGCGGGACACGCCCGAGGTGCTGGCCAACTACCTGAGCAACTTCAATCCCAGTTTCGTCGGCCTGACTGGCTCCCCCGACCAAATCGCCTCGGCGGCCATGCCCTTCGGCGTGTTTTACGAAAAGCACGAAGGTTCAGCAGCCACCGGCTACCTGGTGGACCACACCGCCTCGGTGATGGTGCTGGATCGAGAAGGACGCATGCGGCTGGTGTTGCCGTTCGAAACCTCGGCCGAGGATATGGCCGCTGATCTGAGACAACTGCTGAAGTAATTTTTCGATTATCCACAACCGTTTGTCCGCCAGGAGCAAGGAACAAGGAGGCAGAACTATGGCGCCGGAGCAGAAGCCAGACCACGAAGAAGAACACTTCAAGCCCAGAGGCACCGTGCTCATCATGGTGCTGTTCTTTTTCACGATCGTTGCCCTATGGGGCTATGTTTACCTTATCATGGTAAGCCAGGGAGCTAACACGCCATGACCACCCCACCCTCTCAGACACCTGAGCCATCCGTGCATATCGATCCCTACGAGCGAGGGTGGATTATCGCCGCGATCGTGATGTTGGTCGTCTTTGCCTTGGCCGTGGCCGTGGCCAGCTACTCTCTGGGTATCCAGCTCCCATCGCCTGAAGCGCGCGTCGATCCCAACACCATTTCCTCCACGGGACCCTTTGCCAATCCTGGCCTGCGCGAGCTTGCCCCCGGCCGCTACGAGGCCTACATCCTGGCCATTGGGCAGGGCTGGTACTTCAACCCGCGCGAGATCACCGTGCCGGCCGGCTCAGAGGTGACCTTCTACATCACCAGCCCGGACGTGCAGCACGGCTTCAAGCTGGAAGGCACCAACGTCAACATGATGATCGTGCCCGGCCAGGTCTCCTCCCTGACACGCCGCTTCGACGAGCCGGGCGAGTACAACTGGGTCTGCCACGAGTACTGCGGCACGGGCCATGCGGCCATGTACGGCACATTGATTGTAACGCCCTGATCCCTACGACGAGGTAACGCGCTATGACTGCCATTGCCACCACTACTTCCGTGCCGCCCGTGGCCGCCGCCATGCCGGCGAAATACGTCCTCTCCAAAAGCGAGAAGCGTTTCATCGGCCTGCAACTGCTGTTTGCCACCGCGGCGCTGTCGATTGGCTCGCTGTTTGGGCCGCTGCAGGCTCTGGAGTTCTCCGGCCTGACCATCGGCGGCCGCGATCTCTATGCCCTCTTCCAGCCGCTGCTGGCCTCCTATTACCAGGGACTGACCCTGCACGGCGTGCTCAATGCCCTGATCTGGACCACTTTCTTCATTACCGGCTTTTTCACGCTGACCGTCACCTACGGCTTGCGCCGGCCGCTTGCCTACCCCAAGCTGGGTTGGCTGGGCTTCATCATGATGGTGCTGGGCCTGCTGACTGCGGCTGTGCCGATCCTGATCAACGAGGCCTCGGTGCTCTACACCTTCTACCCACCCTTGCAGGCCAACTGGGCTTTTTACGTCGGCCTGGTCTTCGTGGTGGTGGGCAGCTGGGTCCAGGGCTATGGTTTCTACATCACCTACTACCGCTGGCGCAAGGAACATCCGGACGTGCGCACGCCGCTGATGGCCTTCGGCAGCCTGATCACCATGGTCATGTGGCAGATCGCCACCCTGGGCATCGCGGTTGAAATCCTGACCCAACTCCTGCCCTGGTCGCTGGGGTTATTGCCCGGCGTCGATCCGCAGCTCAACCGCACCTACTTCTGGTTCACCGGCCACCCGCTGGTCTACTTCTGGCTGCTGCCGGCCTACGTCTCCTGGTACGCCATGCTGCCCAAGCAGGCCGGCGGCAAGCTGTTCAGCGACTCGCTGGCCCGCTTCTCCTTCTGGATGTTCCTGGTGCTTTCGACGCCGCTGGGCTTTCACCACCAGTTCACCGACCCCGGCGTCCCCACCATCTGGAAGACCATCCATGCCATTCTGACCTACGCCGTGGCCTTTCCCTCGCTGCTGACGGCCTTCACCGTCGTGGCGTCGCTGGAATACGCCGGCCGGCAGCGGGGCGGCAAGGGATTGCTGGGCTGGATCCCCAAGCTGCCCTGGCGCGACGTCTCTGTGACCCCGCAAATCCTCGCCGGCGTTCTGTTCATCTTCGGCGGCATCGGCGGCATCACCAACGCCTCCTACAACATCAACCTGGTGATCCACAACACCACCTGGGTGCCCGGCCACTTCCATCTGACCGTGGCGTCGGCCACCACACTGTCCTTCATGGGCATCGCCTACTGGCTGGTGCCGCACCTGACCGGCCGCACCTTGTGGGCGCCCAAGCTGGCTTTGGTGCAGGCCTGGACCTGGTTTGTCGGCATGGCAATCTTCTCCAACGGCATGCACACGTTGGGCCTGTTGGGTGCGCCGCGCCGCACCCCCTTGGGCGTTGCGCCCTACGTGCCCGCCAATTGGGAGCCCCGCCTCCTGCAGACTGCCATCGGCGGCACGATCCTGTTCATCGGCGCCTATCTCTTCGTCACAATCCTCGTAGTCACAGTGCTGCGCAAACCCGCGCCAGCCAATCTGGTGCCGCAGATACCTGAAGCTGAGTCGATCCAGGATCCGCAGCTCACGCCCGCCTGGCTGGACCGCTGGGCGCCCTGGCTGACCATCGCCATCCTGTTGATCATCCTGGTCTACGGCCCCAACCTGTTCTACCAGATCAGCAACATGCAGAACACGTCGCCGGGCTTCCGGCTCTGGTGACCCTTAATTGGTAGTGGCGACTTCAGTCATTCGCTGGCCTCAGAAACGACTGAAGTCGTCACTACGAACTTAGCCACAATCCGCCCTGCGCTGCGTCAGCGTTTCCTATGCCAGACCTTCACGCCTCCAGGGAGGGCGAGCTTCTACCGGCCGAACAGGTCGTTGATCTGCCGACGCGCATGGGCGACGCCGACCACGCGGCCGAGTCGACCATCGACTGGCCGCTGCGCCAGAGCAACCCCATCCGCCGCACCCTCAACCGGCTGGAGCGGCTCAGCCTGGCTGCGGAGCGACCCATCGTGCGCTGGGTGCGCTCGCCGCAGTGGAACCCCCTCTACCACACGGGTACCATCACCCTCTTCGCCCTGCTGATCATCCTGGTCAGCGGCGTCTATCTGACCCTCTTCTTCCAGTTCGGCTTCGACGAGTCCTACCAGGCCGTGGCCTCGATGGAGTCAAACCTGCTGGGGCGCTTCATGCGCGCGCTGCACCGCTACGCCTCGGTGCTGGCTGTGATCGCGGCCCTGCTGCACGGTTGGCGCACCTTCTTCATGGACCGCTTCCGCGGGCCGCGCTGGCTGGCCTGGACCAGCGGCGTCGTACTGATGCTCTTTCTATGGGGCGCGGGCCTGACCGGCTACTGGCTGATCTTCGATGAGCGGGCGCAGCTCTTCAACCGGGTGTTGATCGACCTGCTGGCCGGCTCCAGCGGCGGCGTGGCCTTCCTCAACCGCTTCATGCTGACCGAGGCCGCTGCCGGCGGCTGGCTGTTCGCTCTGGGGGTACTGACCGTCCACCTGCTGCTGTCGGCGCTCCTCGGCCTCTTCTTCTACATTCACATCAAGCGACTGCGGCGGGCCAAGATCCTGCCGCCGCGCTACTGGATGGCGCTGCTGGGCGCGCCCCTGCTGCTGGCCGCGCTTTTCATCCCCGTCGGCATGCTGGCCCCGGCCGATCCCGGCCAACTGCCGGCCCAGGCGCCGCTGGATATCTTCCTGCTCTGGTACCTGCCGCTGGCGCTGCGCCTGCCGCCGGCCTTGTTCTGGGGCGGCGTCGCGCTGGCGGGAGCGCTGACACCGGCTGTCCCTTGGCTGCTGGCGCGCAAACGCATGCAGCCGGCCAAGGTTCACGACGAGCGCTGCACCGGCTGCACCCTGTGCGCAGCCGACTGCCCCTACCGGGCCATCACCATGGTCGACCGGGAGCCGGGCGCGGCGCATAAGTACCTGGCCGTCATCGACCCTGCCCTGTGCGTCAGTTGCGGCATATGCATCGGCAGTTGCCCGCCGCTGGCTATCACTCTGGGCGACCGGCCGGCCGAGCCGCTATGGCAGCAGACCGTGGCCCGGGCGGCCCAGGATGCGGCGCTGCCGGTACGCGTGGTGTTCACCTGCGAGCGTCACGCCCAGCAGGCCGCGCGCCCCTATCTGGACCCGGCCGAGGCGCACTATTTCGGCGGCAGCGGCGAAGTCCCGCCCCTCTCAGTCGGCGGCGTCCACGTCGAGCTGATTCCCCTGCCTTGCATCGGCATGGTCCACCCCGACCTGGCGCGCGCTGCGCTGCGCGCGGGCGCGGCTGAGGTGCAGTTCGTCGGTTGCCCGCCCGAGGACTGCGCCAACCGCGAGGGCAACCTGTGGCTGCAAGAGCGGGCGGCGCGCCAGCGGCTGCCGCGGCTACGTCGCGAGCTGGTGGGCGCGCCCGTCAGCACCGGCTGGCTGGCGCCCAACGATTTCTCCCAGGCCCTGCGCGGCGAGGGCCGCCATCCCGCCACAACCTACGCGTTGGGCATTGACAACCTCAACTGGCGCCGCGCGGCGCCGGCCCTGGGCCTGCTGGTGGTCGTGCTGGCGCTGTCGATTTTGTCAACGATGGTCCCCTATCGACCGCTCGCCGGCAACCAGGCGCGCGTCAGCGTCAGCCTGATCCACCGCAGCGGCTATCCGACCGTGGCGGCCGGCGAGACAGCCTTGGTCGACCAGCCCCCCGACGCCAGCCAGGCCGCGCCTGTGCGTTTGGTGATCGAAGTTGACGGCCAGGTGGCGCTGGACAAGACCTACCCGCTGCGCGATGGCGGCCGCGCGCCGGTCCAGGCGCTGGAGCAGGTGGATGTGACGCCGGGCCAGCACAGGGTGCGGGTGCTGCTCTTCGACCAGAAGGATCAAAGCGAGCCGCAGGTGTTGGCCGACCAGCAGGTGGCGCTGGCGGCGGGCCAGACCGCGCCGCTAGATTTTCGCGATGCCCGTCTGAGCGCTGATCCGGCCGCGGGCGAGCGGCTGTTCAACGGCGCGACCATGGGCGCCAGCGCTGGCTGCCAGATCTGCCATTCCCTCAGGCCGGCTGTGCAGTTGGTAGGGCCGTCGCTGGCTGGCGTCGCCACGCGCGCCGAGACGCGCGTCCCCGGCCTGCCGGCCGCGGATTACCTGATGCAGTCGCTGGTCGATCCCGACGCCTATGTGGTGGAGGGCTACCAGCCCGGCCAGATGCGTCCTGACCTGGCCCAAACGCTGACGCAGCAGGAGCTGGATGACCTGGTGGCGTTTTTGCTGACGCTGCGCTGAGGTCCGCGCGATGTTTCACTTTTTTGTGCATTGAGCTATAATAGCGCAGTGCGTCATTGAGTCTGGTGACCGCTGTCTTGCTAGAACAGGAGTACCCCATGCGCAAGTTGATCTTCTTAATCGCCCTCCTGGCGATGGCGACTATGCTGGCAGCCTGCGGCGGCTCCGGCAATGATCCGGCCGCGCCCGCCGCGCAAGCGCCGGCAGCGACGACCGGCGGCAACGCGGCCAACGGCCAGGCGCTGTTCAGTCAATCGGTGCTCGCCGGCAACGCAGGCTGTACCACCTGCCACTCGCTGGAGCCGGGCAAGGCGCTGGTTGGCCCCTCCATGGCCGGCATCGGCGCCCGCGCCGCCGCCGCCGTCCCCGGCCAGTCAGCCGAGGAGTATCTCCACCAGTCGATCGTCGATACCAACGCCTTCCTGGCCAAGGGCTGCAACGCAGCCAATCCCGAAGCCCAGTGCGTGGCCGGGATCATGCCCCAGGACTGGCCGCAAAAGCTAACCGAGCAGGAGATCGACGATCTGGTGGCTTACCTGCTGACCCTGAAATAGCCTTCATCCCACACCACCCCCACTTTAAGGACGACGGGACGTGCATGCACGTCCCGTCGTCGATTCCGGGGGTGCTGTCGGTTGCACTTGACAACCCGGCCGTCTGGCTGTATAGTCGCCTGCGCTTTGAAGTGGTGCGCAGCGACGGCACAGCGCTGGTCATGCTCAAAACGCTGGACGTTCGATCCCCTGGTGCTTCGTTGGAGGTCTGATGAACCGTCTGCTCAAGCTGGAAGAACTCGGTCTGTTCCTGCTCTCGATCCTGCTCTTCGCC
>JAAEKA010000479.1 GCA_014155705.1 Anaerolineae bacterium clx_CAG2 | reverse complement strand
AACTCGTCAATGGGCGTCGCGGCCACTGGCTGCTGTTGCACGGCGACCCTGGCGACGCCGAACTGATGGCGACCGTGTTACGCTACGGCATGGAAATGGCGCGCGGCAGCCGCTGGCCAATGTACTGCGCCGTACGCCCCTATCAGGGCGGGTTGGCAGCCGTCCTGCAAGATCACGGCTTTCAGGGCTTCACCCGCCGCTCGCGCACGATCAAACACTTGGCGCTGCGCGTCAAGGCTGCTGAGCCAGTGGCCGCGGCGAACATGGTGATCGAAGGGCCAGGACCGTGAAACGTGACGCCTGGCCTTGAAGCTTCTGTATTCTACTGAGGTATGTGAGGACTTTGATCCAGCAGAAAATTACCGATGATTTAGACGTTCTCTTGAACGTGCTGCCGCCGGAAATCCAGGCGGCTTTGCAACAGGCCAACCGCGCCGACAAACTACTCGAAGTGGTAATGGATCTGGGGCGCGTGCCGGAGGCCCGCTTTACCGACGGCGAAACCACGCTGCGCGAGCGCGAGATCGGCCAGGAGGACCTGGACTTCGTGGTCGAGCGCATCGGCCTTTTCACCAGCGACAACCGGGCCGGCGTCGAACGCACCCTGCACCGCATCTCCTGCATCCGCAATCGTCAGGGCCGCATCGTGGGACTGACCGTGCGGGTCGGCCGCGCCGTCTACGGGGTGATCGACATCCTGCAGGACATCATCGAGTCGG
>JAAEKA010000478.1 GCA_014155705.1 Anaerolineae bacterium clx_CAG2 | reverse complement strand
AGGCCAGATGGAGACCAAGATCGGCCCACTCTCCATACCACTGGCATTCGGCGCAGCCGCTGCCGTGGGCATCTTTTTCGGTTACTATCCCGCAACCAAGGCGGCACAACTCGACCCCATCGTAGCGCTACGGCGCGAATAGGAGCAATGAGACGAACTATGCAACGATTAACACTCACCACAGGTTTGCTGGCCCTGGCCATCCTGCTTATGACAGCGTGCAGCAACGGAGCCGGAGCCACAACAGACCAAACTGTTCCGACGCCATCCGACGTGGGCCTGAACCTGAGCTATGAAAACGCGCTGCCCGCTCGCAACCAACTGCTGCTCGGAACCCTGAAACTGGAAGAGACGCAATGGCCGGTCAGCGCAACGCAAGCCCGCGCGCTGCTACCTTTGTGGCAGGGAGTCCGAGGCGCCATGAACAGCGGCGCTTCGGCCCAGGCTGAGACTGACGCACTGCTGCGGCAAATCGAGACCGCGCTGCTGCCAGATCAGTTGGCCGCCATTGGCGATTGGAAACTGACCCAGGTCGATCTTCAAGAATGGGCGCGCGACGAAGGAGTGGCGGTGGGAACTGGCAACGGCAGCGGCGCAGGGACAGGCCAACCGGGCAGCGGCCAGTCACTTTCAGCCGAAGAGCGCGCCACGCGCCAGGCAGAGCGGGGCGACCAGGAGCGCGGCGGCCTCAGCCAGGCGTTGGGCGATGCTGTAATCG
>JAAEKA010000477.1 GCA_014155705.1 Anaerolineae bacterium clx_CAG2 | reverse complement strand
CACGCCCATGAATTCCTTGGTAACGGCGTTGATCTTCTCCTGTAATTGCTGCTTGAACTTCTCGCGCTGGTCGATGTCCATCGTCAGAAGCTGTTCCATCCCATAGCCGGCGATGACGCTGCGAGCTTCCCGCTCCGTTACCCCGGTGACGCCGGCTTCCCAGGTTTTTCCTGATGCTGACCAGACCCGATCGCGCAAGATGTCCTCATTGAACTGGAACTTTCCGTCGCCGATTTGAGGGGTGGCATCGTCGCTGAACACCTTGTGAAAGATCATGACTTCCAGGTCCTCGATCTGCAGCCCGTCACGGGTTACAGCGTTTCTGATCAGTACTTTGTCAGCACGTCCATAGAGCGGCACCACCATGGCGATGCGTTCGAGGTTGTCTATCCAGTGCGTGCCGGTCGGCAAGATCCGGCTGATAGACCCCTCGCGTTCCAGGATTACCGCGTGTGCGCGCTGGACTTCGAGTTCTCCAGGACCTGTCAGTGGCTGTTGTGGAAGCTTGGGAACTTTGACCGTCACAATCTTCCCGTCTCTCGCCACCCACTTAGCCGGCACGAGTCCCAAGGCCCGGCGCAGGGTTTGCAGGAATTGACTGATCATTGATTTGCCTCTGGTTCGTCCTTTGAGCAGCCCATCCACCAGCGCAAAGAGGACGAATAACAAGCCGAAGAGAATGGCAGCAAGCGTCAATCCACCTGCGATGGCCCAGA
>JAAEKA010000476.1 GCA_014155705.1 Anaerolineae bacterium clx_CAG2 | reverse complement strand
GGTCCGAACCCCCGAACACCCGCCAGGGTATTGAAACCACACGCGGTTTCTTACCGAGCCGCTGACCGAGGTCGAGACGTCCGAACCCCCGAACACCCGCCAGGGTATTGAAACCGGGATGCCCGCAGTTCCGACTGCGTGATACAGCATATCGTCCGAACCCCCGAACACCCGCCAGGGTATTGAAACGCCGATGTCGCCAGCGTCAGTGCCGCCGCGCCGTGCGTCCGAACCCCCGAACACCCGCCAGGGTATTGAAACCACACGCGGTTTCTTACCGAGCCGCTGACCGAGGTCGAGACGTCCGAACCCCCGAACACCCGCCAGGGTATTGAAACGCACATCCGGGACATCCGGGCGCTGGCGAAGCAAAGTCCGAACCCCCGAACACCCGCCAGGGTATTGAAACCCATTGGTGCGCTGCGGTTCACCGTCCAGCGCCAGCGCCCGGGTCCGAACCCCCGAACACCCGCCAGGGTATTGAAACGAATTGCGCATTGCATGGGGGCGGGATGGCGACGATTGGGTCCGAACCCCCGAACACCCGCCAGGGTATTGAAACCCGTCTTTATCTTGGATGAATTTCACTTCGTTACCACTCCGTCCGAACCCCCGAACACCCGCCAGGGTATTGAAACCGGATACGACGAGTCGGGAAAGCGCAGTATAAGCATGTTGGGTCCGAACCCCCGAACACCCGCCAGGGTATTGAAA
>JAAEKA010000475.1 GCA_014155705.1 Anaerolineae bacterium clx_CAG2 | reverse complement strand
GCTGGGCGCTGTGGTGCTTGTCGAGCAGATCATGGAGCAAGCGTTGCTGGGTCCGGTTGATCGCTTCTTTGCCCCCAACAACCTGCGGCTGGGCCTGGCGATGCCCGCCCTGACCGTCTACATGCTGCTGGCGCTCAAAACGCTCAAGCGCAGCGCGCTGCCCCAGTTGGCGCAGCTCCGGCCGGCCGTCTTGATCGACGAAACGGCCTACGACGCGGCGGTGCAGCGCATCGTGCAGACCCGCCCGCGCACCGAGGCCGCGCTGCTGCTGACGGCGTTCGCCCACACCACAGGCTGGTTCGTCCTGTTGGGCCTGCCCTACCCCATGATGGCCGCCATCCCCGTCCACCTCCCCCCGAACCTGGCGCAGGCGCTGCTGACCCTGGCGGCTTACACGATCTTCGGCTGGGCGGGCCTGGCGCTGGTGTGGAGCACGTGGCATTTTGGCCGCGGACTGGGCCAGTTGGCCAGACAGCCGCTGGCCATCAACGCGCTGGACCCGGACAACGTGCTGCCCTTCGGCCGCCTCAGCCTGCGCCACAGCCTGACCGTGGCGGTGACCGTGCTGCTCTGCATCATCCCCTTGGGCGCGCCGGGCGACCTGCTGGAGTACAGTGTGCGGGCGCTGGCCTCGCTGGCCAGCCTGAGCGCGCTGATCTTCCCGCTGCTGGGCGTCCACGGCCAGATGCAGCGGGCTCGCGACCGGATAAC
>JAAEKA010000474.1 GCA_014155705.1 Anaerolineae bacterium clx_CAG2 | reverse complement strand
CATCCGATACTCCTTGATAAATTACACGATGAGATGATTGCAGATAATTAAACCGAGTCCATGTAGAAACCGGGAGTTTTCGTGAGCGCTTTGTGCTTGATCCAATTGGTGCAAACTCCCGGTTTCCAGAAGCACCAGTTTGCTTTGGCGCGCAGGGACGTGCGCACTGTCACCTATCGTCACTATAAGCGCAGGCTGCCCGCCAGACTGTCAGTATCTTTCCCGTCAGTGGGATCGGAAATGGTCAGCAACGCTACAATCTCGCATCAGGCCGGCGTGCGATGCACCAGCAGATTGTAACACGAAATCTCTAAATCATCGTTTTTGGTTTGTGCGCGAAAGCACGACTGGAGAAACCGCGCTGCGGACACGGTCGATTATTGGCGTCCACCCAGCTCAGTTGCTGCGCCAGATCACGCTATGGCAGGGCGCGTCACCGCTACTTCCTAGCAGGTGATCCACCACCACGGGTGCGCTGAGCGCGTGGCCCTCGCCATCGACGACGACCAGCGTGTATTGGTTGGGGAAGAAGTTGATGGGGAAGTCGTAGCGGCCGAAGTCATCTGCCCGGTCCTTGCTCCAGGCATCGGCCCGGTTGCCCCACTGGTCTACCAGGCTGATGCGCACGCCAGCCACCGGCGCGCCGGCCGCGTTGAGCACCTGGCCCACGATGTAGTTGCCCGGACATACGTCGTGGTGGCTGACTGGCT
>JAAEKA010000473.1 GCA_014155705.1 Anaerolineae bacterium clx_CAG2 | reverse complement strand
CAAACGGACTTCTTCACCGCGCTGAAGAACACCACCTACTTCGCCATGTGCGTGGTGCCGGCCCAGACGATCCTGGCCATGGTCATGGCGATCGTCATCAACCAGCAGCGGCTGCGCTTCCGCCAGTTCTTCCGCGTATCCTACTACTTTCCGTCCATCACCTCGTCCATCGCCATCAGCCTGCTGTTCATGCTGCTGTACCAGCGGGACGGCGTGATCAACAGCTTCCTGGACACGATCACCTTCGGCGCCTGGCCATCGGTCGTCTGGCTCAACGACCCGCGCGGGCTGTTCCATATCATCCTGGGCGCCATCGGTATCACGGTGCGGACGGCGCCGGACTGGATGATCAGCACGACCGTCGGCGGTGTACCGTTGTGGAGTTCGATCAGCGGCCCCAGTGTCTCGCAGACGGCGATCATGATCCTCAACACCTGGACCTCCATCGGGCCCATGATGCTGATCTTTGTAGCCGCGTTGCAGGACGTGCCGCTCCAGGTCTACGAGGCCGCGGCCATCGACGGCGCCAACACCTGGCAGACCTTCCGCAAGATCACGCTGCCCATGCTGCGGCCCACCACCTGCTTCGTCGTCACCCTGGGCTAGATCGGCACCTTCCAGGTGTTCGACCAGGTCTACGTGATGAGCAGCGGCGGCCCGGCTAAGACCACCCTCACCATCGCCTACATGGTCTACCGCGAGGGCTTCC
>JAAEKA010000472.1 GCA_014155705.1 Anaerolineae bacterium clx_CAG2 | reverse complement strand
ACGACGAGCGCCAAGAGTTTGATGTAGGCTGCCGGTCTGGCTTGTGGATCAATCATTGTAGGACCTCCTGACAGAGTATAGCGGATGGCGTCGCTCGTCGCATCGTCAATTCGGAAGCCTAATTCAGGCTACGTCCAGCGCCCATTTTCTCCAGCATCTGCCGCACGGCCGCCAGCTCTTCCTTGACGGCCTTGAGCTCCTCTTGGACAGAGAGGGCGGGCGCGGCGGCCGGGGCTTGTTCCTCTTCCTCAGAAGACGACCCCCCCACCAGGAGGCTGGCAAGAATACTGGCCAGGGCGCCGATGATGCCGACGCCGGCGAACATGATGAACATGGCGGTGACTCGTCCCCAAAATGTGACCGGATAGTAGTCGCCATACCCCACGGTGGTGATGGTGACGATCGAATACCAGAACGAGTCCCATCCCGTGGTGATATTCGCATCCGGCGACTGGCTTTCGAATTGGAGCACGAGCACGCTGGCGACGGTCAGAACGAGGATAGTCAGAAAAATGGTAATGAACACCGCGTACTGGCTGCGGTGATCGAGGATATCCTTGACCAGCGCTTTTTTTTGCTCACCGCGCAGCAGACGAGCAATGCGCGCCAGCCGGCTCAAGCGGGCCAGTCGCAAGAGGCCGCCGTATCTTGTTATGCCCAGTGAGGGAATCGAACCGAGCAGGTCGAGCCAGCCTCGCTGTCCGATA
>JAAEKA010000471.1 GCA_014155705.1 Anaerolineae bacterium clx_CAG2 | reverse complement strand
TGTACTGAACATGAGCCAAAATCGCTTGCGCAAGGGCCGGATCGATGATACTGGCGCTGCGTGAGGCCGGGCTGCTGGTGGAGTACCGCTACCAGGTCCGCCAGCCGGCCGGCGATATGGCTGTGGACTTCGCCCTCTTCTGCCGCGACGGCCGCATTGCCGTGCGGTGCGACGACGCAGACGACGATGAAGCCGGGCTGCGTGAGCGGCGGCCGGCCGACTATAAGCTGGCCGCCGGGGGCTGGACGGTGTTGCGCTTCAGCCAGCAGGAGTTAGAGGCCGAGTTGCCCCGCTGCACCGGCGCAGTTATCGCTACGGTGCGGCGACTGGGCGGGCAGGCTGATCTCCACTCGCTCGGGCCGGTCTCCTGATCGCGCCCGCCTTCGGGCACGGTCAGGAGACCGGCCTGAGCAAACAAGAGGGTTTAAGGTTTAATGAACGATAACTTCTTAATCTACGGTTCTTACGGCTACACGGGCGACCTCATCGCACGCGAGGCTGTAGCGCGCGGGCTGCAGCCGATTTTGGCCGGCCGCGATCCGCAGCGACTGGCGCGGCAGGCGGCCGAACTGGGCCTGCAGCATATCGCTTTCAGCCTGGACGACCACGCCGCGATGGACCTGGCGCTGGGCCAGTCGGCTGTGGTGCTGCATTGCGCCGGCCCATTCAGCCGCACCGCCCAGCCCATGGCTGATGGCTGCCTGCGCAACCGCGTCCACTACCTGGACATCACCGGCGAGATCGCCGTCTTTGAGGCGTTGGCCCGCCGCAGCGCCGAGGCCCAGGCGGCCGGTGTGATGCTGTTGCCTGGCGCAGGCTTTGACGTGGTACCCAGCGACTGTCTGGCCGCGCATCTCAAACGGCGTCTGCCCACGGCCAACCGCCTGGCGCTGGGTATTCGCGGCCTGGGCGGGGGCGTCTCGCGTGGCACGGCTACCACCGGCGTGGAGAGCATCGGCCTGGCCACCTGGGTGCGTCGCGACGGCAAGTTGGTGTCTGTGCCGCCCGGCTCGCTGACACGCCAGATCAACTACGGCCGCGGCATGGAGGCCAGCGTGGCTATCGGCTGGGGCGATGTGTCCACGGCCTTCCACAGCACCGGCATCCCCGACATCGAGGTCTACTTTGCTTTTTCGCGCGCTGTGCGCTGGGGGCTGCGCGGGACCCGTTTTCTGACCCCTGTGCTCAGGGCGCGGCCAGTGCAGCGAGCGTTGAAGGCTGCGATCCGGCGCCAGCCGCCCGGTCCGACGGACGAACAGCGCGCCCGCGGCCGCAGTTTGCTGTGGGGC
>JAAEKA010000470.1 GCA_014155705.1 Anaerolineae bacterium clx_CAG2 | reverse complement strand
GCGCCGGCTGCCGCGCCGGGATAGCTGGTCAGGCCGCCGATGGCCAGGGCGATCAGCGAGCTCAGCAGCAAGGTCGCGCCCATGGCATCGGACAGGCCGCTGGCCGGGGCAGCGATGACGCCGCCCAACGCGGCCAACCCCACGCCCAGCCCGAAGACCAGGGTGAAGATGCGGCGCACGTTGATGCCGAGCGCCTCGACCATGGCGCTGTCCTGCACGCCGGCGCGGATGATCATGCCCAGCCGTGAACGCTGTAAGAGTAGCCAGACCGCGATCAACACCACCAAACCAACCAGGATCACGAAGATTTCGTTGTAGGTGCGGATCAACGCTCGCTGACCGCCAATGTCCAGCACGATGGTCGTACAGTGGTACTGCAGCCAACCGCCAATGCTGCTGGCGGGACAGCCTTCGCCTGTGTTGGCGAAAAGCTCTGGCTTGGGCATGGTGAACCCTGTGCGGCCCCAAATCGCGCGCACCAGTTCGGTGCCGATGAAGGCCAGGCCGAAGGTCAGCATGATTTGGTAGATGGCTCGCGCGTAGAGAGGGCGGATCAGCGTGGCCTCCATCAGGCTGCCCAGTCCAACACCGACCAGTGCAGCGACGACGATGGCAAGGATGAACAGCACGTTGGTGCTAAGACCAAACAGGAAGTCGGTCAACGGCGTGTTGATCAGAGAGACCAGCAGCGCCAGCGCCGCCAGCAGGGCAAAGCTGGCCAGCGGACGGACCAGAGAGAGGCGCGCCTGCGCCTCGGCCCCGCGGCGGCCCTGAAGCAAGCCGGCGATGGCCAGGCCCGCCAGCGTGCTGCCCAGCAGGATCGCTCCCCAGATCAGAATCGGCGACTGGCCCGGCTCGAAGGTCGCGGGCTGCACTTGCTGCGCCACGGCGCCGGCCTCGGCGAACTGAGTCCAGACGATGGGGCTGTTCTGGTAGTCGGAGCCGCTCCACACGGCCACCGGCGCGTTAGTTAACCCCAGCGCCAGCATACCCAGCCCTAGCAGCAGCGCAACCCACGGCCAGATGCGGGCGATTGTTCTCTTTGGTTGGACACGCGCCAGCAGGGGGCCCCACAGCGGCATCAAAACGAAGCCTGCCAACAACAGACCGAAGGGCGTCGTCATGTCCACGATCGTGTCAGGCCGCACGTACATGCTCCAACCGACGTAGGCGCCAATCATGAACAACGTGCCGTGGGCGAGGTTGAGCACATCCATCAAGCCCAGGATGATGCTCAGGCCGGCCGCCACCAGGAAGGTGATTGACCCCGCGGCCAGGCCGCGCAGCACCGTCACAACCCAATCGCGCGTGCTCATACCCTGGACAGCCAGCAGGAAGAGCAGCGCCAGGATGATCAG
>JAAEKA010000047.1 GCA_014155705.1 Anaerolineae bacterium clx_CAG2 | reverse complement strand
CTGCCCGGCCATCAGACCGGCCAGGAGGCGCATGGTGGTGCCCGAATTGACACAGTCCAGCGGCGCGACCGGCTCGTGCAGGCCATCCAGGCCGGCGCCGTCGATCCACAGCTCGCTGGGCGATACAGTTTCGATGGCGACGCCCAGGCTGCGTAGTACGCCCAGCGTGGCCTGGCAGTCGCCGCCGGGCAGGAAGTTGCGCACGTGGCTGCGCCCCTCGGCCAGCGCGGCAAACATAGCCGCACGGTGGGAGATGGACTTGTCGCCGGGCACGGCGGCGGAACCGTAGAGTTCTTGGGTAGGGTGGATGAGGAGGTTCATGGTGGGGTAGTGGAGGGTAGATTGGCAGACTGGTAGATTGGTATTTTGGTGATCGCGCCCCGGCGAACACGTGACTAATCTACTAATTTCCCAATCTACCCTCCGTATGTCTCCAGAAACTGGCTGCGTTCGGCGCGGGCGGCGGCGGCCAGCTCGCGCAGGCGGGTATCGTCGCCGTTGGCGAGAAGCGAGGCCAGGTGCGCCAGGTGGCCTTGCAGGCGGTCCAACTGATCGAGCACGGCCGTCCGGTTGCTCAGCAGGATGTCGGCCATCATCTGGTCGTCGCTGCCGGCCAGGCGGGTGGTGGAGCGGAAGCCGCCGGCCGCCAGCCGCCAGGCGATGGCGTCGCGCTGGGCCACGTCGTTGGCTGCGGCAAAGGTGGCCAGGCTGGCCAGGTAGGGGGTGTGGCTGATGGCCGCGGCCAGCCGGTCGTGGCGGGTCGGGTCCAGTTGCAGGGGACACGCGCCCGCGGCCTGAGCCAGCGCAGTGACGAGTGCGACGGCCTGCGGCTGGGTGCGCGGCAGTGGGCAGAGCACAAAGGGTGCGCCATAATAGAGCGTGGCCTCGGCGACCTCCAGGCCCGAGGTCTCCTTGCCGCACATGGGATGGGCGCCGACGGGCTGCACGCTGGCCGGCAGGCGCTCCAGCGCTTCGCAGATCTGTGCTTTGGTGCTACCCATGTCGGTGACTATCGCGCCGTCGCGTAGCAACCCCTGCCCGGCCAGCCCTCGGATTTCCTCGATCTGCGCCAGGATAACGCTGACCGGTGTGGCCAGTACGATGATGTCGGCCTGCGGCGCGGCCTCAGCCAGCGTCGCGTGGCCGGCGTCGATGGCGCCGATGGCCAGCGCCTGCTGCACCGTCTCGGCGCGCCGGGCGATGCCGATGACCTTGCGCACCTGCCCCCGCAGCGCCAGCCCCAGCGACCCGCCCATCAGCCCCAGACCCGCGATGGCGATGGTGCAGTCTTCGAGTGATTTGAATACTGAATTCATGGATGCCGTCATGCCAGGCTGATAGATGAGGCGGTTGATGACCGGTGCGAGTATTTTTCCTGGTCAACCTGTGCTGATGGGCGCGGGCTCGGTCAGGAGACCGGCCCGAGCAGTGGGAGAACCTTCACCAATCTACCAGTTTACCAATCTACCAACCTTACACTGTCCGCCCCACGGCCTCGGCGATGCGCCGCGCTTCGTGTACCATCTGGGCGAAGCGCTCCGGCTTGAGGCTCTGCGCGCCGTCGGAGAGGGCGTGTTCAGGGTCATGATGCACCTCGACGATCAGGCCATCGGCGCCGGCTGCGACCATAGCGCGCGCCACAGGGATGACCAGCGGCCATTTGCCGGTGCTGTGGCTGGGATCGCCGATTACAGGCAGGTGGCTGAGGTGTTTGAGGGCCGGGATGGCGTTGATGTCGGTGGTGTTGCGGGTATAGGTCTCGAAGGTGCGGATGCCCCGCTCGCACAGCATCACCTCGTAATTGCCGCCAGCCAGGATGTACTCGGCCGACATCAGCAGTTCCTCGATGGTGCTCATCATGCCGCGCTTGAGCAGCACTGGCATGCGTGTTTTGCCCACAGCCTGCAGCAGGGGGTAGTTCTGCATGTTGCGCGCGCCGATTTGCAGAACGTCGGCGTACTCGGCCACCAGCTCGACCTTGTCGGGCGCCATGACCTCGGTCACAATGGGGAGACCGGTGGCTTCCCTGGCCTCGGCCAGTATCTCCAGCCCCTGGACGCCCAGCCCCTGGAAGGTGTAAGGGGAGCTGCGCGGTTTGAAGGCGCCGCCGCGCAACAGAGTCGCGCCGGCCTCCTTGACTGCATAGGCGATTTCCAGCAACTGGCCGCGGCTTTCGACGCTGCATGGGCCGGCCATGAATGCCAGCCGCGAGCCGCCAATCCGTGTGTCGCCGACTGTGATCACGCTGCCCTCGGGCCGCCACTCGCGGCTGGCCAGCTTGTAGGGCGGCAGGATCGACACCGTGCGCTCGACGCCTTCCATCACCTCGAACATGGCGCGGTCCAGCGGCCGTTCGTCGCCAATGACGCCGATGATTGTGCGCTCCGATCCCTGGCTCAGATGCACTTGAAAGCCCAGTTCGTCGATGCGACTGGTCACGTGTTCGATTTCTTTGACACTGGCGCTGGCTCTCATGACTATGATCATACCACAATCTCCTGGTGTTGTCTGTGAAATTCTACATCAAGTTCAGCGGGAGGCTGGTAAGCTGGCACCCGTGGGGCCTAATCCGTAACACGTAATGCGTAACCCGGAAATTGGGTGGCAAGCGCTGACTCCGGGTTACGGATTACGTGTTACGAGTTACCTGTCACAGTTCCCGCCCCAGCGCCTCGGCCAACGGTTTCAGCTCGCGCATCATCTGGGCGAACTTCTCCGGCTTGAGGCTCTGTGCGCCGTCGGAGACGGCCACTTCTGGGTGCGGATGTACTTCGATAATCAGACCATCGGCGCCGCAGGCAATGGAGGCTTTAGCCATGGGCGCCACCAGGTCCCAGCGGCCGGTGCCATGGCTGGGGTCAGCAATCACCGGCAGGTGGCTGAGTTGCTTGAGCAGCGGCACGGCGTTCAGGTCGAAGGTGTTGCGGGTCATAGGCTCGAAGGTGCGGATGCCGCGCTCGCACAGCATGACTTTGTAATTGCCGTTGGACATGATGTACTCGGCCGACATCAGCAGTTCCTGGATAGTGCTCATCATGCCGCGCTTGAGCAGCACGGGGCGTTGCGTGCGCCCCACCGCATTCAGCAAACCGTAGTTCTGCATGTTGCGCGCGCCAATCTGCAGGATGTCGGCGTATTGGCTGACCAGCGGCACGGCCTCCGGGGTCATGACTTCGGTCACCACCTTGAGACCGGTGACCTCCCTGGCCTCAGCCAGCAGTTCCAGTCCTTTCAGCCCCATGCCCTGGAAGGCGTAGGGTGAGGTGCGTGGCTTGTAGGCGCCGCCGCGCAGCAGTTTAGCGCCGGCCTCTTTGACCGCCTGCGCTGTCTCCAGCATCTGCGTGCGGCTCTCGACGCTGCACGGCCCGGCCATCACCACCAGTTTGCGGCCGCCGATGGACGCGCCATTGAGGCTGATGACCGTGTCCTCGGTCTTGGCCTGGCGGCTGGCCAGCTTGAACTGGTGGCCGATGCGCGTGACGGTATCCACGCCGGCCATGGCCTGGAAGTTGTCGGGGTCGTGGATAGCGGCTTCGCCGACGACCGCGATCACGGTGTGGTTCTCTCCGTAGATGGGGTGAGGCGTCAGACCAAGTTCTTCGACTCTGGCGATGACGGCGCCGATCTCGGCTGCCGTTGCGCCTTGTTTCATGACGACGATCATAATTGCACCTGTGTTTCTGCGGAACGCGAAGCGTTTCTATGAGTTCGATGGATGTGCCATGGAATGCTGTCGTAACACGTAACGAGTAACTCGTAACCCGGAATAGACTCCCGTTGGCGCACACTCCGGGTTACGTGTTGCTCGTTACGCTAGATCTGCAACAACTCACTTTGCCCAACCTCTCCGTTCTCCGCTGGCATCTCGGCCGCCGGGTAGGATCCCAGCAGTTTGACAAAGGCTGCACGGGCCAGCAGGCCGACCAATGCCTGCTGGCAGGCCGGATCCTGCCAGTGACCGTCGAAGTCCAGATAGAAGACGTAGTGCCAGGGACGGTTGCGCCGCGGCCGGCTCTCGATCTTGGTCAGGTTGATGCCTCGGCTGGAGAATTCATTCAGGCAGGCAACCAGCGAGCCGGGCTCGTGGGTGACGGCGAAGACCAGCGATGTCTTGGCCTTGGCGCTGATGGGCGGATCGCCGCGGCCGATAACGAAGAAGCGGGTGTAGTTCCAGGCCAGATCCTCGATACCGCTGGCCAGCACATCCAGCCCGTAGGTCTCTGCCGCCAGGCTGCTGGCGATAGCGGCTACGCCTGGTTCGGGGTTAGCAGCCAGTTCCTTGGCGCTGCCCGCCGTGTCGTACCAGGTGACGGCCTGCAGGCCGCGCTGGCTCAGCCAACGTTCGCACTGGGCCAGCGCCTGGGGATGAGAGCGCACCGTGTGGACCTGCTCCAGGGTGGTCCCTGCCGGGGCCAGCAGGTTGTGGCGCACCCGAAACAGGATCTCGCCCCAGGCTCGCAGGTCGCGCTCGAGCAGCAGATCGTAGGCCCGGTTGATGGAGCCGGCCAGTGAGTTCTCCACTGGCAGTACGCCGAAATCGGCCTCGCCGCTGTCGATAGCGGCGAAGATGCCCTCGAAGGCGGCGCAGGGCAGGGTCACCACATCGGCGCCGAAGTGCTGGCGCGCGGCTTGCTCCGAGTAGGCGCCGCGCTCGCCCTGGAATGCAATGATCTTCATCCGTGTCTCCTTCTTGGCCGAGCGCTGGTCTCGCCAGTGATCGACTTGCAGTTCAATCCAGCCATCCAGGTCCTCGTTGTCCACCGGCGGCAGGTTGGCTTTGTCGGGGCGCAGGTTGCGCGCGGCGCGCAGGTAGACCGGCACGATGTCGTGGGGATCCTTGTTGGTGTTCCAGTTGACCAGCACCCGCACGCAGCGCGGCAGCCCGCCAGGTACGTCCATCTCATGGCCGCACATCAGCGCCGTGTCCAACCAGCCCAACTGGCGCGCGGCCAGGGCGGGGTATTCAGCCGTCAGATCGCGCGTCGTAGTAAAAATCACGCTGCTTACATCCTCGGGCTGGATGTCATTGAGGTGGATCAGCAGGGCCAGCATGCGCCGGGTTTCCCTGAGGATCGCTTCTGACGTATTTTCGTCGACGCTGGTGGCGCCGCGCACGCCTCGACAGGGCATAGCCATCTCCTGGTGGAATCAGTGAACGGTAAGCAGCCGCCTCACGCCGATCCGATTACGGGTTACGTATGACTCGTTACGTGTCGCAGCCGAGCATCACATAGCGGCAGACCATGCTCAACAGCGCAAGAAAAAAGCGTGGGCTATGCGCTCCACGCTTTCTGATCGGTCTCCTGGCTCGTCGTTGGGTCAAGGCATCGGGTCAGTCCTGGCGTGAAGCGCGTGGCGTTGGCTGCTAAAGTACGCAAAATAAAAACCGCGCCAGGAACCATCCAGGCGCGGGGCCAACACAAACACAGCATGCTCATCGTGAGCGGTCGGTTGACTGGAGTGCTGTGGTGCAGACAGGCTGATCATCGAAGCAAGTACCTTCAGTTTGAGAGTGGCGGGATGGTAACACAGAAGTAAAAGGCTGTCAAATGACAGCGACATGGGCGTCCAGAATGGCGCTGTAGAACCGGACTGCGCGCTTCCATGTCGTCGGCCGGTATCTCGAACCAGTTCAGTGCGTTTGTCGTGGCTGTGTTACCCTTGTTGAAACGGTGTTGTTATTGACGATAGTCGCCGAAGTTGACGTTATCCACCGGGCGGCCGCCGCGCAGAATCACGGTCAGGACATTGGGGGTGGAGGAGGCGAAGCCGGGCGGATCGGTCTGGACCACGATGTAGATGCCAGGGGCCAGGTCGCTAAACTCGTACTCACCTCGCAGGTTGGTGGTGGTGCGGGCAACTTCGGTACGATTTTGGGTGTAAAGCGTCACGCGTACGTTGCCAATGCCAGGTTCGGCTTCGGGGTCCCGGACGCCGCTGCGGTCGTTATCTATAAAGACGATGCCGCGAATCGCGTTGGCGGCAGGTATTGGCGTCGCCGCTGGCGCTAGGGTAGCGGTGGGTGCGACGGTGGTTGTGACCTCCAGCGTGGCAGTCAGCGGCACCTGTGCGCCCGGCGTGATCGGCGCGGTCACGGTGAGCGGAACGGTGGTTGTCAACGGCGTCGTGACGGTGGGCAGTCGGGTCGCTGTGGGGACAACGGTGATCGTCAGCGGCGCCGTGGTCGTCAGCGGCTCTTCAGCCATCACCGAGGCCAGCAGCGCCTGCATGCCAGCCAGGAAACGCTCAGCGCGCTCGGCGCTGACGCTGACCGTGTCGACCCGCTCGGTCAGGGTGACCACGTCGCTGGCTACCACCTCGACAGCGCCGCCTACGACGTCCACAGACTCTTGCAGCCCCAGCACGTCGTCTTGCAGCACAGGCAGCACGTCGTCTTGCAGGGTTTGCACCTGGCTGACGACGCCAGTGACTTCGTTGGCCAGCGCGCTCTGGCTCTCGCCTTGCGTTGCCAACTGGCTTTCCACACCTGCCAACCCTTGCTGCAGCGTCCCCACGTCGCCCTGCGACGCCGACAGGCCGCCCTGCAACGTCGATACGTCGCTGCGCAGGGCAGTAGCGCCCCGTTCATAGGCCGTCACTGTCGCTTGCAGCGTGTTGACCGTATCGCGCGGCGCGTAGCTGAGGCCCTGGTTGGTCAGTAGCAGGAAGCCCAGGGTCAACACCACGCCCAACACAGCGCCGAACACGGCGCCCAGTACGGCCCCCAAGCATCCGTTGGAGCTCTTGGGGGTGGACTCCTGGATCAGCACAGGCTGGCTGGGTGGGGTGGCCGGCGGTGGAGCTGGCGGCGGCGTCATCATCGCGCGCGGTGGATCGGGCTGCGCCGCGGCCGGCCCGGCCGTAGCATCGATAGCCGCGGCTGCGGCCTCCTCTGCCGCGGCTGTGGACCGGGCGGCAGCGTCCTGGGCAGCGTCGATGCCTTCGGCAGCAGCCTCGGTTCCGTCGCTGGCGGCATCTTTGACCGCGTCGATACCTTCAGCGGCTACTTCTGCCGCATCTGCGGTGTCGTTCTCTTCAAAGAACAGGTCTACCCCGCGCCCAGCCGCCTTAGGCAGTGTATTATCCGGTTGATCGGTTGTCATTGAGAACCTCCTGTGCCAACGACCGGTATGCCTGCGCCCCAGGGTGGGTGGAGGCATACTCGAGAATGGGTTGCTTCGCCAGCGTGGATTCGGCGAAGCGAATGCTGGATTTGATGGTGGTCCGAAACACACGCGGGCCAAACATGGTGCGCAGCTCGTCCAGCACCTCCTGGGCGTGGCGCGTGCGGCTGTTGAACATAGTGGGTAGGATGCCCAGGATCTCCGATTGCGGGTTGAGGCGGCGTTTGACCTTGTGCAGGGTGTCCAGTAACATGCTTAGCCCTCGCAGGGCGAAGAATTCGCATTGCACGGGGATGATCACCCGTTCGCAGGCTACCAGCGCGTTGATGGTCAACAGCCCCAGATTGGGGGGGCAGTCGACAAACACGAAGTCATAGTCGCTGTGCAGTGAAGATAAAACCTCTCGCAAGATGCGCTCTCGCCCCAGCGCGCTCCATAGCTCGATCTCGGCGGCGGCCAGGTCGATGTCGGCTGGGATGACGTCGATCAGCGGTCGGATGGAGCGCACTGCATCGGCCGGCGCAGTGGCCTCCTCCAGCAACAGACGATAGATCGAAGGCCCTGATGTGTCGCCGTCCAGTCCCCAGTAGGCGGTCAAGGCTGCCTGCGGATCCAGATCGACCATCAAGATGCGCTGACCCTGCTCGGCCAAGGCCGCGCTAAGGTTGACAGTGGTGGTGGTCTTGCCTACGCCTCCCTTTTGGTTGCAGATGGCCACGGTGATCGACATAGCGCGCCTCGTGCGGCGATGAAACAGCGGTTGCAGGCCGCAGGTCGGACTGCGTTGATGGCCACATTATACAATTGAAAGCGCCACGTTGGCAAGCACTACTCGCAATCGCTGATCGAGCGAGCCTCACCGATCGGGTCTATTCGGTGGGACCACCGGACTGATCCGTTGTCCGGGATACGTGCCGCCCCAGATCGCGCCGATGGTCGTCCAGAAGATCAGGTTCATCTTGACGGCATCGACATTGTCGAAGGTGGCCGAAGCCGCGAAGTAAAGCAGCAGCAGCGCCGCGCCCGCAGCCAGTACATCGCGTGTCTCTTCCTGGCCGGGGCTGGTCAGGAAACGCCGCGCCCCCTGCCAGGCCACCATAGCGAACCAGACTACATAGGGCAGCAGCGCCAGCAACCCGCCCGACACCAGGATGAACATCAATGAGTTGTGGGCCGGTGGGTAGATGCCGAACAACGGCGCGGGGTCCCAGCCGTAGCGCTGTTTGGCGATGGGGCCGAAGTTGTAGTAGCCCAGCCCCAGCAGCGGGTCGTCGCGCACCATGTCCAGCGCCAATTGGGCCACTGTGCTGCGATAGCTGAGGGATTGATCTTCCAGCAGCCGCTCGTTGACGGCAGGGCTGCTGATCACGCTCTGCCAGAAGACCAGCGTCAGGATGGCCAACAGCAACAGTACAGGTAATAGCATTCGGCGCAACCGTGGCCGCAGCATCGCCATCACCAGCAACGTGATGGCGATGCCCAGCCAACTGGCCCGGTTGTAGGTCATGTAGACGCCCAGGACGATGAAAGCCAGCGCCGCAGGCAGCGTCACACGCGCTAATGTGCGTCCCCGGCTGGGCCTGGCGCTACTGCTGAAGACCTGGATCAGCAGCGCCAGGCCCAGCGGCAGAGTCATGGCCGTGCTGACGCCCATGGGCGCGGCGTTGCCCATCAGGCTGATCACTTTTTGGAAGCTGGCGCTGTAGCGGGCTGACTCGCGACTGTAGAACAACACCTCGCCGGTCAACTGCTCGCGGATCACCAGGAAGGCGAAGCCCACGCCCGCCATCACCAGCATGGCCGAATACCAGCGCAGATCGCCCAGATTGCGCACGATCTGGCGCGCCAGGTAAAGATAAACGAAGGGAAGCACGTAGGCGTCCAGCAGACTCTGGAAAGCGAAGGTGTGATCGTATTGCGACTCCGTCACAGACAGCGTCATGGCTGCCAGGAACACGCCAAAGGCCAGGTCAGACCAGGTCAGGGGGCGCAGCCGCCGCTGGCCGCGTACGGCCTGATAGAGCAGTAACAAGAGCAGAAAACCAGCCATCAGGCGCGGCAGGCTCAGGGCAGGAATGCCCGCTCCCAGGTCCAGGTCGAAGGGAATAAAACGGCTGTAGGGCGCCAGCAGCAAAGTGAGCAGCAGGCCGGCCAACGGACTGCGCACGCTGACTACCACCAACAGACTGATGCCTGCGATCGGCAGCAGCCACCCGCTGAGCCGTTCGGCAGGCGCGCCAAGCCCGCCCAGCAGCGGAGTGACCGCCGCCAGTCCGATCAGCGCTCCCAGCGCCAGCGCCAGCGCAGCGACTACAGGGGCTGGCAGGGAGCGTAAGGCTGGGGGTAAGCGTGTTTGACTCATAGGCAAATCGTTAGTTGAAAGACGTTGGACATTATTGTCCAGTGCCAGCAATCTGGCAAGTTGCAGATGGCAGATAGCAGATTTGGGCAGGACGTGCTGGCAAGAGCAGGGTCAATTCATCACACGGTATTGGCGCAGCAAGGGGGCCGTGGTACAATGGTTCGACGATAGCCGAGTCTACAGCCCAGGATCAACGCCACCTTGAGTCGCTCACACCTTCATGCTATGTTTTTGCGCCGCGTCGCGCTGCCGCTGATCGGACGGCTGCAGGGGATGCCTGTCAGCCCGACGCTGCGCGCGCTGGAACAGAGCCAATGGTGGTCCCTCGAACGACTACGCGCGCTGCAACTCGACAGGCTGCGTCGCCTGGCAGACCACGCCTACGCCCAGGTGCCGCTTTACCGCCGTCTGTGGGATGCGCACGGCGTGCAGCCGCAGGACATTCGCTGCCTGGACGACCTGGCCCGGTTGCCGCTGCTGGACAAAGCAACGCTGCGCGCCGCCTATCCTGATAGCGCCCTGGCCGCCAACGTCGATCGCAGCCAACTGGTGCGCTATGCCAGCAGTGGGTCCACCGGGGAGCCGCTGCAGTTCGTCATGACGCGCGCCGAGAAGGGGCAGCGCTGGGCCGTCATGTTTCGCAGTTGGGCCATGGCCGGCGTCTATCAGGGCATGCGCGCCGCTAACGTTAAAGACGGCCACGCGCTCGGTGTGTTCCGCAGCGGCCCCTTGCAGCGGTTGGAGCAACAGGCCACCCGCATGCTCAACCTGTCGGCCTACGCCGTGCATGATCACCGCCTCGATCAGGTGGTGAGCGACCTGGTCGGCTTTCGGCCTGAGGTGATGTTCGCCTATCCTGGCACTGCCTATCATCTGGCCGTGGCCCTGACGGAGCGCCGCGTCGAACTGCCGTTGCATGCAGTGATCACCAGCGGCGAGATGCTGCATCCCTTCCAACGCCAGGCCATCGAGCATCAGTTCCATTGTCCCGTGCACGACTATTATGGCGGCGAGGGCATGGACGTGGCAATGCAGTGCGGCGTAGGCTCGACCTATCATATCAATGCCGAGTCCGTCATCGTGGAGGTGGTCGGCGCCGACGGTCAGCCTGTGCCGACCGGCCAGGAAGGCAGCATCGTGCTGACCAATCTCCATGCCTATGCCATGCCTTTCATCCGCTATGTCGTGGGTGATGTGGGCGCGCTGGCTGCGGGCCAATGCGCGTGCGGGCGCGGACTGCCTCTGCTCGATCACGTAGCCGGCCGCAGCAGCGATCAGTTGACGTTGCCCAGCGGCCGCAGCCTGATCATGTGGTATTTCACCGATGTCTTCCGCCAGATGCCAGGCGTGGAATCGTTTCAGATGCGTCAGGTGGCGCCTGACCGGATCGTCGTTTTGGTGGCGCCAGGGCCGGCTTTTGGTTACTTGCCGGCCAACGAGGGCCAGCGGGCGACGGGCGGTCCACACGACCTGGGAGCCTTCGTTGGCCTGGACGCTGCATTGCAGTTCTTGCGCCAGCGGCTGGAAGAACAGGTGCGTGGCGAGGCTGCCCTGGACATCGCCCTGGTCGAATCCATACCGCTGGGACCAGGCGGCAAGCACCGCTTCTTTGTCGACGAGAGAAAAGAAACCGGATTTTTTCCGAAGAACCCGGTTTCTGGCGGGGCGTTCCCATGACTGATCGAGCCAGTCCCTTTAACGGTCTGCGTGTTGCCGTGATCGGTCCATTTCCGCCGCGACCGGGAGAACTGAGCGGCCAGTCGGAGTTGTTGTGCCGGTTGTTGCACGCGGACGGCGCGTGGGTGCAGCGGGTCAACACCGACGTGCCCGGCGTGCGCCGGCTGCCTCGCATCGGCATCCACCTGCTGCCGATCGCGCAGGTGTTGGCGCTGTGTTGGCGGCTGTTGGTGGCCTTGCCGCGCAGCGACGTGTTGCACGTGCAGGCGGCCAGCTATTGGGGTTTCTATTTGCCGGTGCTGATGGCGCTCTTTTTTGGCAAGCTGGGCCGGCGGCGGGTGGTCATTACTTACTCAGGCGGCATGGCCCGCTCCTTCGTGCCGCACGCCTGGCGTTGGCTTCTGCCGCTGCTGCGCCGCGTCGATGGAGTGGCGACCAGCTCGGCCTTTGGGCAGGAAATCTTACAGCGCTATGGACTGCGGGCATCAGTCATCCCTAACCTGCTGGCGCTGGAGACCTATCCACTCCTGGCCAGGACGAGTTGGCCGCCCCTGGTGCTGTGGCTGGATGAACTGGAGCCGCGCGCCAACCCCCAGATGGCGCTACACGCCCTGGCCCTGCTGCGCCAGAGCGTGCCTGAGGTGCGTTTGTTGCTGGCCGGCAGCGGCTCACTGGCCGAAGAAGTCGTGGCCCTGGCGCGTGCATTAGGTGTGGCAGAGATCGTGGCCTATCGACCCGCATTGAGCGAGCGCCAGCGCCAGGACGCGATCCGCGAGGCCAGCGTGGTCTGGCGCACGGCCAGTGAGGATGGACTGCCGCAACTGTTGCTGGAGGCAGCCGCCAGCGGGACAGCCATCGTCGCTACAGCCGTGGGCGGCGTCCCGGAACTGCTGGACGACGGTGTGGACGGCCTGTTGGTGTTGCCAGAGGACGCAGCGGCCCTGGCTCAGGCCACGGCGCGTGTGCTGAGCCGTCCCTTTCTGGCTGAGAGCCTGGCCACCAACGCCCGTATCTCGGCAGAGCGTTTCACCTGGCGCCGCCACCGTGCCAACCTGGCCAAACTGTACGGACTGGTCCTGGTCGCGGCCGGCGCAGGCAGCGATGAGCCTGACGATGAGTCTGACAGCGAGGCCCATGACGACGTCTTGGGCCGCACCGAGTTTCTGTGGTCCGATCCTGGGCGCAGCGCTGGCGACACAACCCCCCAGCCCGCTGCTGGCAAGGCAGGCAAAGCCAGCAAAGCTGCCCGGCTGGAAAGTTTCGAGGACGAATGATGCGATTGCTCGTTGTACTGGGCGAGGGCGGCCACACCCGCCAGATGCTGCAATTGCTCAACCAGCTAGGGCTGCAGTACGAATATCACTACCTGATTGCTGCCGAGGATCAGTTGTCGGAGGGCAAGATTCGTCTGCCGGGGCCGGTCTATCGGGTGGGCCGGCCGCGCAGCAAGGTCAAGGGCCACACCGACTCGCTGCCCGTGGCTGCGTGGCACACCCTGCACAGCCTGGTCCAGCTTGTGCCAATCCTGCGGCGAGTGCGGCCCCAGGCGGTGCTGGTCAACGGGCCATCGCTGGCGGTGCCGGCCGCATTGCTGGGCAAGCTGCTGGGCGCGCGCATCATTTACGTCGAAAGCGCCTCGCGCGTGCAGCACATGAGCACCAGCGCGCGCATCGTCTACCCCTTCGCCGACCTGTTCATCGTCCAATGGCCGGAATTGCAGGCTCGCTACCGCAAAGCGATCTATGCCGGGCGGCTGTTGTGAGTAGGCGTGGTCGGGATTCTTCGCTGACGTTGGGCGCGCTTTAGCTCATTGGCTGATAGAGAACTTGAGTTTAGAGTACTCAGTTCTGGACTGAGGTAAGGCAAACCAGGCGAGACGCAGTTGGCTCGCACAGTAACAACAGAAGAGAGAAGTATTACCTGCGGAATCAGGTAGCTTTGCGCTTGTTTCGGCTCTTCGAAACCACCGGTAGTCTCCCTGTCAGGTGTTGCTACCTTTTGGCAAGGGAATGGTTGTCAAGACGGTAGTTTCGCTCATTTTACAAAGGCGAACTGTCTAATCACGGACCGGCCAGTTGGGTGTAGACGGTGTCTGATATGCCCAGCAGGTCCAATATGCATCGTTGCAGGTCCGACAGAGGCGTGACCTGCTGCCAACGAGACTGGCCATCGACCACCTGATACCAGGTGAGATCATCGAAAGCACGTAACAGGCGTTCAGCAGTTGGTTCCCAGGTAGCTCGTTTTGGGTTGCCGGGATACAAGCCTTGCAAAGGTGTTGGTTGTTGTGCGAGTTGACGCCGAGCAACGAATTCGAGCAAGGTCAAGGCCCGTAAGGCAATGACCAAGATGCGTAGCAGGCCGCGAATGCGTTGGTCAGAACGCAACAGCAAGGGTCGAATGGCCAAGGCAGCACCTTTGAGTCGATGAAAGCCACGCTCCGGCTGCCATTCTTCCCGGTAACAACTGACGGCTGAAGGCAAGTCAAGCCGCTCAGTTGGCGCATTGGTGACATAGATGCGCCAGCCAGCCAGTTGGTCGTGAAGGGCGATTTCGTCCTGCAGTCGTGTCACCGTCATCTGCCAGGTGGTCTTGGTTACCAGTTCGTAGGGACTGTCAGGTCCATGTCGGCCACGGTTAAGATAGCGCTTAGTTTGTGTCGTGTGCGCTGTCCAAGTCACATTCAGGTAGGCAGCAACTTTGTGGCGATCAAGCAGGGCTTGGCTTTGAGCAGTCAGTTGCGCCAAATCCGCCTTCGTTCCGGCTTTGGTCTTGTTGAGCGCCT
>JAAEKA010000469.1 GCA_014155705.1 Anaerolineae bacterium clx_CAG2 | reverse complement strand
AGGCGAGATCGAAGACGGCCAACTCATTCCAGTAGTCGCCGTCGACATCGGCGTCAAAACCGATGCGCCCACCGTCCGGGGACCAGCGCGGGTTCTGGAGATAGCGGTACCAGCCAGTGAGTGGCTGCATGCCGCTGCCGTCGCTGTTCATGGTCCAAATCGCGCCCATGCCGTTCTGACTGCGCACACAGGCGATGCGCTGGCCGTCGGGAGACCACGCGGGCATCAAATCGTGATAGTTGGAGTCCCCGGTGAGGCGTGTCTGGCCCGACCCGTCTGCCCGCACGCGGTAGATCTCCCAGTTGTTCTCCTGATAGCGTGCATAGGTGATGTGCGCGCCATCAGGCGAGAAGGCCGGGTATGACTCGTGGTCGCCGCTGTAGGTGATGCGCTGCACGTTGCTGCCGCCGACATTGGCCGTATAGATATCGAACTGCCCTCCATCGCGGTTGGAGGCGAAGACCACGGCGGTTGCACCATGGTTGAGCTGCGGCTGCACGTCCGAGCTAGGATGGTCGGTGACCCGGAAAGGCTGCGTACCGTCGCCGCGCGCGGTATAGATCTCCCAGTTGCCATCGCGGCCCGATTCGAAGGCCAGGCTGCTCCAGTCGAAGACCGAGTTCGGAAGAACGTGCGATTGGCCGGATGCAGTGCCAACATCAGGCTGAACAGCAACTGCTGCAGCCTGATGCGGCAACTCCCGCAGCGCTTTGCCGTCAGTAACCCACTGCGCTTTCAGCAATGCAACGGGTCCCTCTTCCACCGCATATGCGCGAAAACTTGGCAGACTCGCCGCCCCCAGCAGACAGCCAAGCAAAATCACGGTTCGCGCCATCTGTTGCATCATGTTCCACCTCTCTTATCAGTGCCAGCATAAACCCCTACGAATTGGGCAGCTTGTATTAGCCGCCCCGTATGATCACCGGCAGGTAGAGCCGCGGCGGACCCAACGCAGCCTGTACAGCCGCCAGCGCGTCCACGGAGCCCCAGCCGTAGGGGTGGTTGTAGTCGGGCGAGCCGGCCGGCCCGCAGGTTGTATCGATCACCCGTCGCGCGCTGGCATTTAGGACTGCCTCGCTGTCGTCGATCTGGCCGATCAACGCAGGATAGGCCGACCAGAGCAGCGCGAAGACGCCTGTCACGTGCGGCGCAGCCATGGACGTACCCTGTTTCAATGCATAGCCGCCGCCCGGGGCCGCCGAGTGCACCGCCACGCCCGGCGCGCTGATGTCCGGCTTGGAGAGGCCGCTGCCGTTATAGGTAACGGGGCCGCGGCTGCTGAAGGAGGCGATGGCGCCGCCCGAATTGACCGCGCCGACGCTGTAGCTGGCGTTGTAGGTGCCGATGGGGTAGAGCG
>JAAEKA010000468.1 GCA_014155705.1 Anaerolineae bacterium clx_CAG2 | reverse complement strand
CTGGGCCTGGCGCGTCTGTCCGCCCATGCCCATGCCGAAAAGGTCCTCAAAGATGGATCCGAAATCGCCGAAGCCGCCGCTGAAGCCGCCGAAACCGCCCTGAGTGCCAGCATGGCCGAAACGGTCGTAGGCTGCCCGCTTCTCGCCGTTGCTCAACACTTCGTAGGCTTCGTTGATCTCTTTGAAGTTAGCCTCGGCGTCCGCTTCTTTGTTGACATCGGGGTGATATTGGCGGGCCAGCTTGCGGTAGGCGCTGCGGATTTCGTCCGAACTGGCGCTGCGGGCCACGCCCAACACTTCGTAGTAATCGCGTTTTGTGCTCATAAAGATTTGTCATGGTCCAGAAACCCGGTTTCTGGCGCTTTACTCATCGCTTTCCCAACTGATGATCCACACACACAGCCCGGCCAGCGCCACAGTGGCAGCGATCAACGCAGCCCACTGGCCGGGGGTGAAGCCTATGCTGCGGGCTGCTATCGCCAGGATGACCACCATGCCCAGCGCCAGCGCGACCCATAAAAGCAAGTTGGGATGCTTATCATACATCTGTTGTAGTGTTTTCATATGCGTTCGTGCTTACTGTCAGAGCGAGATGGTGAGTTGTCTCTTCGTAAGACTTGTGGCTTGCAAGGCGTAATGCGTAACACGTAACACGTAACCCGGCATCGCGCACACGCCTCTCTCTGTTCCCGGTTACGTGTTACTCGTTACGTGTTACGCAATTTCTGCCACGCCCGTTCCACCTGCGCCCGCACATCTTCCAGGCTGCCGTCGTTCTCAATTACCACATCGGCCTGGGCGATCTTGGCGGACTGTGGCGGCTGGGCGTCGATGCGCAGGATGGCTTCGGCTTCGCTCAGGCCGCGGCTCCTCATCAGGCGCTGAATTTGTTGGCCGCGTGGGGCGGCGACGACCCACACCTGCTGGCAGAGTTGTCGGCTGAGCCCGGCCTCCAATAGCTTGATGGCCTCGATCACGACCACCGGCGCATCGGCCTCAGCCACGCGGCGCTGGATCACATGGAAGACCGCGGGATGGACAATAGCTTCCAGGTCGGCCAGCGCGGCCGGGTCGTTGAAGACGATCTGGCCCAGTCGCAGGCGGTCGATGGGGCCGCCATCCGGTGCGATCTGCGGGCCAAAGCGGGCCACGGTCGGGTCGTAAGCCGGCTGGCCCGGCGCCATGACCTCATGCGCTACCTTATCGGCGTCGATGCC
>JAAEKA010000467.1 GCA_014155705.1 Anaerolineae bacterium clx_CAG2 | reverse complement strand
ATCCGAGGACGCAGTCTGGCTTCGGGAAGCTGGCATCAAACTGGCCATCTCCGTGGATGGCGTCGGCGCTAATCATGACAAACAGAGACCGATGGTTAATGGTAGAAGTAGTTTTGAAGCCATTGAGCGCACGATTGACGATGTGTTGCTTCCCCTGAAAATCAGGCCTGACATCACGATCACGGTGACACGCCAAAACGCCTCTGGCATTGACCAGGCAGTTCGCTGGGCGCTCGCACGTGACCTGCCGGTGAGTCTCAATTTCTATCGTGTCAATCCCCTCTCTGTGCCCCGAACTGAACTTGAGTTGGAGGAGGCCAATATTATGCAGGGGATGGAGGCTGCGTATCGAGTATTCGAGGAGATCCTGCCCACCAGGCCTTTCCTTAACGGCTTGCTGGATCGCGTCCAGGTCCAAGCCCACACCCACACATGCGGCGTGGGCATCAGCTACATGGTCATTACCCATGAGGGAAAGATAGCTCAGTGTCAGATGCACCTGGGAAATCCTGTGGCCGAACTTGATGCCGAAGATCCTTTGCGCCTCATCGTAGCGGGGCCGATCCGGAACTTGTCAGTCGACGATAAGGAAGGCTGCCGTGATTGTAGCTTTCGCTACCGCTGCGCCGGCGGCTGTGCCCTCGAAACCTTTCGTGCCACCGGCCGCTGGGATATCTCAAGTCCCCATTGCCACATATACAAGACTCTGTTTCCCCAAGCAATGCGATTGGAGGGTCTACGGCTCCTAAAAGTGCATGGTTATCTGGCATAGTCCTCGGAAAGGCTCGTGTTCCAGCCATGACCAGCGCCAGCATTCCCAGCGGCCTTTGGCCGTATCTCCAGGAATACGACTCGTAGAGTCTGGATCGCGACCAGGACGCGGACCTGATCATCCAGCGCACGCTAGAGTTCGGCACGAGGGTGTTTTTTGACATAAACAGTGGCGGAAGTGCCGGAAGAATCAGCTACACTTCGTGTTCGTTTCACTCGCCATTCCTGAGGTACTCGACCGCGCCCATCAGCTTGATCGCCAGTTTCTGTGCATCGGTCAAGCCCTTGATGCCGGTAATGTCGAGCCGTTCATACGGGCGGTCGCGGCGCAAGGTTGTGACAGGGTCGCCGGTCTCCATCTCCCAAATCTGGATCGCTCCATCATCCCCGCAACTGGCGAGGAGGCGACCGTCTGGACTGGCTCGCAGTGACTGGATCGGTCCTTCGTGCCCTTGGCGCGACAGGATGCACTGCCCGTTGTGCGGATTCCACCAGCGCAGCGTGCCGTCGTTGCCAGCGCTGACCAGGCGTTCACCGTCCGCACTCCAGGCAACGCCATTGACCAATTCGGTCGCATCTTCAAGGGCGCGAAGCAGTTGCCAGCTCCGGGTGTCCCAAATCAACAAGTGCTCGCTCCCTGTCCCCAACTGCCCGAGGCGAGGCGGGTCCCGTCGGCGCTCCAGGCGAGGGCGGACACCATGCCGTGCTGTTCCTGAAGCGTGGCGCGCAACGAATAATCCCCGCTTTTCCAGACAAGACTACTCCTCCCTCGCGTGAAGCAGTGAGACACTTGCCTTCAGGACGCCATGCCACATGGCGGATTCTGGGGTAGGGACGCGCTGAGCGACCTTGGCCAGCGCCTAGCGTTCGAAAACCACGACAACACTTCAGACAACACCAAAGTGTCTATACACCAGCGGGGGTTGCTGCTACACTGGGGGTAGCTTGAGCAAGCGGCGCGTCGTCACCTGACCGCCCGCCCCAGGAGCAACACGATGACCGGCAGAAGCAACCGTGCGACCCGCCCGGATCAACCGGTAATGTACCAGATCAGGCTCAAAGGCCAGCTCGATGCACAATGGACGGGCTGGTTCGGCGACCTGACCGTCGCCATAACCGAGGACGGCGACACGTTGTTGAGCGGCCCGGTCGCGGACCAGGCGGCGTTGCACGGCCTGCTGCGCAAGGTGCGCGATATTGGCATCCCATTGATCTCGGTCAACGAGCTACAGATTTCGGAATGCCAACCACAAGGATAACAGCTTCTCATTTCTATCCACATGGCCAGGGCAAGACTGCCAGTTAGGCCGGTGTATATCCCGTTCTTTGGGACTAAGCTAAGGACAAATAACCACAAGGAGCTAACCCATGACCACTGAAGAACAGAAGAAACCCGTGGTGATCCGCAGCGGCGGCAGCGCGGACGCCGTCTACAGCATCGGCATGATCGGCGCGTGGGTCTTTTACCTCAAGCGCGCCACGACCAACCAGGAGCGCGCCTTGGGCCTGGCCAAGGGCCTGGTCTGGCCGGCGTTCCTGGTCTACGCCCTGCTTGTATTCCTGGAAAAGGAGTAGTGCATGAAAGCAATCGTGCAAAACGGTTACGGCTCTCCAGATGTCCTCGCACTGAAGGAGGTCGCTAAGCCGGAGATCAAGAACGACCAGGTGCTGGTGCGCGTCCATGCCACGTCAATCAACGCCGGCGACTACTTCACCATGCGCGGCAGCCCGTGGCTGGTGCGCTTCTCGGTTGGCTTTCCGCGGCCCAAGGACTACATCCTGGGCTGGGACATAGCCGGCCGCGTTGAAGCCGTAGGCAGCGCGGTGACGCAGTTCAAGCCTGGCGATGCCGTCTTCAGCGCAATCAACGGCGCTTTTGCCGACTATGTCGTGGCTGCCGCCGGCAAGTTGGCCTTGAAGCCGGCCAACCTCTCCTTCGAGCAGGCCGCGGCCGTGCCCACCGCCGGGCTGACCGCCCTGCAAGGGCTGCGCGATGAGGGCAAGGTGCAGCCAGGGCAGAAGGTCCTGATCAACGGCGCGTCGGGCGGCGTGGGCACCTTCGCCGTGCAGATCGCCAAGGCGTTAGGCGCGGAGGTGACGGGCGTGTGTAGCACGCGCAACGTGGAGTTGGTCCGCTCACTGGGCGCCGATCACGTCATCGATTACACTCGGGAGGACTTCACACGCGGCGGCCGGCGCTATGACCTGATCCTCGACAACGCGGCCAGCCACTCGTTCGGCGATCTCAAGCGCGCGCTGACCCCGCAGGGCGTCATCCTGCCCAACAGCGGCCATGGCGGCATGGGATACGTCATCAAATCCTTCGCTCTGGCCCCGTTCATGCGCCAGTTGGGCCGCATGTACGCGGCGCAATCCAGCAGCGCAAACATGAAGGCTTTGGCCGAGCTGATCGAAGCCGGCAAGGTCACGCCGGTCATCGACCGCGCCTATCCCTTCGACCAGATCCCGGCCGCTCTGGGCTATGCCGTCCAGGGGCACGCGCGCGGCAAGATCGTCATCACGGTAGCGTAACAGCGTCAAGGGCGCGTCTCAAAGTCACTTGCCGACTTGGCTCGGTCGGAGACCGGCCAAAGCGGAAGCTGATGGATAGGCGCGTCCTTATGGAGGCAGGTTTATGGCAGACGTACAGTTCAAGCTGTCCTTGATATGGGTGGCCCTGATGCTGTCTTACCTTCTGGGCGACGTGTTGCGGATCTTCAGCGGCGACGCGGCCTCAGGCAAGATGGGAGATATGGCGCAGTTCACCCAGGGCATGTGGCTGGGCATTGCGATCCTGATGGTGATTCCGATCCTGATGATCGTCCTGACGCTGATCTTGCCCGAGCCGATCAGCCGGTGGGCCAATATCATCGTGGCGGCGGGTTTCTTCCTCTTCAACCTGGTTGGCTTGCCGACGTACCCCGGCGCCTACGACAAGTTCCTGCTCGCCGTCGGGCTTGGGTTCAACCTGCTGACCGTGTGGGTTGCCTGGAAATGGGCCTGAAGGAGTGAACGATGAAAGCGGTTGTCTGCACAAAATACGGTCCGCCGGAAGTCCTGCATCTGACCGAAATGGCCAAACCGGTTCCCAAGGCCAACGAAGTCTTGATCAAGGTCCACGCCACCACCGTGACCGTCGGAGACACGCGCATGCGCAGTTTCACCGTGCCGCGCGGCCAATGGCTGGGTGCGCGCCTCTATCTGGGCATCCGCAAACCCAAACGAACCATCCTGGGCATGGAGTTGGCCGGGGAGATCGAGGCCATCGGCCAGGACGTGACCCGCTTCCGGCCCGGCGAAGCGGTGTTCGCCTCGACTTTCGAAGTGGGCTTTGGCGGCTACGCCGAATACAAATGCCTGCCTGAGGATGGGCTGCTGGCCATTAAGCCAGCCAACCTCAGCTTCGGGGAGGCCGCCGCGGCCGTGGGCGGCGGCATGACCGCGCTGCGCTGCCTGCAACGCGGCCGGATCCAGCCCGGCCAAAAGGTGCTGGTCTACGGCGCTTCCGGGGCCGTGGGCACCAACGCAGTGCAGATCGCCAGCCGGCATTTAGGCGCTGAGGTGACCGGCGTGTGCAGCACAGCGAACCTGGAGCTGGTGCGCTCGCTGGGCGCTGTCCGGGTGATCGACTACACCCGGGACGATTTCACCGGCGACGGCCCGATCTACGATGTGGTGTTCGATGCGGTGGCCAAGGTGGCCCCTTCCCACGCCAAAAAGGCGCTCAAGAACACCGGTGTTTATCTCAACGTACACAAAGACAGCGACGCGCCAGCCAAGGTCAGGGGCGCAGCGCTGCTGGCGGTCAAGGAACTGATCGAGGCGGGCAAGCTGCGGCCGGTGATCGACCGGGTCTATTCACTCGACCAGATCGTTGAAGCGCACCGCTATGTCGATGGCGGGCACAAGCGGGGCAACGTCGTCATCACGGTAGGACAGGCCGACCATGAAAATCAGGAGACGTCATCGTGAACAGTGAAGCACCCAGGATATCATCGCTGACAACTGTGCGCCGGTTTCTGAAAGTCGGCACCTGATCAGAGGCGGTGATGAGCGTCGTCGACGACTCGTTCAATCACCCACTGGCGTTGGAGGAGCACGCTACCATGCCGTTGGCCGGCGGCATCGAGCAGATGGGATTCCAGTGCGGCCAGTTGTGGGGCGCTGTGCTGGCCGCCGGCGCCGAGGCGTATCGGCAGTTCGGGCCGGGGCCGCGCGCTGAGGCTGCTGCGGTGGTCGCCGCCCAGCGATTGGTGAACTCCTTCCAGACCAGCTACAAGAGCATCAACTGCTTCGAAGTGATCGAGCTGGACTGGAAGAACGCCCAGGGGAGGCAGGTTCTGAAGTTCTTCCTGAAGGGCGGACCGATCCGTTGTTTCACCATGACTGCCGGCTATGCGCGGGCGACGCGCCGTGAGATCGACGCGAGCTTTGCAGACGACGAGTTCGACGTGCCTGAACCTCCGATGAGCTGTGCGGCCCTGCTGGCGCGCAAGATGGGCGCGGACGACATGCACGCGGTTATGGCCGCCGGGTTGGCGGGCGGCATCGGCCTGAGCGGCGGCGCGTGCGGCGCCTTGGGAGCGGCGATCTGGCTGGTTGAGATGGATCGTGCGACTGAAGGAGGATGCGCCGTCGAGTTCAACAGCCCTGAAGCCAGCGAGACTATCGATCGTTTCGTGCAAAGCACCGACTGTGAGTTCGAGTGCTCTAAGATCACCGGCATGAGATTCGAGACTGTTGGCGAGCACGCCTGCTATCTGCGCGCGGGAGGCTGCTTGCGCCTGATCGAGGTGCTGGCAAACTGCGACAATTGAATTATCACAAGGAAAGCGTGTCTGGTACAATAGAGAAAGCAATGCCAGGCAAATAGCCGGCCATAGGAACTGGCTGGGCGTCAAAACGGGCAGGGGATTTTACACATATCCCGATCCAGCCTACGCACGCCCCGGCTTTTTGACCGGTGAGACATGACCCTGGCGCTCAATGTATGCCTACGCCGATACTGACCACCAAGCTTTACATTCCTCCACCCCGACCCCGGGTTGTCCCCCGCCCGCGCCTGATCGAACAGCTCGCTGAAGGTCTTTCTTCAGGCCATAAGTTGACCCTTATCTCCGCTCCAGCCGGCTTCGGCAAGACAACACTGGTCAGCGAATGGGTTGCCAGCCTCACCTCTGACATCAGGGCGACCTGGCTGTCGCTGGACGAAGGGGATGGCGACCCCGCCCAGTTTCTGGCCTACCTCGTGGCGGCTTTACAGACGGTGGCGCCAGCGATTGGCAGAGGAGCAGCGGCTGCCCTCGACTCCGCTCAGCCGCCGCCGCCCGAACTGGTGCTGACGATGCTGGTGAACGAGATCGCCGCCGTGCCAGACAGCATGATTCTCGTGCTCGATGACTACCACACCGTCGGCGCTCAGGCGGTCGACCAGGCCCTGGCCTTCCTGTTGCAGAACCTGCCGCCGCCCTTGCACCTGGTCATCGCCACCCGCGAGGACCCGCCGCTGCCCCTCGCTCGCCTGCGCGCGCGCGGCCAGCTCATCGAGCTGCGCGCCGCCGACCTGCGCTTCACTCCTGACGAGGCGGCCGAGTTCCTTAACCAGGCGATGGGGTTGAGTCTGTCGTCCGCCGAGATGGCCGGCCTGGAAGCGCGCACTGAGGGCTGGATTGCCGGCCTGCAACTGGCTGCGCTCTCCATGCAGGGGCGCACGGACACCGCCGCTTTCGTCCGGTCTTTTACCGGCAGCCACCGATTTGTGCTGGACTACCTGGTCGAAGAGGTCCTCCTGCGCCAGCCGGAACACGTGCGCGCCTTTTTGCTCCAGACCTCGATCCTGGACAGGTTGAGCGGCCCGCTGTGCGATGCCGTCACTGGGCAGGAAGGTAGCAGCACCCTGTTGGAGGAGCTTGAACGGAATAACCTGTTCGTCGTTTCCCTGGATGACCGGCGCGCGTGGGTTCGCTATCACCACCTTTTCGCCGATGTGTTGCACACGCGTTTGCTCGACGAGCAAGCCGATCGGGTGTCCGGGCTGCACCGGCGGGCCAGCCGCTGGTTCGAGCAGAACGATCTACCGGCGGAGGCCATCCAGCATGCGTTGCTGGGCAGAGACGTCGAGCGCGCGGCGGCCCTGATCGAACGCGTCTGGCTGCCGATGGACCTCAGCTACCAATCGGCGGCCTGGCTGCGCTGGGCGCAGCAGTTGCCCGACGAGGTAATCCGCATGCACCCGGTGCTGTGCCTGGGCTATGCATGGGCGCTGCTGAACGCCGGCGACCTGGAGGCTGGCGAGGCGCGCTTGCGCGACGCCGAGCGCTGGATCGATCCGGCGCCTGAGGCCGCCGTGCAGATGGTGGTGGTGGATGAAGCCACCTATCGAGCCTTGCCCGCCGCGATCGCCAGCGCCCGCGCCTACCGCGCGTCGGCGCAGGGCGATATCCCCGGCGCGATCGGGCATGCCCGACAGGCGCTGGCGCTGGCCGCCGAGGATGACATGGTCCGGCGCATGCAGGCCGGCGCACTCTTGGGACTGGCTGAATATGCCAGCGGCGATCTGCCAGCCGCCGAGCGATCACTGCTCGCGTTCCAGGCAACCGCGCGGCAAGCCGGCGACATAGCCGCGGCCCTCGGCATCACCTTCATCCTGGCGGACATCTGGCTGGTATTGGGCCGGCTGCGCCAGGCGATCAGCGCCTATCGACAAGCGCTGCGCCTGGCAGAACATCAGGCGGTGCTTCCCATCGGAACGTCCGATCTGTACCGCGGCTTGAGTGAGTTGCTCTGCGAACAGGGTGACCTGGCAGCGGCCGCCGAGCACCTGGCGACTGCGCAGCGGGTGGGCGAGCAGGCCGAATTGACCGGCTGGGCGCACCGGCTGGGCGCTGCCCGGGCGCGTCTGCAAGATGCTCAGGGGGATTGGGAGGGTGCGCTGGCCTCTCTGGGCGCGGCGGAACGGCTCTCGGTCCGGGAGCCATTGCCCGACATGCGGCCCATCGCGGCCCGCAGAGCGCGCCTGTGGGTCAGGCAGGGGCGATGGCGCGAGGCCGATGACTGGGTTCGTGAGCAGGGGTTGTCGGCCGACGACGCGCTCAGCTACAGGCGGGAGGTCGAGCACCTCACGCTGGCGCGCGTGCTCATCGCCCGCTACCGGAGCGATGGCGACGATGAATCGATCCGCGCGGCGCTGCGCCTGTTGGAGCGCCTCTGGCAAGCAGCGGAAGATGGCGGGCGCGCCGGCAGCGCTCTGGAGGCGCTGGTCTTGCAGGCGCTCGCCCGGCGCGCGCAGGGCGA
>JAAEKA010000466.1 GCA_014155705.1 Anaerolineae bacterium clx_CAG2 | reverse complement strand
ACAGCCATTTAGTCACGTCGAAGAAGCTCGACCGCAGCCTCCGCCAGCTTGAGATGCACCGCTGCCTCGCCGATCCGGTCGATCTGGTCCACCGGAACGCTGATTTCGTGCCTGAGAAGATGTCCTTCCTTCAGGGTGAGGAAGATGATCTCGCCAGACTCTGGGGTGACCACGAACTCTTCCACGTGGCCTACTCTGTGGTCCGTGGCCTCGACAGGAATGCCGCGTCGCACGAGTAGCTTACCCCTGGGAATCGCTTGCGTCTCGATCATATCCGGGCTATCTGCCCCGGCAAAGCTGAAATCCTGAAAGCCCATTCCGCTGTGCTGCACCGCGCCCGCAAGTGCTTGCGCGTCGCGGATTCAACACCAAACCGACGCTGTCGCCGCCTTCTCCATCGGTGCAGAAAACCTCCGCGCTTAGTGAAATCTTCATGGTGGGCTCTCCTCAATGTCTCTATCTCTCTGGTCAATTTGCCGGGGAGTCGTCGCCAAGGGCGTCGCGGATAGCCTGCTCCGCATCGCTGTCCAGCGTGGTTTGCAAGACGTGGCCTTTGTATTGGCGCAGGATCGCTACTTCGGCTGCCGGGTTGTCACCCTTGAGCAGCACGAAAATCGCCGACGTGCCAGGCTTGATCTGCTCGCCGACATCCTTGACGAACTTGCCGTCCACGCCCATGTCCATCAAGCGGCCCACGAGGGCGCCGCCGGCCAGGCCCAGAACCAGCCCGCCGATGGGGAAGATGATGCCGCCGATCAGAAGGCCCAAGGCGCCGCCGACGCCGGTGGTCGCCCACGTGCTGCGGGAGACCTGGTTCTTGACATGCACCTTGCCCTCGGTGTCCTTGACGACGACGGCAGCATCCTCAATCGTCAACATGCCTTCTTTCTTGCCCTTGACCAGGGCCTCGTGTACTTGCTCGGCTTCGTCCATGTTGTCGAAAGCGAGCACGATCAGACTGCTTGTCATGGTTGATACTCTCCTTAACGAAAGATTTGAGACAACTGTTCAGGCGCAGGACATTTCAAGCCGAAAACGCTATCGAGCAAGCAGCTTGACCGTCACGGCGCCGGTGTCGCTGTCGTGTACAGCGTCGGGCACGGCCCGGCGTAGAACCATCCAGCGCCTGTCTTGGAGCAGGTGGCCAGCTCTGGCGGCTGGTTACAAGCCAGTTGCATGCACTGCTGCGTGTCTGGCGTGCAGGCGCCCCACACCTGGATCATCGGCTCCATCTGGATCGATCCCAGGTTGGGCGAGTCCCACTGCCCATCCGAGACGAAGCAGTTCGACTGATGGAGATCTTCCTCAATACATAGCGTATAGACGCCGTACTCAGTGCTGACGCTGGTGGCCTGGACCGGGCAGGTGCAGGACCACGAGGGATCACACGCCGGGGCCGGCGTCGTCGTTGCCACAGGTGTGACCACCACCGGCGTGCTGGCCGGTATGGGCAGCGGCAGCGGCGTGTAGATCAAGCCGCCATCCGGCTTGATGTAGCCCCAGTTCAGGTAGGCGTAAGCAGTGCCCGAGTACTGGCGATACTGCACCACCAGGTTGTGGTTGCCCACGGTCATCGGCACGTACACCTGCAGCGTTTTGCCGGACATGTTCTGGCCGATGGTGTTGAGGTAGGTCACGCCGTCGATCTGCAATGAGATCTCGTCGTCGGCCAGCGCCTGGAAGATGTAGGTACCGGTGTAGTAGAAGTAGGCCGTGCTGGTCATGGTCGCGGTCCAGTTAGTGGCCGGCATGCCGGGTCCGGGGGGCACCGTCCCCCAGTTGAAGTCGACCGCTGGGGCATAGGTGCCCAGCACCGGGCTGCCCGACCAGTCGGGGTTGTTGAAGTAGCTGACCGTCCACATGTTGCCGGTTTGGGCATACAGCGGCTGGCCGGTTACGACCAGAAGAGCCAGGACAACAGCGCTCAAAATCAGGGTATGTCGTTTCATCGTCGGTTCTCCTCGTCGTCCTTAAGGCTGCAACGCCGCAGGCTGGGCGTCAGCTGTCTCGGTGATGGTCAAGACGCCGCTGACCGGCTCATCAGGGGTGATGCGGCCGACCCAGACCAGGTAGCGCCCCTCGGCGGGCTGAGCGATCGCCACCAGCGGATTGAGGGTGTCGGCGCTGGCGTCGTCCGAGCAGAGCAGGCTGCCATCAGGCGCCCTGACCAGCAAGGTTGTGTCGCCATCGGCTTCCACAAACAGGCTCAAGGTCTCGGTCTCGCCGCTCCAGTCGAAGGCATAGCTGGGCGCCAGGCTGACCAGGCCGCTGCACAGCGCGTCGTTGGTCAACATCTCCGGCATAGGCAGGAAGCCGTCCGCAGTCACGTCCACGGTCACGTCGTCGCCGCTAGCCTCCAGCGCTGCCGCGTCGTCCACGCCGGCCAGCGCGTCGGCCAGGCGTTGGGCCGCCAGAATCTGGCGCTGGCCCAGCGGCTGGGCCGCAGGCAGCGGTTGGCGCCGCACCAGATCAGCCAGCGCCAGGTTGCCGGCGGTCACGGACTCTTTGGTCGTGAAGACCAGAAAGCCGGGGATCAAGTCCTGGGCTGCCACGCTGCCCACCCAGACGCTGTACACCCCCTGGACGGGGGCCGTGATGACGATGCTGGGATCGAGCAGCAGCGCATGGGTGTCGTCGTTGCACAGGAAGTCGCCATTGGGCGTCTGGACGACCAGGGTCGTGTCGCCGTTGCTGAGGAAGAAGGCCCGCAGCAGGTCGGCCTCGCCCTGGTAGTCGACCGTCACGGCTGGCGCTTCGGCGACAAAGCCGTTACATCCGTCCGACACGGTGCTGGCGTCGACCGGGCCGCCGCCCTGCAGGCTGACCAGGAAGGGATCCAGCGGGAAGCCGGCTTGCGGGCTGATGGCGATATAAGCGCCCGCGTCCACCACTTCTTCCGCCGCCGGCGTGGCGGTCGCCGCCTGGGCCGCAACCGCCTGGTTGCGACTGGCAGCGGCGACCGCAGCGATGCTCAGCAGGACGATGAGCGCAATCACCAGCACGGCGGCTGCGCGCGCAGTTCTCGATGCTTTCATGTTGTTTCCTTTCTGTGGGGCGTTGATGGTTACTCAAAGATCTAAGAAGCTGGGTTTAGTCTGACCGCCAACGATGGCAAGCTCAGAGCAGAACCCAGTTTCTCCGTCGATTACTCGGCTGCAGCCTTCGGGATGTTGAGATATACCGCCAGCTCACCAAGGCGGTCGATCTCGCTAACAGGGATCTCGACATCCTTCTTGGTGAACAAATGGCCTTCGCGCAGCACCAGGTGCGTGATTCGACGAGTCTCCGGATCGATGGCGAAACCATCGACTTCGCCGGCTTTGCCGTCGATAGCTTCGACAGGGATGCCGTGGCGCACGGCCAACTCGGACTCGGGAATCGCCTCAACTTCGACCATCTCAGAGCTGCCGGCTCCGGCGAAGCTGAAATCCTGGAAGCCAATGCCGCTGTGAGACTCGGAACCCATCAAGGCTTGGGCGTCCATCATGTCCAATCCCTGGGCCTCTACTTTGACCACCTTGATGAACGGCGCCAACTGGTCTAGCTCGTGGCGACTGCAGCGCACGTCGATGCGCTTGGCGTTGCTTTCGGCCACCAGATCCAGCGGCAGCAGATATTTGTCGTGGCCATGGCCTTTGGGGTCGATGACCAGGTGCGTGGCAACTTTGGTCGCCGGGTTGAGAACCAGGGCAGTGGCATTGCCGCCTGCCCCATCGGTGCAGTGGATTTCTGCTTTGAGGAAGATGTTCATGGTACGTGGCTCCTTATAGGTGTTAGATCAGCTCCCTGAACTGTGTTTATGGTGTACTTAACGCGAGATCGGTTTGTTGCACGAGGACGGCAGGTCAATGCGATTGTTGGCGTTGACGGCGGATCGGCGCTGTTCTGCGCGGCCACGAGGAAGGCATCGCCGTCGACGACATAATGCTTGACGATCATCCGACCAGCACAATCTCTTCCGGGTATTTGGCCAGGCTTTCGTGCCCGCGGCGCTTGAGCAGAACCAGCACGATGGTGACCGCGCCCAGCCGCCCCCAGAACATGAGGGCGATGACCAGCAGGCGACCAAACGTGTCTAGCTGGCCCGTCACGCCTAGCGACAGACCGGTCGTCGAGAAGGCCGAGACAACCTCGAACAGCACGGCGCTCAGATCGAGCTTCTGGGTGAACAGCAGCAGCCAGGTGGCGATCAGGACCACGCCCAGGCTGATGAAGAGCACGGTGATCGCGCGCCACACCGTGGCCATCGAGATCGCGCGCTGGCCGGCGCGCACCCGGTCGTAGCCGCGCGCCAGGCTCCACATGGCCACCACCAGCACCGAAAAAGTGCCGGTGGTGATGCCGCCGCCCATAGAGGCCGGCGCGCTGCCGATGAACATCAGACAGATCAACAACAGCCGGCTAGCCTCGTGCAGGCTGGCGAAGTCGCTCAGGCCGGCAAAGCCAGCCGTGCGCGCAGCCGCCGACTGAAACCAGGCTCGCAACACCCGCTCGCCGAACGACAGATCGGACAGCACGCCCGCCTGCCGATACTCGCTGAGCAGCAGCCCCGCCCAGCCGACCAGCACCAGGGCCAGCGCGGACCACAGCGCCAGCCGCGTCTGCAGGGTCAGCCGCCGAAGCCGCGCGCCTTCTTTGCGTGTTGTGCGGCGATGCAGCAGCTCCATGTAGACCGGAATGCCCAGCCCGCCGATGATCACCAGCCAGCCCAGCGTTAGCAGCGTGCCGGGGTCAGTCGGGATGCCTGCGGGGTACTGCGGCAGCCCGGCAAACAGATCGAAGCCGGCGTTGCAGAAGGCTGCCACCGAATGGAAAAGGGCGTAGAAGGCCGCGTCGCCGGCCGGCACGAGGCCGCTCAGGCGCCAATGCGCCCAGAGAATCAGCGCGCCGATGCCCTCGACCGCCAGCATGAAGGCCACGGTGCGCCCCAGGACCTGCAAGATGCCCTTGGGGCTGGCCAGGCCCAGCGAGCTGCTGACCGCCAGCCGATCGACTAGCGAGATATGCCGGCCCAACAGGCGCAGGGTGAGGACCAGAGTCACCATGAAGCCCAGCCCGCCCGCCTCCATCAGAAACAGGATCACCCATTGGCCCAGGCGGGTGAAGTCGGTGCTGGTGGTGAGGACGGAAAGCCCCGTGACCGCCGCGGCCGAGGTGGCCGTGAAGAGCGCGTCCATGAAGCTGATCGGCCGTGTGGTCATCCCGGGCAGGAGCAGCAGCCCGGTGCCCAGCGCGATCAGCCCCGCCAGCGCAACCAGCAGGCGCAGGGGCACTGGCAAGCGGCGCTTTCTCTGCAAGCTCAGCGCTTCCTGCGTCACTTCGCTGAGAATCGGGTGGCTGCCCAGACTCGATGTCATGGCAGTGACGCGACCTCCAGGAGCTTGTCACGCTGACCGACCACGAAAAGGGTGTCGCCCTGCTCCAGCCGGGTGTCGGCGCTGGGACAGGGGAGCAGGCGATCCTGCCGCTGGATCAGCAGCACGGTCGTGTCGTACTGCGCCAGGCTGCTGACCGGCCGCGTCGCCAGGCTGCCGGGCGTCTTCAGCTCGGCCAGGCTGTGGTGGGCGTCCAACAGCACCCGCTCCTGCATGTTGGGGGTGGCCAGCGTCTCGGCCAGGCGCATGCCGCTGTCCTCGTCGGAGACGATCACCTGGTCGGCGCCGATGCGCAACAGGATATCGCGATGCCGCCCCGTTTCAGCCACGCAGATGACGCGGGCGATGCCCACGCTTTTCAGGTAGGCCACGACCAGCGCGCTGGCCTCGAAATCGTCATCCAGCGCTACGATCGTCGTTTCGAAGGAGGCGATGTCTACCTCCTCGATAGCATCTTCGTTGGTCACGTCGATGGCCACGGCCGATGTGATGTCGTCGGAGATCGCCTGCACCCGGGCCAGGTCGCCGTCCACGCCGAGGACGGTGTGGCCCATGGTTTCGAGCCGCCGCGCCAGGCTGGCGCCGAAGCGACCCAGGCCGATCACAGCGAATTCCTTTTCAGATTGTCCCTTGGCGGAACTCTTCGATCTGCGTGCCATAAGGAATCACCTCTGTCTGTTGCGCCAACAACCGCCTACACCGCGTCATCGCCCTGCGCGGGCGTCTCATCAAGCCAACGCTGCGCAGCGGCGAGCGCGGCCCGCGTGCTGGCGCCGAGGTTCGTCGTGGCGACGAACACGTTCTCCGGGCCCAGCAGGTCGGCGGTGGTCTCGGTGCGATCCAGTTGCCCCTTGACCTTCTTGCTGACCCCGGCCACCATCAGCCTGCCGCCCACAGCCTTGATCTGTTGCGAATAGCGTTCCAGGACGGTGATGAACGAGCTCCCAATGCCCTCTTGCGCCCGCAGCCGCAGGATCACCACGGGCCGCGTCGCGCTGCCCGCCTTGGGCAGGAATTGTTCGAGCGTCTCTGCGCCGGTGAAGGTCATGTTGCCATAGATCTGCAGCACCGTCACCGCGTTGCTGGCCAGTTCAGCCGGCGCAGGACCTTCGGTCACGGCGCCGTCCGGGTTCTGGATGATCTGCGTCAGTCGCACCTCGTGCGAAGACGTAATGAAGAAATAGGCCAGGATCGACAGCAACACACCGAGAAATACCGCCTGTTGCAGCGGAATCGCCAGCGTCAGCACCAGAGTGACCAGCATCACGATACGCGGGGGCCAGCCGGTGGCCCAGATGTCAGCAATGCGGTTCCACTTGATCGACTGGAAGCCCGCCACAATCAACACGGCGGCCATGGCCGGCATGGCTACCTGGCTCACTGCCGGGCTGAAAACCAATACGGCCACCACCACGACCAGGCCCGAGAAGACGTTGGCCCAACGCGATTTTGCGCCTGAGCTGATGTTGAGCGCTGTCGCGGACACCGAGCCGCCGATCGGCATGCCCTGGAAGAACCCGGCGCCGATGTTGGCCGCGGCCTGGCCGACAAAATCGCGCGAGCTGTCCGGGTACTTGCCGTCCGGGTTGGGATAGGCTTTGCTGACCCCGGCGCCTTGTACCAGTGCGATAATAGCAAGGGCGATGGCGTCTGCGAGGAGGGCAGGCGCGATCGTCAGGTCAGGCAGTTGGACGATGGTAATAAGTTTCAGCGTGTCTGGGATGGTTGCTACGTCGCTCACCAACTGCACCTCGGTCCACCCCAGGATCACCACCACGACCGAGCCGATCAGCATGCCGAAGAGCATGGAGAAGTTGCGCAGCCTGGTCCGGTCCACCACCAGGATCACGGCCACCGTCAGCAGTCCGATGGCTGTTGTCTGAGGGTCGATCTGGTTCAGGTGCAGCAGCGTGTCGATGGCCTTGATCACCTTGTTGGAGTATTCGCTGGCATAGCCGGTGAAATCGCCCAACTGCGACAGGATGACGTTGATGGAGACGCCGGTGAGGAAGCCGATGACCACCGAATTGGAGACGAAGCGCAGCAGCCGGCCCAGCTTAAGCAGTCCGGCCAGCAGCATGACCACGCCGGTCAGCAGGGCCAGGGTCGTGATCGCGCTGGCGCGTGCATCCTCGCTGTAGCCAGCCACTGCTGAGCCAGCGGTGATGGCCAGGGCGCTGGTGGCGGCGACGTTCATGAAGGCCGAGCTGCCGAAGAGCGCGCCCAGCGGCGTGCCGATCATGACCGCGTACAGGCCCTGGAGGGGATTGATGCCGGCCAGGATGGCCGAGGCCATGGCATCGGGGATGTTGGCGACGCCGGTGGTCAGTCCGGCGATCAGGTCGGGGACCAGGTTGCCGCGCGACTTGGAAGAGGCGGGAGTGGCTGTCATGGACGGTTATCCTTCGGGAGCTGAGGGTGTGTTGGCGCCCTGTGGACGCCTGAGATTGGCCAGCAGAATGTGCATGCTGATCAGCAAGACCCACAGCGGGAAGACCAGCGGCGCCCAGTAGAAGAGCCCCAGGCTAAAGAGCAGCAACAACGCCAACGCCAGACCCAGCAACGCCATCCAGCGTGGAATGATCCCAGTGCGCAGCGAGAGGGTGCTGGTCGTGATCATGAACACGCCCGCCATCTTCATGGTGTAGACGTTCATGATCTCGTAGGTCACCGTGCGG
>JAAEKA010000465.1 GCA_014155705.1 Anaerolineae bacterium clx_CAG2 | reverse complement strand
GGCAGGCGCGACGGAGGCGGCGACGGTGTGGCGCGCCGAACGCGAGTGGACCCTCTCGCAGGTGCAGTCGAACGTCATCCAGTACTCGTCGCCCGAGGGAGATATCGGCTGGATCTTCGGGGTGCTGCTGCCCGAGGCGTGGTCTGGCCGGGGCAACAGCGCCTGCCAGGACGCGGCCGAGCGGGTGAACGATACGTTCAGCGTGGTAGAGTGAGGCCGGAAATCAGATGGGTGTGTTTGAAATGAGTTGGAGTGCGGCGTCTGGATCACGAAGAAACGAAGTTGCGCGAATCTCACGAAGCGCGAAAACCACGAAGCGAGGCGCCTCCGGCTTCGCGGTCTTCGCGCTTCGCTCACTTCGAGGCTCTTCGCGGTTTCGTGTTCCAAACGCCCTCCACCACCGCCAACCAGACTCAAACACACCCAAATCACATCCGGCGGCGGGCCGAATGTCCTACACGGCGAGGCGCCGGCGCAACAGCGGCTCGCCAATCGCGCTTGCATCCAGCTTGCTCGCGCCGAGAAAAGCGACGAAACGCGTGAACCCGCGCGCCAATGCCTCCGCAAAGGCCTCATCTGCGGCAAGGGACTGATCCTCCAACCACAAGCCCAGGATGACGAATGTGCCTGTCGCCCGGTCGAGCTTGCTGTCGAAGCGCGCGACGAGCCGGTCGCCCCACAAGATGGGCAAGGTGTAGTAGCCGAACTTGCGCTGGCGCTCAGGCTTGTACACTTCCCACACATAGTCGAAGTCGAACAAACCCTTGGCCCGCCCGCGCGCGCTGACGGGATCGAGCGGCGCCAGGAAGGCGACTTCCTCCGTCGTGGAAGTCTCCAGCGGCGTCCACGCCTGCGGCACGCGCCCTGCGCTTAAGTCATGCAGCACCGCATCGTCGCTGCCCAGCGCGTAATGTACCGCCTTCCAGCCCTCCACCTGCACCTCGATCAGGTCGCCGTCCGCCAACAGCGCCGCGATGATCTGCTTGACTCGGTCAAACGGCACGCCGCGATGATAGGAATCGCTCACTCGATTCATGCGCGACAGGCCGGAGAAGCTGACATCCTTCTTGATCAGGAAGCGATCGGCTTCGGCCTCCGCGCTTTCGCGGATGAGATGCGCCGGCGCGACCGTTTCCGTGAGCGCGTAGACGCGCTCGAAGCGTTCGCGGTGGTGCGTCATCACTTCGCCGGTACGCCATAGATAATACAACGCTAACGCGCTGTCCTTGCGGCCGCGATAACTTTGCGTGCGCGTGCGCGCTGCCATCTTGAAGTCGCGGTTGCTTACGGCGCCGCGCTCGCGCAGAATGGCCCGCATCTCGACGATGGCGTCGGCGTGGTCGCGCGCCATGTCGCGAATGCGGGAGGCGTCATCGCGCTCGCGGCGCATGACCACGCGCCAGTGCGGCAACTCATCCATCGGCCGGACAGCCAGCCAACCACCCCAGTCAAAGAACTTGCGTTTCTGGTAGGCCACATCCTCCCACATGCCAGGTGTGGTGTCGAGCACGCGGCTGTGCAGCGCGATGTCCTGGCTGCGAGCAATGATTTGCAGCGGGTCGAGTTGCAGGTACTCCACCGCGGCCATGGCCTGCTCGACGCCCTCAAGGCCGCGCCAGCGCCGGCCGGGCCACAAGCCCTGTTTGCCAAGGATGAAGCGACGGGCTGTGTCGATGTCGATAGTTAGCATGGCAATGCAGCGCGCATACGCTAATCTCTTTCGAGGTCTTTTTTGACCGACTTGACATACTTGCCGAAATTCTTATCTTTCTGGCGTTTTTCGGCGTATGACATCTGGGAGTAATCGGACTCTCGCCTCAACTTGACAAAGTTCACATGGTGCTCGGCATCAATGATGCCGGTCGCCAACGCCTTTAGCACAGCGCAGCCTGGCTCGTTGGTATGCGTGCAGTCTCTGAAACGGCACTGAGACGAGAGCGCAACGATGTCAGCATAGCTTTCATCCATTCCCTCCTCTGCACCAAGCACGCCAAATTCGCGCGTCCCGGGGTTGTCTATGACCATCGCGCCATTCTCCAGGACGATCAGCTCCCGGCGAACGGTCGTATGGCGCCCCTCTCCGCTGGCGCTGACCACACTCGTCTCAAGCACCTCGCGGCCCACCAGGCCGTTGATCAGGGTGCTCTTCCCGACGCCTGACGAGCCAACCAGGCAATACGTCTTGCCTGGTGCAAGAATGCTTCTCAGTTCCTCAACCCCTTCTTTCGTGACGTTGCTCAGCGCCAACACGGGCGCGGCAACAGCGGCGCGCCTGATTTGAGCAAGCTGGCTGGCCAGTACGTCTGGCCCCACCAGGTCGATCTTGGTCAGGAGCACATAGGGCGTTGCTCCCCCATCGCTCACCATCACCAGGTACCGCTCCAGTCGCTTGAGATTGAAGTCGTAGTGGCATGACTGAACGATGAGTACGCAATCGACATTGGCCGCAATCATCTGGTATTCGACCCACTCTCCAGCGGCCCTGCGGCGCAAGCTGGTCTTGCGGCTCAGAACTCCCTGGACCAGCCCAAATTGATCAGCCGGCGACTTTTCGACGCATACCCAATCGCCCACACACGGTCGTTCCAGGGATGTCACTGCCTCATACTTGTACTTACCCGAGTACTTGGCCCGGAAAGCGCCGCTTTCATTGAGGAGCAGCAACTGATCCCGATCGACGGCTGCCACCCGCGCGACGGCGCCGGCTGGATCGCAACGAAGCCGGGCTTCTTCTTCAAACCAGCTATCCCAGCCCAAGGTTTCAAGACTCGAATTCTTCATGCCGATTGCCCTTCAATCCTAACGCCTTTCGACACCATGAGGTCGGCACGCTCCACATTCAGCGCCAGCAATCGCTCCAACACCTCCTCATCAGCCAGGTCATGTGGCCAGCCATAGGCGTCGCAGACGGCTGCGTCCAACTTCCTGTGCGCCAGATCGAGCCAGACCGGACGCTGGTTGTAGAGGTTGGTGAGCGTGCGCTTCTTCAGTTCTGCTCCTCCGGCTTGCTCCACGGCGGGTCGCCGTCGTAGTAGAGCACATCAGGGTCGATATCTGCGCCGTTGGGCCAGGTCAGGGTCTCTGTCTCGGGATCGACATACACCTTCGCTAACAACTCGGAGTCCTGGCGAATGGGATCGAACAAAGGGCCATGCAGGTAGGGTTCCAAGTCGATATCTCTGGCTGAGCCATCAGTGAAAGTCACATAGACCACCGATCTTTCCCGCAACTGGACAGACTGAACCGAAGCCACGTTGGGGTATTGCAGGTTGCCGATAATCTCTTCCGTCATAATAGTCCCTCAATGGTAGAGAGCTCTGACTGCTTTCTGGCGTCTTCCCAGTTGGCAAGCAGCTCGCGTCGATGCAGCGCCAGCCATTCAAGCACCAGGTGATACGCGCGAATGGGCAACCTACCGGCAATGATCGAGCCATCGTCGATAGCGATCAGCGCCGTGAACTCGCCGTACTTGGCATGAAAATGAGGCGCATGCCTGTCATTATGATACATCATGATGACGATCCCGTAAAACCGGCTAATCGTTGGCATCTCTCTCGCTCCTTGCTCCTGCTCTCTCCAAATTCAGCGCCAGCAGCATCTCCAGTATCTCCTCATCGCTGAGATCGTGCGGCCAGCCATAGGCGTCGCAGACGGCTGCGTCCAGCTTCTTGTGCGCCAGATCGAGCCAGTCTGGTCGCCGATTGTAGAGGTTGGTCAGCGTGCGCTTCTTGAGTTCGGCTTCAGTCGCGCCAGGCGGGTTGAGCCAAGCGTCGCGCTGCTCCACGAGCAGGCGGGCGGCATGGGCGATGGCCTCGACGCGGGGATCGTCAACTGGTTCGCTCCCAGGGGGCCAGGGGAATGGGAAGGTCTCGAAGGTTCTCGATGAGTTGTAGCGAGGATCATTTCCTTTGCCCATGAAGTTGCCGATTGCCAGTGACCACAGTTCGTGCAGTCGAGAGTGCAGAATTCCAAAAAAGTAATCATCGCTCCTGGCAATTGCGTGGCATGTGTGGTCGGGCACCGTCATCGTCTCCATCCAAACGAAGATGCGATGCTTAGCGACCTCAGGGGTAACGATGCATCGCACAAGTTGACGAATTGCCTCGCGTAGAGCTGGCCGTGACCTTCCGTGAAGCCACCAGTATCTCCGCATCCGGGCATCGTTCGATCTGTCCCGAATGGGTTTTACCACCTCGCGGACGTACTCAAACGGTAGCTCATACAGAGCAGCCTCTTCTTCGGACATGTCCACAAAATCGATAACCCAGCCGCTGCGCGGCCTACCCGTTATATCTTGTGCGCCTAAACGAGGCTTGATTACATCGTCGTTGGGTCTTCCATTTGGGTTTTGGGAAGATTGAAGCATTGCTGATGCCTGCTCCGACGTAATGTCAAATGGACCAGCCTTCATCATGCCCAGAAACGCAAGACTAGAATTCTCTTCAAGCCTCACTGCGTGGGTTATCCTTACGCCGGATGTAAGGTCCGCGTTGATTGTGCTTGCAGGCAATCCATCCAGGATGCGATCGGTCTCGACGCCATCATCGAAACCGACAATTGATACACGTACAGCCGCCCCCTCAATGATCCAGGGCCGATCGCTCCAAGCAATGAAAATGTCTCCGCTCTGCTTGATACGGTCAAGGACCTGGCGATTCGCTCCGAATCTGATTGAGTTGGTTGCCAGCAGTCCAGCCCGTCTGACCTTTCCGGTTGTCGTCATTGCCCGTGCTTTTTCGTACCAGAAAGTTACCAGGTCAGCCCCACCTGGCACGCGTCCTTCATACAGCGTACGAAGATCTTCCACATACGTGCCGCCTAACTCAGCCCGCATCTTCTTGTCGCCCAGGAACGGCGGATTACCTACGATCACTTCCGCCTCCGGCCACTCCGGTTCGACCGGCCGGCCCTGCTCGTCATAGGCCAGGATCGCATCCATGTGTTGGATGTTGTGAAGCGGCTGTAGGATCGGCTCAGCGGCAAAGCCGTAGCCGTTCTCGTGCAGCCACTGCAGATAGCCGATCCACACCGTGGCCTGCGCCAGCTCATGGGCGTAGTCGTTGATTTCGATGCCGTACAGTTGCGCCGGACTCACCTCCAGGAAGAAGGGCTGCACGCCTACCTCGCCGCAGAAGTTGCTGACCTCTTTCTCCAGGTCCAGGAGCAAGCGCAGGGAGATATAGAGGAAATTGCCGCTGCCGCAGGCCGCGTCCAGCACCCGGATCGTCCGAATCTTCTGCACGAAATCCATCACCAGGCTTTGTAGCTCGTTCTTCGTGCGCGTTCTGGCCGCACCGGTCGACGCTGCATCTCGCTTCTGCGCCAGCTCATGCGCCCGCGCCTTGATCGTTTCCCACTCCCGGCGCAGCGGCGCCATCAACACCGGCTCCACGATCAGCAGGATGTCCTCCTTGCTGGTGTAGTGCGCGCCCAACTGCGCCCGCCGGGCTGGATCGAGGCTGCGAATGAACAGTGTGCCAAGGATGGCGGGCTCAATGGCTGACCAGTCCAACTGCGTGATGCCGTGCAGGATGGCGATGCCTTCGCTGTCGAGGTCCAGCGCAGCGTCATCGTCGAACAGCCCGCCGTTGAAATACTTGATCTGGTGCTCGCCAAAGCTGTCGCCCTCGGCCATGGCCCGAAAGAGCAGCTTGACCTGGCGATTGAAGCCGCTGACGTTGCGACGACCATTCTCGACCATGCGCGTGAACAGGCCGGCGGACAGCAAGTCGATATCTTCGGAAAAGAGGCAGAACAGCAGGCGGATCAGGTAGTGGGCGATGTCATACGGATCGTGTCCCCACCTGGCGAGGTGCGACGCCAGCCGTCCAAACTGCGCAGCCGCTTCCTCTGTGACCTGGGCGGCCGTCATCTCCGGGCGAAACGCCGCGGGGTTGTAGAAAATGTGACGCAGCCGTTGCAAGCCCTGGGGCGTCAGCAAATCGTCCAGAGTGATGGCAATGATGACGTTGGCGCAACTGGTGAAGTTGGTGCGAATGTTGATCGTTTGGCAGTTGCTGACGATCAGGAGCGGGGGATTCTCCAGCGATTCGCGGTACTGCAAGAGCTGGTTGTACGCCTTGCTCAGGTTGCCGTCAGGCCCCTTGTATTCGATGGCGAAATGGTCCTTGTACCAGACATCAGCGAAGCCATTGCCGCCGCTCTGCTTGGTGGCTCCCGCCTCAAAGGTAAAGAACTTGTTTTCGGGGTCTAACTCGGCCGGTGTGGGATGACCGACCAGGTGGCACAGGTCAATAAAGTGTTGCTGGTAGGCTTGGCGTTCCGTAGACGTGCTACCGCGCCACTTGTTGACGAATTCCTGCGGTGTCAGCGTAGTTGGCATTCAGCATCTCTTCAAGTTTTCGAGGCGTCAACCCTCGCATTTGGGCGTTGTCACTTAGGTCATCTATCAAAACACTCAGTGGAGTTGAACGCGCGCTTAGCTCTCGCAGCCACAGGCTGAGCAGTAAATCCAACTTGGTCCGGTCCGCGGAAGGCGCTGACCGATAGGCTTGGGCCAAGTCCGTGTCAACCTGAAATGTGAGCGTTGCAGTTGCCATTCCATACATCCAGAAAAGATCGAACCTTGATTGGCTGGTCCACATTGCCGCAATTATACCATCGCAAGAAAAAGTGGCCAAGGGTTCTCGCATCACAAAAAAACTCCCGGTCGCAGGCTGGCGCCCAAACCGGGGAATGGCTGATCTATCCAGTGGATGCGGCTTGCTGGCCGGTCACACCCGCTTGCGCCCCGCGAAGCCCGCGTGCAGCTCGTGCCAGTAGGCCACTTCCTGCTCGCCGTAGCGCCAGCACAGGTAGACCTCGCGGCCATCGGGCCGGCGGTGCAGGAAGTCCAGCAGCCCCACGTCGGGGTCCTTCAGCACTACACCCATGGCCTCGATGGCCTGGTGCGCGGCCTGGACCCGCTCGAACTCGGCCAGCAGCTCGCCGGCCTTTTTGCTGCCGCCGTTGCCGATGGACTTTTTTAGCACCGGCCACAGCTCCGGCCGCGCGTCGATGATCGCGCGCCGCGCCTGCATCAGTTGCGCCAGCAGCTCGTTTAAGCGCGGCAGCGCGGCGTTGGCTTCGTCAAGGGTGAAGTAACGGGTTGGCATAGGCGTCCAGAACAGGCTCGGTCAGGAGACCGGCCTGAGCAAGTCGGCTCGGTCAGGAGACCGGCCTGAGCAAGTCGGCTCGGTCAGGAGACCGGCCTGAGCAAGTCGGCTCGGTCAGGAGACCGGCCTGAGCAAGTCGGCTCGGCCAGGAGGCCGGCCTGAGCAAGTCGGCTCGGTCAGGAGGCCGGCCTGAGCAGGTCGGCTCGGTCAGGAGGCCGGCCTGAGCAAGGGAAGGTGTGCGTGAAACAGAAAACGTGATGCATGATCAAAGTTGATGATCACGCATCACGTTTCACGTTTCACTGGTAAGCCGCCGGTTTAGTTGTAACCGCAGCCGGCTGCCTGCTCTTCGCCCGTGTGGCTCTGGGCCGTGCGGAAGGAGCTGCCGCAGCCGCAGGATGAGACGGCCTGCGGGTTCTCGATGTGGAAGCCGCCGCCCATCAGGCTGTCGATGTAGTCGATGCGCGCGCCGCTGATGTAGAACAGGCTGGTGGGGTCCACGTAGACGGCCATACCGTGCTGGTTGTAGACCTGGTCGCCCGGCCGCGCCGCATTCTCGAAGGTCATGCCGTACTGCATGCCGCCGCAACCGCCGCCCTGCACGAAAACGCGCAGCCCGTGGGTGCCCGCCATGCCCTTCTCCATCATGATGCCGGACAGCTTGCTGGCCGCCGACTCGGTGAGAATCACGCCATCAGTCGTCGTGGTCTCGGGTTCCATCGTCATTACTGCTGTGGCCATGGTTGGTATCTCCTGAAAATTGGTTGATTGGTAACTTGGGTAGTCTCCCTTTTGAGTGTAGCCGCAAGATGATGTAAACTAAAGGCAAACCGTTTCAAGGGAGACGACGATATGGAACAGTTTGCCAAGCCAGGTGATTTCTGTCCAAACGAAGCCTGTCCAGACTA
>JAAEKA010000464.1 GCA_014155705.1 Anaerolineae bacterium clx_CAG2 | reverse complement strand
CAGGGCGGCGCCGGCGCCGCTGATGACCGTGCGCGCGTTGGCCGCAGCGACCGGCTCGGCCAGTTGCACACCGTTCAGGCTCAGCTCGTAGGCGATGGCGTCGTAGTGTTCCTGGTCGGTGAGCGCACGCATCTCCCGCTCTGGCCCGCTGCGCGTGACGTCGAGGATGACCTGAGCCGTGGGGTTGCGTTGGGTGAACTCCGGTCCCACCAGCGGCCAGGCGCGAAAGCCGTCGCCGCCGCGGATGCCCTCGCCCTGCACGCCGTGGCACTGGGCGGTGGCGCAGTCGCGGGCGTAGATCGCCTTACCGCGCGCGAGCTGGTCGGCGACGGACCCGACAGGAGTCGAAGCGGCTGGCTGCGTACAGGCTGCGGATGTAGCCCCGATGATGAACAGCAAGCATAGCAATAGATAACGCCGACAGAGCTGCATAATTGACCTATTGGCGCACGAGGGGCACAAAGAGCACGCTATTGAAGCCCGCGCGGCCATCCCAGCGCTTGTTGGGATTGGCGGGATCATCCAACCAGCGCCGGCCATCCACCAGGAACTTGTAGGTGTATTCGCCAGCAGGCAGCCGGGGAATGTCGCCGCGCCACACGCCTGGCTCCGTCTGTGCCAGCGCCATCCCCGGGCCATCCCAGCCGTGCCAGCTGCCGCTCACCCGCACGTCCTGGGCTTCGTGCTCGTGCAGGACGAACTCGATCCTATCGCGGGTGATGAAGGGCAGGCTGGTGCAGGCGGCCAGGCTCTCGTGCTGCTCGCGCAGAGCCAGGGAGACGGCCATGCCCGCCTCCAGCGCGCCGGCGCCTTGCTGCTCGCTGGGGACGCCCGGCAGCGCATGGGCCGTGCGCAGCAGAATCTCGCGCACGAGAGCCGGCGTCAGGCGCGGATTCGCCTCCAGCATGCAGGCCACCGTGCTGGCCACCAGGGGCGCGGCGAAGCTAGTGCCATCCACATGCTGGTAGTAGGGCGTGATCAGCTTCTCAGCCGCGATGCGCGCCTCCACCTCCGGCAAGCCCAGGTAGCGCCGGCTGAACAACGACAAAGCCTCCTGCTCGACGGATGAACCCGGCAACACAGGGGCCACCACCCAGATGCTGGGAGCGACCAACTCCGGCTTGGGAACGCCCTCCACCCCGGCTCCGTAGTTGCTGTGCCACAGGCTGATCTCCTCATCTGAGAAGGTGTTGTGGTCATCGATGCCGCCGATGGTCAACGCTGCTGGCGCGGTGGCCGGTGGATTAAGCACACGGATGCCGTCATTGCCAGCGGCCGCTGTTACCACGACATTGCAGGCCGCCAGCGCGGCCACGGCCTCGTCGATGGGGTTGCGGCGCAGCCGGACCCGCGCCGCGCCGCCCAGCGAAATGTTGACCACGCGCAGCCCCAGCGCCCCGGCATTCTCAGCCAGCCACTGCAAGGCCCGCACGATAGCCTCGTCGCTGATGCCCTGCCGGTCGTTGCGCACCTGAACCAGCACCAGGTCGGCGTCGCTGGCCAGGCCGCGGTACAGGCCGTGACTGAGGTGGCCATTGCCAGCGGCGGCTGTGGCCGTCATCGTGCCGTGCCATTGCCGATCGTGGCGCGCGTCCCAGCCAGGCCAGAAAGGCTGCTCGTCCGGACCAAAGAACAGCGCCTGCGGCCCTGCCGGCGACGTGGCGTCTACCCAGGCGCGGATGCGATTCGTCGGTTGGGTCAGGTCGGGATGCGGGAAAAATCCTACGTCGATCATAGCAATGGCTACGCCTCGGCCGGTGAAGCGCGGGTCGGCGTGCAAGCGTAGTGGCGTTGGGATTGCTCCAAAGGCTGCTTCGGCGTCCAGAGGCCAAACCTGCTGGATACGCTGGTGCAAGGCCGCGTGGCCCTGGGCCAGCAGCATCTGCAAGAGAGCCTCCTGGACGCAGCCGGGACAAGCGCCGTCGGCGGAGCGCCACCCCGGATTGTGCTCCGCCAGGTCCGTCAGCACCTCGGCGCTGAGCCAGTTGACCTCGGCCAACTGTGCGGACGGCGTAGGATGCTGGCAAAATGGGCAAACGTCAACTGTCAAGAGAGCCTCCAGGGAGATTTGAGAACTCGTGAGCGCAACCAGCCAGGTCAGGCTATGTCAGCCATGCCAACAAGCCGGCGAAACGGCTGCCGCGCTGCTTGGCTGCCAGCAACTTTGGGCGCAGCCAGGCATCGACGCCAAAGACACGGCCCGGTGCAAAGGCGAACAGCAGGAGCGCGAGCACGAAGATCGTATTATAGGCCCACTCCCACTCGTAGGGATTGGGGATGCCCGACAGGCCGATCATCAACTGGGCCGAGACGGCCACGGCGATCAGCCCGCCCAGCCGGCTGAACAGCCCCAATAGCAGCAGGGCAAAGATGGCTGCCTCGGCCAACCACAGCAGCCAACCGGTGAAGCGGATGGTGGGCATAAACACGCTCTCCAGCAGGAGGCCGTTGAGGCGGGCGATCGGGGCGATGTCGATGGCAATCTCCGGCTCGCCGCGGTTGTCCAGGTTGGCCACCAACAGCGGCCGCGGCTCCGTCGAGTAGACCTGCTCGACGCCCATCCAGTCGCACAGGCCGCTGGTGCGCTGCAGGCGCAGCCGGCTGTTCTCGACCGTGGCGGTGGTGAAGCTGAAGTCGGCCGGGCAGCCGAAGGTGGGCGGCATCTTCCACCACAGTTGGGTGAAGAAGAGATACGCCATGGCCAGGCGGGCGATGACGAGAACCACCTTGCGCAGGATCTCTTCCCAGCGCGGCAAGGGCTGGCGGTCGTAGGCGGTGGATTCTGAGCTCATAAGTACCTCCAACGGACAGGATTTGCTGCGCTTAAGGGCAAACTCCCGGTTTCTGCTTGCTGGCCTAGAAGCTGATCGTTGCGCCGCCGGTGACCATGCCCTCGATCAGCGTGGCTGCGCCGACGATCTTAGCGCCAGGAATCAGATGCTCCTCGGTGATGCCGCGTGGCTTGACGCAGACGCCGCACACCCATAAGTTGCCGCCGTCCTCCACAAATCGCTTGATCATCTCGCCCAAGGGTGGATAAGGAGGGGTCTGCAAGCTATCGGCATAGCCCTCAGTAGCCAGCCAAACTCCGTCGATGGTCAGCATGACCGATACTTCCTGGCCGGAGCTCAATGCGGCGTTGGCGATGGTGAACGAAAGCGAGGCGCGCTCGACATCCTCGCTTGCGTGGCTCAAACTGACGATCACATGGCCCATCATGGTCTCCTTGTCGTGTGATTATTGGCGACGAATCAGGTAGCGATCCGCTTGCTGATTGGCGAGGGTGTGTCCGGTCATGCGGCACCAGGCCGGTAAATCCACGATCACACCCGGGTCGGTGGCTCGCACTTCCAGGGTTTGGCCCGACTGCAGCCGGCGCAACATGCGGCCGATCTCCTCCAGAGGCCCACCAGCGCAGCCCTGGTCGCCGGCGTCGTAGAACAAGTCCGCGCCGAAGATCGACGGCGAGTTCGGATCGGGCGCGGCTTGCAATGCGAGCGCCCCAGGCACGGCAGTGGACGTTTGGGCCTTGGCTGACCAGACGACCAAGGCGGTCTCAGTTCTTCGAACACCCACGGTGTTCGCGATGCCGCTACTAATTCACTCGCCCAGGGAGACGATGTCCGGACTCTCCACCAGAGCGACCAGATCGAAGCGGCCCGTGAGCGCATGCACTTCCTTGATGACTGAACTGGCCAGCTTCATACCTGCCAACTCCTCCACCAGCTCCGGCACGCGCGCCGGCTCGGCTTCAATAAAGACAAAGGCTTGGATCATGGATTCCTCCGTTATCGGTCTTCGGTCAGCCTGTTTATTGCCCGCACACGGCGGGCAAGCCCTCACCCTCAGGTGAAGGTCATCAACGAGGCGCGGCCGGTGCTGGCTATGGCGTCTAACTGTTCCTGGATGCGTTGGACGGCTGTGCTGAGCGGAAAGATCGACTTGCTGACCTGCATATCGGCGTCGGTGGAGAGCGGATGCCAGAACACGCCGTCCAGATTGACCGTCACCTCCGGCAGCAAGTTTCCCATATCCAGATCCAGACCCTCCTTCGAGTAGCCACGCTTGGCCAGGGGTCGGATGAAGTGGTCAGATTCGGGAATGCCCAGCGAACGGTGCAGTCCGCACACCAGGTCCAGGTGGCCTGTGTTGACCGGCGTCTCGGTGGTGCTCAGACGAATCTTCAGGCCGTGCCGCTGCAAGGTCTGAATGCTGTCCACAGTCTTCTGCCAGGAGCCTTTGCCGCGATAGAAATCGTGGTGCTCGGGCTCGCCGCCATCCAGGCTGACTTGCAGGATCAGATTATCGTTGCCCGGTGCGATGGCCAGAAGCTGCTCCAGCCGGCTGTTCTGAAAGAGCATGGCGTTGGTCAGCACGCTGGTCTTGATGCGTGCTGATGAGTATGCCAGCATCTCGTAGATCTCTTTGAGAATGAACGGCTCGCCGCCGGTAAAGAACACCTCGTCGAACCCCAGCGTCACGGCTTCATCGACCAGGCGCTGCGCATTGGCCAGGCCAATAGCCCGCCGCAGTGCGTTGGGGCTGGACTTGGCTACACAGTACGAGCAGCGCAGGTTGCAGTCGTAGTTGGTGTAGATCCACAGCTTCCACTGGAAGGCCGGCAGGCACGACGGCTGAGACGTCGATACATTGTTGGCGTGAGTATACATTCTCTATCGCTCCAGTCCACAGTCAACGATAAACGGCGCCTGGTGAACAGCCGGCAGAATACACGGCTGTAGCTGCAGCATCGACCATATCATCCGGAATTGCCACGAGTTCCCCGCCTCAGAGACTCCAGAATACCCCACAGTTGGCGCAAGCCTTGTGGGGTTTGTCCGTGAAGAAGTCGGTGCGGAACTTCCGATACAGGTTCTCGTTCCAGATCTCGTCGAAGGGCCGCTCGAACAGGTTACCCAGGATCAAGCTCTCGTAGTCGTGGGTGGCGAAGGGGGAGATGCAGCAAGGCAGGCAAGAGCCGTTGGCCGTGACGTAGGCTGTCGTCCAGGGACGCAGGCAGGCCTGCCAGGGGTGATCATCCGCCACTCTGGCAGCGGCCAGGCTGGCGCGCGGGTCGCGCGCGCCAGCTGCACGAAACGCAACGCCCAGATGAGCGCTCAACGTTTCGCATTCGGCAATAATCTGCTCCTGCAGCGCGGCGTCGCGGCCGAAGACGGCCAACTCGCGTCGCGCCATGCCAAACTGCTGCTCCAGCTCGTTGCCGAAGAACGTCATGCGCTGTAAGTAGACCTCTGGCACGCCCAGCCGCGCGGCCATGCGCACCAAATCGGGCAACTCGGCCAGGTTTTCGCGCGTCGCCACACACCAGATCGAGATGTGCGGCGTCTCAACGCCCAGGTGCGCTTTGGTTTGCACCAGGCCGATCAGGCCAGCTTCAATCTTGTGCAAGAGATCGGCGCCGCGAATGCGGGCATACGTGGCAGGCGTGGCGCCGTCGATAGAGCAGCGATACTCGTCTAGCCCGCTGCGCGCCAGCGCTTCCTGCCAGGCCGGCGTCAGCAGCGTACCGTTGGAATTGAACAGCACCTCGATTCCTCGCTGCTTGAGATAGGCGATGATCTGGGGCAGGTCTCGATTCAACATCGGCTCGCCGATGCCATGCAGCACCGCCCGCTGCATCGCGGGGAACTGACCGGCAATGAAGACAAACTCGTCGAAGGTCAGGCTGCGCAACGGCTCGCGGGTGAAAAAGGTGCGCGGGCAGGTCTCGCACAGCAGGTTGCAGCGGTTGGTGACCTCGATGAAGACGACGCGCGGGCTGATGGCGGCCACGGGGCCGCGTTGGCTACCCTCGGGCAGGCGATAAGCGTCGGGCAGGAATGCCGGCTCAGGCAGCAGCGACAGGCTGGCTGGTTCCTGCACTGGCTGCGCGTAGAGTTGGACGGGATGTATCAGCGTGGTCAAAAGATGAGATCCTATGGTTTGCCGCGGACCGGTGGTACTGACTTCTGGCGCGCGTACTTTCGGACAGCGATCTATCAGGCGAGGGCTACCCTTACCTATCCGCATGCTATTATATCACAAGAATCTCGGGGTAGATGTTAACAAAAGATTATGCTTGCAGGGTGATCATCTGCCGCGCCGGCGCTGCGCACTTTGGGCAGACGCAGTTGGGCAGAGCCTGGCGGTGGCTGCGCTCCCCAGGCAGCACCGGCCCCAAGGCCGCGTTGAGCAGCGCGGCCACCTGTGGGTCGATCAGATGATAGTAGACGTTCAGCCCGTCCTTGCTGTCAGCCACCACGCCGGCCTCGCGCAGCACGCGCAGTTGCTGTGAGATATAGGGCTGCGGCTTGCCCAGCAGGGCTTCCAGGTGGCAGACGCATTCCGGCGTGCGACGCAGCGCATCCAGAATCTGCAAGCGCACCGGGTGGCCCAGCAGCTTGAAGCGTTCAGCGTAGTCGTTCAGATCGGAAGATGGGGTCATCGCTTGTTACCAGACAGATTTACTTTATGCAGAAATTTGCATGAATACCTATTTGCGCTATAATGCACGTGTAACACAGTTTAGCGGCTAAGGCCAGCAAACAGGCGGAAACAGCTCGCTTGCAGGGTATTGCCGGGCTTTGTAAGCCCTAAGTTCTCAGTTACCAGCCTGTCATCGTGTTGAACGGATCATATGCGTTTTGCTAAATATGCACAAATTCTGATGGACGCAGAGGACTGACAATCCTGAAGGAATGAAGCCATGAGCCAAAACTATCTCGAGACCACCGTCGACAAATTCATCTTCCGGGTGAAGGTGAGCTGTCTTTACAGCGAAACCGGCGTCTGGGTCGATCTGGACCCGGCCAGCGGCGTGGCCCGCCTGGGCCTGAGCGATTACACTCAGCAGTCCAGCGGCGACGTGGCCTTTGTCAGCCTGCCCGAGCCGGGCGACGCCGTGCGGGCCGGCAAGGAGCTGGCCACCGTCGAGACCATCAAGGTGGACCTGGAGGTGCAGGCGCCCTTCGACGGCGAGATTGTCGCCGCCAACGAGGCGTTGGAGGACGCGCCCGAACTGATCAACCAGGACCCCTACGGCCGCGGCTGGCTGGTGGAGATGCGTCCGGCCCAGTGGCCGGCGGCCGGCCTGCTGAGCGCCGAGCAGTACCTGGCGGTCATGACAGCCCAGGCCGAAGCGGAGGCCGCCCAATGAGCGTCATCATCGTACCGTGCAGCGGCATCGGCAAGAGCTATGGAACCGTGACCCGGGAGGCCGCCTACCTGGTAGTCGATGAACTGCTGCCGCACGACGCCCAGATCGTGCCCCTCTCGCTGCTGGTGCTGGGCGACGCAGACGCCCAGGCAGCCGTGCGCGACGCGCAGGTGATCACCCTGGATGGCTGCAAGCTGGCCTGCGCCACGGTCAACGTCAGCCAGGCCGGCGGCGCGGCCGCGCGCGAGTTCACCGTGCTGGACTGCTACCGCCGCCACAAGCAGTTCAAGCCCCAGGGCATCGCCGAGCTGAACGAAGGCGGCCTGGCCCTGGCGCGCGCCCTGGCCGAGGAAGTGGCACAGGCGGCGGCAGAGATCGAAGGAGGCTACCATGCCTAGTCTACCCCAACGCAAAGTCGGTATCGTGGCCTGCTCCGGCGAGGAGATGGCCGAAGGCACCGTGACGCGGCTGGCTGCGCTCAAGGTGCTGGAGGAACTGCGGCCGGCCGATACCGTGACCATCTGCCTGCCGCTCTTTCTGGCCGGCGGCGAGGGCGACCGCGCCTTCGCCAGGTTCTACCCCACCATCGCCATCGACGGCTGCGAGAAGCGCTGCGCGGCCCGCGCCACTGAGCTGTACAGCAACACCCCGGCCGTCAGCATCGTCCTGGACGACGTGCTGGTCCAGAGCGGCCTGCCGCGGCCGCAGGGGATGCGCCGCCTGACGCCTGCGAGCCAGCCGGTCGTGGACGCCCTGGCC
>JAAEKA010000463.1 GCA_014155705.1 Anaerolineae bacterium clx_CAG2 | reverse complement strand
GCGCCAGTTGAAGGGGGTGTGGATCGCGCCCAGCTTGGCGCAGGCGTAGAACAGGTCCAGGTGCTCCACGCCGTCGCGCGCCAGGATGGCCACCCGGTCGCCCTTCTGCACGCCGGCCGTGTCGCGTAGCCAGTTGGCCAGGCGGTTGGCGCGCTCATTCATCTGGTGGTAGGTCAGTTCCAGCGTTGGCTGCTTGCCCGCGTCGATGATGGCCAGCTTGTCGGGGCTATAGATCTGTCGTCGTCCCAGGTAATCGCCGATGGTCATGTCTGGCTCCAGTTGCCTCAAGCGTCTTTGTGTTGCACCAAATCCCATTTGTTGCCGTACAGATCGTAGAACACGACAACCGTACCGTAGGGTTCTTGGCGCGGTTCCTCGGCGAAGCGGACGCCGCGGGACTGCATGTGTCGATAATCGCGCCAGAAGTCGTCGGTGTGCAGGAAGAAGGCGACCCGGCCGCCGGTCTGGTTGCCAACGTGGGCCAACTGCTCCGGCGTCACAGCCCGAGCCAGCAGCAGTGAGGCGCCAGTCGAGCCGGGCGGCGCCACCACCGCCCAACGCTTACCGCCGCCCAGCGGCGTATCCTCGATCACGGCAAAGCCCAGCGCATCCACGAAGAACGCCAGCGCCTCGTCGTAGTCACTCACCACCAAAGTCACCAACGCAATCGACCGCTTCACAAGCACCTCGCATCTTCGAGAGTCATCCAATCACCCAATCATCTGGTCACCCAATCACCCAGTCTACCGACTTCGCCTCAAACAACCTCCGCACCGCCGGCCAAAACAGGTCCGGCCGCTCCATGTAGGTCATGTGGCCGCTGCCGGGCAGGATTATCTGGCGAGCGTTGGGCAGGATCTCCAGCAACTTGGCCTGCTGCCAGGTTGGGATGGCCCGGTCCTGGTTGCCGGTCAGCAGCAGCGTCGGCGTACGGACGCCGCGGTACAGGTCGGGATCGGCGTCGATGCGAGCGAAGAATGGGTTCTGCGCCTCGGTCAGGCGCACCAGGCAATACTCCTTGCCGTGGTAGTCGGCGTAAAAGCCCTGGCGCATCCGCTCCAGCCTGTCGCCGTATAGCCGGCTGGCGAAAGCCTCGCCGAAAATCTTCTCGTACATGTAGTGGGTGTAGATCTCGAAGGCCGGGTCGGGCGCCATATAGAACTTGAGCGACAGGTCCTGATACATTTGGAACTGCGTCTCGCGCGTCAGCAGGATGCCCGACAGCGTCAGGGTGTGCAGCCGGTCGCCGAACAGCCGACCCAGCTCCGCGGCGATGAAGCCGCCATAGGAGACGCCCACCGGGTGGATGCGCTCGATGCCCAGCGTATCCATGATGCGCACCAGGTGCCCGGCGAAGGCATCGATGCCATACGGCTCATCCTCCTGCGACGAGCGGCCCTGACCCAGATAGTCGTAGAGCAGCACGTCGTAGGCCGGCTGCAGCTCCGGCAGGTTGCGATACCAGCCGCGCGTGGACATGGCCACGCCGTTGAGCATCACCACGACCTCGCGGTCGCCCTGGCCAAAGTATTCCCAATAGACCTGGCGCGCGCCATCCTGAATCGGCACGGCGAGCCGGCCGCTGCGGTCGGGGGTGATGAGTGGTTTGGTGTACATGATCGTTGGTGAACGGTAAACTGTGAACAGTGAACGGTCAAGGATCCGATTACCGTTTACTGCTTACCGGTTACCGGCCAAATGCGCGTGAAACACGGCGTTGAACACATTCGGCTTCTCGATGAACGGTACGTGACCCGTATCATCAATGACGATTTCCTGGTACCGGCCGCCGGCCGCAGCATATTTCTCCAGCACGGCCCGCGTCTGGCTGACCATGGGCTGCGGCGGGTAGATCTCCATGCCCGGCCAGCCGGGGATCGCACCCAAGGAGCCCAGCGTTCCGGGGCAGGAGAGCGAGGTGTCGCCCACGGCCAGGTCATGGCTGCCGCGCACCCACAGCAGCGGCGGCTTGGGCTGGGCGGCCAGCATGCGCTCGATCGCATCGCCGACATACTTGGGCGACAGCGCATTGGCCGCGCCCCAAGCGCCCGGCGCCACGAAGGGCCAGTTGGGCGAAGGGACGAAGTCGCCGGGGTTGTCCTGCGGTCCCAGGTGGGTGCTGAACATGGAGGAAAGCAGTTCTTCCTCGCGTGCCGGGAGGAAGGGGGGCTTGACCAGCAAGGTGCGAATGGCCAGGCGGGGCGAGAAGCGGCTGTCCATGCCGCGGTCTTGCCCCGCCAGACGCCTGATCAGCTTAGGGTTGGACAGCCCGCCGCCGGAACCAGCGAAATCGGGCCAGCAAGGCGCGCCGTCTATATCTTTGGTGCCGCCGAAGCCGTAGGGCGAGCCAGTGTCCACGACTGTTGCCGTGAGTATCCGCTGAGGACAGTCGGCCAGCAGCCGCCAGACCACCACGCCGCCCAGCGAATTGCCCACCACATGGACCCGATCGACGCCTAGCGTATCCAGCAGCGCCGCCGCGTCATCAGCCCAATCGCCCGCGCCGCGTGTCGCATCGACCTTCTTGTCTTCATCTGCTTCACCAAAGCCGCGCTGGTCGGGCGCGATGCCGCGGCAGCCGGCCGGTAAGGCCGCCATTGTCTCCTCCCACCAGGTGGCGGACGAGGCGTTGCCGTGCAGGAACAGCACCGGCATGCCATTGTCCGGCCCGCTGAACAACACGCGCGTCACAATCCGCTCGGTCGTGATCAGCTTGGGCGTGACGCCTGGTAAGGTGGGGATGGTCATGGGTTCCTTATACTTCGAAGAGGACTGACAGTGCTGCTCTGCGGGCAGACCGTCTTCTATGCATAGAACAATCTTGTCGTGTTGACCAGCACTGTCAGTCCTGCGCGCTCACGGCATCCTGAACGCCGCGCCGGCGTAGTTGTAGCCGACGCCGGAGCCGACCAGGGCCACCAGGTCGCCCGATTTGACCTTGCCCTGCTCGAGCGCGCTGTCCAGAGCCATGCCGATGCAGGCCGAGCCGGTGTAGCCCCACTCCTCCATGATCCAGTGGGTCTTGGCCAGCGGCAGGCCCAGGTCTTCCATCACCAGATGGATCGACGGCAGACGCACCTGGGTAAAGACGATCAGGTCGATGTCCTGGAGGGCGAAGCCGCCCCGTTCGGCCAACAGGCGGGCGATCCGGGGCCAATTGATGTGGTTGACGTCGGGCGGGTAGCGCTGCAACAGGCGCACGTTGGCGCGGCCGGCCTGCACCGCCTCGACTGTGGCCGGCTCGTAGGTGCCGCCGCTGTAAAGGCCCCAGTGGGCATGGTACGCGCCGTCGGCCAGATAGGCCGACGAGATGAAGCCCGGCTTGTCGTCGGCCGCCAGCACAGCCGCGCCCGCACCGTCGCTGTAGAAGAAGGCGGTCACGTCGGTCGGGTCGGCCAGCTTGCTCATCATGTAGACGCCGATTACCAGCACGTAGCGCATCCACGGGTTGGTGGCCAGCAGGCCGGACGCCGTGGCGATGCCGGTCGGGAAAGACGCACAAGCACAGCCGATGTCGTAGGTGCCAGCGTTGACCGCGCCTAGCTTGTGCTGGACCACGGTCGAGGTGGCCGGGGTGATGTAGTCGGGCGTGTCGGTGCCCAGCAGGATCATGTCCACCTGGTCGGGACGGATGCCAGCCTTGTCCAGCGCAGCCTGCGCGGCCCGCACGGCGATGTCCGATGCCGCCCAGTCACGCGGAGCCAGCCGGCGGGCGCGTATGCCGGAGCTATCCTGGAAGGCGTCCACCACCTTGGCCAGGTCGGGGTTAGCATGGCTGACCTGCTCCTTGAGCATCTCGTTCGTATGCACAGTCTCCGGGACGTAGCGCCCCGTGCCGATAATGGTTCCATAGCGTGTCATAGATGTCCTCTTGCCTGGCCACGCCCGGTGAATCAAATTCACCGGCTGAAGACGAGAAGCGCCCTCAGGCGCTGGGATTCTAGGTCAATGGATCGAAGGTCAATCGTGGCTTTCATGAAGCGCCCTCAGGCGTTGGGATTCTAGCCGCTGAGGCGGCTTCTCAGGTTCAGCCAGGGGATTTCCAATCCCTGGCTTTGAGCTCCGCCTTCATCACCTTGCCGTACGGCGACATCGGCAGCGCGTCGACGAAGGCTACCTGCTTGGGCGCCTTGTAGCGGGCCAGGCGGCCGGCGCAGAAATGGCGCAGCTCGGCTTCTGTGGCCGTGCGTCCGGCCTTGAGTACCACCACCATCAGCCCCACCTCGCCCCATTGTAGATCGGGCAGGCCGATCAGCGCGGCGTCCTGTACGGCGGGATGGTCGCGAAAGACCTTTTCGACCTCGGCGGCGTAGATGTTCTCGCCGCCGCTGATGATCATGTCCTTGAAGCGGCCGGCGATGGCGTAGAAGCCCTCGTCGTCCACGCGGGCCATGTCGCCGGTGTGGAACCAGCCGCCCACCAGCGCCTGGGCCGTGGCTTCTGGGTTCTGCCAGTAGCCGGTGCAGACGTGCGGGCCCTTGATCAGCAGTTCGCCCGTTTCGCCCACCGGCACGTCCAGCCCAGTGGCCGGGTCGATCAGCCGCATCTGGCTGTGGAAAACCGGCTTGCCGACCGAGCCGGTCTTGCGGAACGACTCGTCGTCGGTCATACTGAAGCAGTTGGGGCCGACCTCGGTCAGGCCGTAGCCCTGGCGAAAGACCACCGGCTGCTGCGCCCGCCAGGCCTCGACCAGCGGCACGGGCAGCGGCGCGCCGCCGCTGATGAAGAAATGTACCGCGCTAAAGTCGGCCTGGGCGAAACCGGGCGCGTCCAGCCACATCTGGAACAGCGTCGGCACGCCCAGGATCGCCGTGCAGCGTTCCTCCTCGATCACCCGCAACGACTGTTCTGCGTCGAAGCCTCTGGCCAGAATGATCCTGCCGCCGGCATAGAACAGCGGCGTCAGGAAGGCGAACAGCCCGCCGGCGTGGAACAACGGCGTCAGCACCGGCGACACGTCGCGCTCGGACAGGCCCCAGCTCACCACCGTGTTGATGCAATTCCACAGGATCTGGCGGTGGGGTAGGACTGCGCCCTTAGGCTTGCCGGTGGTGCCCGACGTGTAGAGGATGCAGTAGGGCGACTCGCTGTCCAGCGGCGGACGGGCGGGCTCGGCAGGAGAGGCGGCAGCCAGGCTGGCGTCGTAGTCCAGCGCGCCGGGCACGTCGGTTCCATCCAGGCGGATGACGTGCGGCACAGCCACCATTGCCTGCATCTCGGCCCACATGCCGGCAAACTCCGGCCCGACCAGCATCACGATGGGCGTGCAGTCGTTGACGATGTAGCTCAGCTCGTGCGCAGTCAGCCGCCAGTTCAGCGGTGTAAAGATCGCGCCGATCTTGGCCAGGCCGTAGAACAGGTCCAGGTAGACGACGCTGTTGTGCGCCAGGATTGACACCCGGTCGCCAGCCTGCACGCCCAGGCCGGCCAGGAAGTTGGCCAGGCGGCAGGCGCGGGCGTTGAGGTCGGCGTAGCTGAAGCGGCGGCCGGTTTCTAGCTCCAGCAGAGCCTCGCGGGCTGGCGTCAGGCGGGAGCGGCTGGTGAGTAAGTCGGCGGCGTGCATACGGATTCCGGAGAATGGTCAATGGTGAATGGGTAACGGTTAATGGTTAATTGCCGGAGGCGCGTCTGGCCGGCGGCCTTGGGTGGTTTGGATGCTAGAGTAGAGAATAGCGCAGAGTTCCTGACATTCGCGCAAGATCGGGCTGACTTCGGGCTGTGGGAGCATCTTGCTGCGGAGGATGACGATGAGCCAGACGCGCGATTCGTTCATTTCCTTCAGTGCAATTCGCAACTTGTGCACGAAGTCGCGCTTGCTTTCGGCGCTGCGAGCCTCACTGTAATTCGGCGCCGGTGACGTGCCGCTGCGCAGAAGCTGTCCGCCAACGTGCCGGCCGCCCGGTGTGTCGGGCAGCTTGTCGCACAACGCAATGATCGCTACCGCAAAGTTGATCAAGCGCTCTTCAATGTCATCGCCCTTTGCCATCAGCATCCCTCCTTCAGCAAGATCAAATGGCTAGTGGTGAATGGGTAACGGTTAACGGTTAACGCGCGCACTCCGCCATTAACAATTAACCATTAACCGTTCACCATTCACCATTCCTCAGGTTCCAACCACAATGCCGCCATCCACCCGCAGCACCTCGCCGCTGATGTAGCTGGCTTCATCTGACGCCAGGAACAGATAGGCGTTGGCAATGTCGCGCGGCTCGCCCATGCGGCGCAGGGGGACGCGGGCGGCCATCTCGGCCAGCACTTTCTCCGGCATCTGCATGACCATCTCAGTGGCGGTGAAGCCGGGGGCGACGGCGTTGACGCGGATGCCATTGCGGCCCAGCTCGCGCGCCCACACCTTGGTCATGCCGATCACGCCGGCCTTGGTGGCCACGTAGTTGGTCTGGCCGAAGTTGCCGTCCAGGCCGACCACGCTGCTGGCGTTGAGAATGACGCCGCCGCCCTGCCGGATCATCACCGGCGCCACGGCCTGGGTGCAATTAAAGACGCCCTTCAGGTTGACGCCGATCACCAGGTCCCAGTCGGCCTCGGGCATCTGTTTGACCAGCTCGCCCTCCTTGACCACCACCAGCCGGCCGTCGCGCAGCACGCCCGCGTTGTTGACCAGCACGTCGATGCGACCAAAGCGTGCCACTACCTCGTCGATCCAGCGCTGCACGTCCTGTCGGTCGGCCACGTTGACCTTGTAGAAGGCCGCCAGACCCAGTTCGTCGACCACGGCTTGGCCGGCCTCTTCCTTTACGTCGCAGATCACAACCACCGCGCCCTCTTCCTTGAAGCGCTGCGCCGTTGCCTTGCCGATGCCGGCTGCGCCGCCGGTGATAAGGGTTACTTTGTCCTTGAGACGCATGAGACTGCCTCCATTTCTGCTCAAACAAGCTTGTTTTCAGGATGTAACTCGTGCTGCGTAACTCGTAACCGGAAAGTTGTCTGCGAATTCCGAATTCTGGGTTACGAGTTACGTGTTGCTGCCATGACTCATCGATCCCCATCGCACCACACCCGCCGCCCAGACGTAGCCAATGCCGGCCGCCACAATCGCCATCAGATCGCCATCCTTCAAACGACCGGCGGCCAGCCCCTCGCGGATGCTGAACATGGCGTCTTGCTCGCCGGTGTGGCCGATGGCGCCCAGGTAGACCGACTGCTCCTCAGTCAGGCTCAAGCGCTCCAGCATCTCCTTGTGGCCGCTGGGCTTGATCAGGATCATGTTCAGGTAGTCGATGTCGGAGCGGGTGTACGCAGCGCCGTCGGGCTTGCGGCCGCTCTTGCGCAGAGCCTCGTCCACGCAGCGCAGCCAGTTATCCATGCTGACCGCATTGAGCCGGTCCTTCATCGCCTCTGGCTCCACCAGGTCGAAGTAGAACTGCTCGGGCGGCAGGGTATTGCCGGCTATGGCCTGGGGCGTGGCGAACTGGGCCGTGCCGCTGGCTGGGATGACCACGTGCTTGCTCATGCTGCCGTCGACGATGATGTGCGAGCCGAGCACATGGTTGCGCGGCCAGCCCTTACGCAGCAACATCGCGCCGGCGCCGGTGGCAATGTTCCACATGAACGAGGTGCGGGGGTTGCGAAAGTCGATGAAGTCAGAGACGCGGTAGCCGCCCGCGATCAGCACCGTGTTGATTTCGGGGTCGGCCAGCATCATATCCCTGGCCATCTTCATCGCGCCGACGGTCGTCGCACAGCGCATGTGCAGATCCACCGCCCAGGCATTGGTCGCGCCGATGGCGTGCGCCAGGTGGATGCCGGTGGTCCACAACAAATACTCGCGCCACTCCTCGGTGGTGCAGAGCACCACGTCGATCTCGCTGGCGGGGATGTCGCTCCGACTCAGGCAGTCCAGCGCGGCCTTGATGGCCATCTCGTTGGGCTGGTCGTCCGGCCCGGCCACGTGCTTGCCCGTGATGCCCATCTTGTCGCGGATCACCCACTCCGGCAGCCCGCTGGCCGCGGCGATCTCAGCCGCCGTCATGTAGCCCGGCGGCGAATACGTCCCAACGCTCACAATGCCAACCGGCGGCGGCTCTGCCATGTCTTACTCCTCACCATCCAAACCGATCATCTCATGAGGCCGCGCGTCCATTCGCTGTCCGCCATGCCCGGCGGTTGTGGTATCTCCGACGACATCCACAAACCGCCCAATAAAGCGCAGCGCCTCCTCGATGCGCGTGAAGCGGCTCTCCTCGTCGCTCTGCACATGCCGCACCACCCCGCGCCAGGGCAGGTCGGCGTCGCTCTCCTGGGTGAAACGGAGGATGAAAGAACTGATCACAGTCTCGGACATGGGGTCACCTGCATCTGCGCAGCTTCTTCTTTTGGCGGGAACATGCTACAATCGCGCC
>JAAEKA010000462.1:3200-8308 GCA_014155705.1 Anaerolineae bacterium clx_CAG2 | reverse complement strand
GCTGGTAGGGCAGCCGCCGGGCGCGGGCCGCGCTCTCCACCAGCACCACGCGCACGTTGTCCCGCCCGACGGCCTGCTCAGCCGCAAGCAATGCCGGGTGCGGGGCCAGCAACTGGTCGCCCAGGATCCAAACTGACAGAATCTCGCTCATACCAGGATTATGCCACAAGGACTGCGTAAGGAGTAACACTCGCACCTGCGCTGCGCTCCGTCGCAAGTGCAGGTGTGCGTAACCCGTAACCGGAAGTCGTCTTGCGCGACGCCTTTCCGGGTTACGAGTTACGTGTTACGGCGTCACCCGGTTCAGGTCGCGCGGGAACAGCGTCGCCAGCCGCAGGTTGGGCAGGTCCAGCAGTTGCATCAGCAGGCGCTCCAGGCCGATGGCGAAGCCGCCATGGGGCGGCATGCCGTAGCGGAAGACCTCCAGGTAGCTCTCGAACGGCGCCGCCGGATAGCCGGCCTGCTCCAGCGCGGCCAGATACTCGCCGTAGCGGTGCAGGCGCTGGCCGCCCGTGATCAGCTCCACGCCGCGGAAGAGCAGGTCGAAGGAATTGCTGTAGCCGGGCCGCGTTGGGTCGGGGTGGGTATAAAAGGGCCGCTTGACCATGGGGTAGCCGGTGACGAAGAGGAAGTCGCTGCCGTGTTCTTCCTGCGCCCACTGGCCCAGCCAGCGCTCGTCCTGGGGCGACAGGTCCGGCTCGCCGCGCACGTCCACGCCGTGGCGTTGCAGGATCAGCTCCTGCGCTTCGGCGAAGTGGATGTGCGGGATCGCGGCGGGCACGATCGGCAGACGCGCCTCCAGCAGGGCTAACTCGGCCGCATAGCCGGTTTGCAGCGTCTCCAGGATGCCGGCGATGACGTCGCGCGCCAGGGCCATCACCGTGAAGTGATTGGCGACAAAACCGAACTCCACGTCCAGGCTGACGTACTCGTTGACGTGGCGGGTAGTGTCGTGCGGCTCGGCGCGGAAGACCGGACCTACCTCGAAGACGCGCTCGAAGACGCCCACCATGATCTGCTTGTAGAACTGCGGGCTTTGCGCCAGGTAGGCTGGCCGGCCGAAGTAGTCGAGCTGGAAGACGTTGCTGCCGCTTTCGGTGGCCGAGGCGACGATCTTGGGCGTCTGGATTTCGGTGAAGCCGCGGCCGTTCAATGTGGCCCGAAAACCGGCCATGGCCCCGGCCGCCAGTCGAAAGACCGCGCGCCGCGCTGGGTGGCGGTTAGCGACGACGGCGTGGTCCAGCAGTGTGGGCAGGCTGGCCTTGATCTGGCGCTTGTTGAGGGGCAGCGGCAGCGTCTCAGCCACCGGCGTGAACACCTCAACCGCCAACTGGCGCAGCTCAACGCCGCCGGGCGCCTGCGCTTCGGCCACGACCAGCCCCTCCAGCGCCAGCACCGTCTCCGCACCCAGGCCGGCCGTCTCTGACAGCGCGGTCAGCTCAGTCTCGTCCTCGCTGACCGCCTGCACCGTCCCCCAGCCGTCGCGCACAACGACAAAGGTCACGCCGCCCAGCTTGCGCAGCGCGTGCAGCCAACCCTGCACGCGCACGCGCTGGCCGATGTGTTGGCTGACTTGTGTGGTAGGTATTCGTTCCATATGGTCCTCTGTGGCTTGATTCGTAACGAGTAACAAGTAATACGTAACCGGAGACTCTGAGCACAATTCCGGGTTACGCACTACCCGTTATACAAAAAAGCCCTCATCCTACAGGAGGACGAGGGCTTCTGGAAAACCTTCGTGGTGCCACCACCATTTGCCCCGCTTGGGGCCTTTGATCGGCTCCGCCCGCAGACGACGTTGACAGGGGCGAAGTCGTTGCGCGCTAACGGGCGCATCCCGGAGACGGCTAGTGGCTGTGAGCAGCAGACAAGTGGATAAGGAAGCAACTGCTCGTTGCGTTCGCCGTTCGGCTCAGGGGTGTCATCGAGGCGGGCCGGCGGCGACGCTTGCAGCTTGAACGTCGCTCTCTGGACGCCGGGGAACTCATCTCGACCTGTCCCCGTCACAGCGGATGTGCTGTGTTCGGTTGTGGCGCAATGGTAGCACCGATGGCGTTTGCTGTCAACTGGCAATGAGCGTGCAGTTTGCCAGCCCCGCGTGCTGTGGCTATAATGATCTGGTTTTGTATACGGTATTAGAACTCCGGCCGGCAAAACCGGCCAGAGTCCTGGCCTATTAGAATTAGCGATGAGGATGACGCGTGACTGTCTCGAACGATACCCCTAAGGTTTCCGATCAATCCCAGCGCCGGCGCCTGACCCTGGCCGCCGTTGTGGGCGGCGTGGCTATCGTGGCGCTGCTCGCTGTGCTGTACGTATTGCCTGTTTCCGTGGCTGGCCAGGTCACCGACGCGGCCAGTGGCCAGCCGCTGCCCGGCGCAGCCATCACCCTGAGCAGCGGCGAGCAGATGCTGACCGACGCCGCGGGCGCGTTCTCAGCCAAGGCCTCGCGCTTCCAACCGCTGAGCGCCTCGGTCGACCATAGCGCCTTCCAGCCCTGGCAGGGGGAGGCCAGTTTTAGCTTCCTGCCGCTGGCGCCAGCCCAGTTGATCGCCGACTTGCAGCCGACTGTGTTGCAGGGCCAGGTAGTCAACGCCGTCGATGGCCAGCCTGTGGCGGGCGCCACTGTCAGCGCCGTCGACCAGGCAGCCGTCACCGACGGCGAGGGCCGCTTTGAGCTGCAGCGCCTGCCGCGCACGGATGCGCAGGTGGCGCTGGCGGCCGACGGCTTCATTGCCTACGAGTTGCCGCTGGCCGACTGGAACGGCGCCGATGCCCAGCCCGTCAGCCTGCCCATTTACCCCAACGGGCTGCACGGCCTGGTCAGCGACGCTGAAAGCGGCCAGCCGCTGGGCGGGGCTGAATTGAGCCTCAACGGCCAGAGCAGCGAGAGCCTGGACAACGGCTTCTTCTACTTCCCCAGCGAGGTGGGCGCGGGCGAAATCAGCGTGGCCCTGCCCGGCTTCCTGCCGGCCACGGCGGCGGTTGCCTCGGACGCGGCCCTGGATGGCCAGGAGGCGGTGGACATTGCGCTGCAGCCGACGACGCTGGCAGGAGTGGTCAGTGATTACCAGACCGGCCAGCCGTTAGCGGGCGCGACCGTGACGGCAGGCGGCCAGACAGCCGCCAGCGATGACGCCGGCCGGTATCAGATCCTGCGGTTGCATGGCGACGACCTGAGTCTGGCGGCCGAGCTGGAAGGCTTCGAGCCGGCCAGCCAGCCCATCGATGAAGCGGCCAACCTGCTGGGCGGGCAGCCGCTGGACGTGGCCCTGCTGGCGCCGCACCTGGCCGGCCGGCTGGTCAACAACGTCACCAACAACCCGATTGTAGGCGCGACGATCACGGCCGACGACCTGACCGCTACCAGCGACGAGGACGGGCAGTTCATCCTGTGGACCACCGAGGTGCCGCTGGCCATCAGCGTCGAAGCGCCCGGCTACGAGGCTGCGCAGGCTGAGTTCAGCGAAGACGTGGAGCTGGCGGTGGCGCTGGAGCCCAAGGGGCTGGTGGTGACCGTGACCGACAACGCCGGCCAGCCGGTTGAGGGCGCCGTGGTGACCAGCCAGCGCAGCGAGGCTGTCAGCGACGCCCAGGGCATCGCCCTGCTGCCGCTGATCGAGGCGGGCGACGTCTTCACCGTGACGGCCACGAATTTCGCGGCCATGGCCCAGGTCTTCGATGGCGCAACCCAGGCCGCGTTGGCCCTGGCGCCCGACACGGTGATCGGCCAGGCCGTGGATGCGGAGACGGGCGAGGACGTGCTGGGCGTGACAGTCTATGTCTACGACCGGGATGTATGTCAGGGCATCGACTGCCGCGGCACCGATCCGATCCTTTACGTGGACGCGGCCGACGACGGCAGTTTCGAAGTCCAGGGCCTGCCGGCCAACCCGGAGATCATGCTCAAGGCGCCGGGCTACAGTCTGTACTTCCCCGAGACGCTGGCCGGCGGCGAGTGCGGCGCGCCCTACTGCCTGGACGCGCAGATGCAGCCGTTTGAGGCGCGCGGTTTCTACGTGCCCTTCCACTTCTTGTATGATCGCGCTCTGATCAACTCGCGTTTGGATCTGATCGAGCAGTCGCCTAACTTGAACGCCGTGGTCATCGACATCAAGAGCGACTACGGGGAGATCGCCTGGGACCCGCAGAATCCGATTGCGCGGGAGATCGGCGTCTTTCAGGAAGACATCATGAGCGCGCAGGAGTTCCTCGAGGAAGCCAATCGGCGCGGTATCTACACCATTGCCCGCTTTGTGACCTTCAAGGACGATGCGCTGGCCGAGGGTGTGCCGGAATGGGCGCTGCGCCGGCGATCGAATCCTGATGTGCTATGGAAAGACGGTGAGAATCTGGCCTGGGCCGACCCGTATCTGCCGGAGGTGCGTCAGTATGAAATCGACCTGGCCAAGGAACTGTCGGCGTTGGGCTTTGACGAGATCCAGTTCGACTACTTCCGCTTCTCGGGCTTGCTGGATCACAACATCCTGACCTACTCGGTGGAAAGCACGGCCGAGAACCGGCGCGAGACCATCACCAATTTCGCCCACGAGCTGATGCGGGAGCTCAAGCCCTACGGCATTTTCACAGCAATCGACGTTTTCGGCAGCATCATTCTGAACGGCAACGAGCCGTACATCGGCCAGAATCTGGCCGACATGGCCCAGGGTCTGGACTACCTCAGCCCGATGATCTACCCGCAGGTGTGGTGGCCCGGCACTTTCCCCGGCTGCGACGAGCCGGTGCTTTGCCCCTACAAGGTGATCTACGACAGTACGGCCAAAGTGCGCGAGATCGTGCCCTTGCCGACGCAGATCCGTCCCTGGCTGCAAGGCTATCCCAAGAACTTCAGAACCGAAGGCCCGGCGCGCGGCTATGACTACGACGTGCCCGAATACCTGATCCAGCGCCAGGCCGCCGAGGACGCGAGCGCGGCCGGCTGGCTTTTCTGGTCGGGCGGCGGCCGTTTCCCTGACGAGACCTTTGGCCCTATGCCTTCACTGGCCGAGCTGGAGGCGCAGATCCGGGCGCGGCAAGGCGGCCGCAGCGGTCCGTACTAGACCACAGACTTCGGAAGTCGCCCGCGGCCGCCGCCCGCGCCGTACCAA